>DATIUT010000374.1:0-13093 GCA_035466615.1 Anaerolineales bacterium | reverse complement strand
AGTCATGGAACATCTCCTTTTGGGATTGTGAATTGGCTAGATACACTTATTATATCTTGCTTCATTCTTCGGGCAAGGTGTACTTTGTCACAATGGGGCAGGCCACCCGGTAAGGACCATGCCTATTTGCGGAATTTTTCGACGACTGCATCCCAGTTGACCACGTTCCACCAGGCGGCGACATAATCCGGGCGGCGGTTCTGGTAGTGGAGGTAGTAGGCATGCTCCCAGACGTCAATGCCGAGGATGGGGGTCATGCCATCCGATAGTGGACTGTCCTGATTGGCGGTGGAAACGACTGCCAGACCACTCCCCTTCTTGACCAGCCACGCCCAGCCGGAACCGAAACGCCCAATGGCGGATTTTGTGAATTCATCCTTGAACGCGTCGAACGACCCGAAAGCTGAATCAATTGCCTTAGCCAGTTCTCCCCTGGGGGCGCCACCAGCCTTCGGTCCCATGATCTCCCAGAATAAATTGTGATTGAAGGTGCCACCGCCATGGTTACGGACAACACCACGCACAGCCTCAGGGACTGCATTCAGGTCACCCAGGAGTTGTTCGAGCGATTGACCAGCCAATTCAGGGGTCTTTTCCACGGCACCATTAAGATTGGTGATGTACGCATTGTGGTGCTTGGTATGATGGATCTCCATCGTGCGAGCATCAATATGCGGTTCAAGTGCATCGTAAGCATAGGGTAGTTTGGGTAGTTCAAATGTCATTTTGTCTCCTTTGGATTGAATTGCCAATTTCGTCATAAAAATTGTAGTACGGCAAAGAAGACATGTCAAGAAAAATATTCAAATCAAGCGGTCTCTATTTCCAGACAAAACCCAACGGCCCGACTTGCGGCAATTGAACAGACGCACTCGCGGGGTTGGCACTTCCACAGCGGCCACCAATGCAATTGCAGCTCGAATCCATTGTGTTGCTTGTACACGCAACCGAAGCATACTCCACGGTCCAAACCCCGCTCATGCCAGGCGGCAGGAACGCGTAGAACTGGCCATCCGTGTTGGTCATTGCATCAGTGCGGCGCGAACCTTGATAAACAGCGAACCCAATCCCGCTGACCGGTGTGCCAGATTCCGTCAGAACACTGCCGGCCACAATGAGGACATCCGTTGGCACGATCACGGGCGGCGGCGGTCCGTCATACCCAGCCTTCACAACATTCACATTGACCCAGCCAACAACGCCCTCGTCGTTTTGGACATTTAACCATTCACTGCCGGGCGCCCTCCCAAGCAACTGAAGCCGGGTACCCTGCGGCATCACCCGGCTGACAGTGAACAGGGTGCCGGGGTTCGTCCGTAAATTGACATTCTCCACGGTTGTGTACACATAGACCCCGCCAAATTTCTCCGGTGTCGCGCTTGCCGGTGCAGATGTCAATGTCGGCACGGAAGTATTGGTGATTTTGGGCGCATTTTCGGTCAGGACAACCAGCGTGCCTGCAACCAATGTCTCCACATTCGGAGGGACCAGGGTTTCAAAGACAGTTACCTGACTACTACAGGCAAGACTCAAAAGGACCAACAGAATGAACATAATCCACGATTTACGAATTGTCTTTTTGCACATTTTGCCTCATCGTTTTCATTCCATCTCACAGGGAATATATATAGTGTAACAAATTTATGCTCGATTCTGACGTTTCGATTGGCAGTCAGGTTCCCGCACTACAATCTAATACAAGTCATATCATTCTGTGCTACGCTATGAGTGGAACAGGTCAGTTCCGGAAAGGAGCAAGCCATGACGGACTGGGACCTGATCAACGAATACATCCACAATGCCATGCAAGCCGTGGACAAAGCACACGAAGTCACGAACGACCTGCGCAAAAATGCAACACCAGAGGTTTTTGATGAGTTCCGTGCACAAATGGGCGAACTCACCGAGCATCTCACCAAATTGCAAACCGTCCTCGACCACCAGGATGCTTTCGCCCTCGAAGAAATGGCGGACTGGCTCAGCACAATCTTTGGAGGCAGGCATGCGGAATATCGCCGCACGCCGCGTATGGAAAGGGCCGTTGAAAACTAAAACAGGCACCGTAAAGGTTTGGATGCGGGTAAAATCAGCGGGTGACTGAACAACGCTTCCGCTTCCTCCTTCCTTTCAACCTGTTCATTGCAATACTGGCCGTTTCCACCGCTTCGATCTTCATCCGCTTCGCGCAAACAGATGGTGCGCCTTCGCTCGTCATCGCGGCACTTCGTTTGACATTCGCCACGTTGTTGCTCTCCCCCATCGCACTAACGCGTCACCGCACTGAGATCAAAAGCTTTACGCGCAAACAGATCGCATTGGGGATTGTATCTGGATTATTTCTTGCCATTCATTTTGCAACATGGATATCCTCGCTCGAATATACATCGGTCGCGAGTTCGGTCGTATTTGTGTCAACAGGTCCGCTTTGGGTGGCATTGCTCTCGCCAATGCTGTTGAACGAGAAATTGACGCGCGCGGCAATCCTCGGGTTGGGCTTGGCTATTTTGGGCGGAGCAGTTGTCGGATTGTCCGACGCGTGCGTCATCCAAAACGGGATCCGATGTCCGCAGTTGGGTCAGGTCATGCAAGCGACCAAAGGGAGTGCCATGTGGGGAAACTTCCTTGCACTGGCGGGGGCGTGGGCAGTGACAGGCTACCTGATCATCGGGAGAAAATTACGGGCCGGGATGTCACTCATCCCATATATCTTTTTGGTGTACGGCATGGCGGCGGTTGCTTTGCTAGTCATTATGTTCGCGGCGGGAAAATCACCGCTTGGATATGAGGCAAACACATACGGCTGGATCTTCCTGCTCGCGGCGGTTCCGCAATTGATCGGGCATTCGACATACAACTGGGCGTTGCGTTACCTGCCCGCCGCGTTCGTGGCAGTGATGACGCTGGGCGAACCCATCGGTTCAGCCATCCTTGCATTCTTCATTTTGAGTGAAACGCCATCCATCGCAACCATCATCGGTGGTATATTGATATTGCTCGGCATTTATCTAGCTTCACGGAACAGACAATGACCCAACTCCCTGCTCATACTTATCTTGATGAACACAATATTCCATACGAACGAAAAAGCTTTTCATCTGAAACTGAAAAAGGTGCAGCGAATGTCGCACGTGTGCTTGGCTTTCCTGAACGACAGGCGGTGAAAACCTTGATCTTTCAAGTGGTTGACACCGGCGAGTGCGTGCTTGTCATGTTAGGCGCTGACCAAAACGCCGTTTCGGGAAATCTCAAAAAAGCGATCGGTTCACGTAACATCAAAATGGCTGACCCCGAAGTGGTAAAACAAACAACGGGATACGTAATCGGCTCAATTCCAGCCTTTGGCTGGCAACCAGATGGATTCCGAACCTTCCTCGAAGCGAGTCTCGTGAATGAACCCGTCCTTGGCACAGGCGCAGGTCAATGGGGCGAGGAGATCATGATCACACCCGAGAATTTGATTCAAGCCAGCAATGCGATCGTGGTCAATCTGACAGAGAAATAGGCTGATTTTCGATCAGGAGAGTAAAAGCAACGGACAGAGCCACTATGAAAGTGACTGTCCGTTTTTGATTGAAATCAGGGAATCAACGAAGATACAGATCGTTCAGTTCTCTAAATCTGCCTGCGAGTTCCGAACTCATATCCTTTTCGCTCATACGCCATTCCCAGTTGCCACCCAGTTTCGATGGAAAGTTCATGCGAGCCTCGGTTCCCAGATTCAACGCATCCTGCATGGGTGTGACAGCATAGACCGCCACTGAAGACCAGATGCTTCGAATTAGATCCCAGGGGAAGTCGCCTCCGTCCACTCGAAGATAACGACGGGCAAAATCCTGCTCGTGCCCCGGGGCAGACTGGTACCAGCCGCGTGCAGTATCGTTATCGTGTGTGCCTGTGTAAGCCACGCAGTTTGGAACATAGTTATGCGGCAGGAAGGGATTATTTGCACCGTCAAAACCGAATTGCAAAATCCGCATACCCGGCAGACCAAATTCATCACGAAGCGCAACTACATCTGGAGTAATAACCCCCAAATCTTCAGCAATAATCGGGAGACCAGCAGTTCCGTTCAGCGCGGCTGAGATTGATTTGAAGAAGTCCGCGCCGGGACCTTTGACCCATCGTCCATTTTCGGCTGTAGGCTGGCCGAACGGCACCTCCCAATACCCGGCAAAACCACGGAAGTGGTCCACGCGCACGATATCCACCAAGTTTAAAACAGAGTGAAAACGCTCCACCCACCAGGTGTAACCAGTTTTCTTGTGCACATTCCAGCGGTAAAGCGGGTTGCCCCATAACTGCCCAGTCGCAGAGAAGTAGTCGGGTGGAACACCTGCAACAACCGTCGGCAGGCTGTCTTTGCCCAGGAAGAACAGTTTTTGATTCGACCAGGCATCGGCGCTGTCATAGGCAATAAAGATGGGAATATCGCCAATAATTTTGACCTCGCGTGCATTTGCATATGCGCGCAGTTTATTCCATTGACGGAAGAAAATAAATTGATAGAAGGAGTATCGCAGGATGTTTTCAGTGTGCGTCTTGCGGGCTTTGTCCATGGCAGATTCTTTACGCTTGCGAAGATCCTCATTCCATTCGTTCCATGCACCGCCACCGTTCGCCTCTTTGATGGACATAAATAAGGCATAGTCATCGAGCCAGTAAGCATTCTCCTCGCAGAATTTATTAAACTCTTTACCAAGTCCGTCAGATGCTGATTGAAAGCGGGAAAAGGCCTTTTGCAAAAGATCAAGTTTCCACGGGATAAGCAGGCCGAAGTCCACGCGCGAGGCGTTGAAGGGCGGCATGTCTGCAAAATCGCCCTGAGTCAACAACCCATCTTCGATCAACGCATCAAAACTAATGAGGTATGGATTCCCTGCAAATGCCGAAAAACATTGATATGGCGAGTCGCCGTAACCGGTGGGGCCGAGCGGAAGCACCTGCCAAAGCTTGCAGCCCGTGGATGCCAGCCAGTCTACAAAACGATAAGCCTGCGGACCGAGGTCGCCAATCCCATAAGGGCCCGGGAGGCTGGTGGGGTGAAGAAGAATCCCGCCCGAACGCTCAAATTTCATTTGCCCGTCTCCGAGTTTGAATGGTTTGCCCTGCACGCAAAGTCGAATCGGTGTAATCGGATGCGCCGACATCCGTGCCGACCTCCGCCTCGGGTTCGATAATATATCCTGCAGGAACAGTACTGTTCTTTCCCACCATGGCAATCTTGATATTCTGATCGGCAATCCCCCAACCGACACGGGCGTTTTGTTCGACATGCACGCGCTTGTCAAGGACGGCACGCTCGATCACTGCACCGCTCTCGATGACACAATCGGTGGCAACGATGGACTCACGAACAACCGCCCCCGGGCGGACGATCACCCCCGGCGAAAGGACACTGCTTTCCACGATCGCGCCCTCCTCGATAAAACATCCATCACAGATCATGCTGGCATAGACGCGCGCGGTGGCCGGGAAACGTGCCGGCGGGCGTTCCTCCGTACGGGTGTGAATGACCCAGCTACGGTTATAAAGTTTCAATGGCGGTGATGGGGACAACAGATCCATGTGTCCCTGCCAGTAGGATACAATAGTCCCCACATCCATCCAATAGCCCGTGTAGGGAAAGGCATAGACTTTTGCCCTCGATTTAACGAGGCGCGGGATGATATCCTTGCCGAAATCATGGGATGAGTCTTCGCTGAAATGGTCCTCCCACAAAATCTTGTCGAGCAATTCGCGGTTGAAGAGATATACACCCATGTTCGCAAGATTCGAAGGAGGCCTGGCAGGCTTTTCAACGAATGAGGTTACCCGGTATTTGTTGTTCACATCAAGGATGCCGAAGCGTGTCGCATCCTCCATTGGAACTCGAAATGTGGCCATGGTGAGATCCGCCTGCTGGTCGTTATGGAAGGCGATCATCGGTTCGTAGTCCATTGTATAAATATGGTCGCCGGAAAGGACAAGGATCAAGTCAGGGTTGTCCTTTTTGATGAAGGTAAAAGTCTGCTGGACGGCATCCGCTGTGCCGGCAAACCAATCAGAGTCGTTGCGGGCTTTATACGGCGAGAGGATCTTGACGCCGCCGGTGAAGTCGCGATTCATATCCCAGGGAGCGCCCGAGCCTACATGCTCGATCAGGGATTGTGGACGATATTGGGCAAGGATCATCACATCGAATATGCCCGAGTTGGCACAATTAGACAACGGAAAATCAATGATGCGGTATTTTCCCGCAAAGGGAACTGCCGGCTTTGCGCGTTTGGCGGTTAGCACTCCCAGCCGTGAACCCTCGCCGCCTGCCAGAATGACTGCCCTTGTTTTCATTTATCCATCCCCGTTCTCGCTCTTCTCCTCGCGGACCTTCCACGATGGGGTCGTAGGACGCGCTGGATAGGTTTCATCAGAGACTGGCAAGGTGGAACCTTCAATCAATTTTTTATAGAGTTCGACATATTTTTGCGCAGAGCGTGACCATGAAAAATCCTGTGCCATGCCCGCCTTCTGCAGATTTGCCCAACGTGAATGATACGGATACAACAGCAACGCCCGCCGAAGTGTATCGTTGAAGGATTTCACCTTTGTATCAACAAAGACAAAACCTGTTTCGCTTTCCGTGACGGTATCGTGCAATCCGCCGACCGCGCGGACAAGCGGAACGCTTCCATAGCGCATGGCGATCATTTGCGAAATGCCGCAAGGCTCATAACGCGAAGGCATCAGGAATATATCAGACCCTGCATAAATTTGTCGGGCAAGTCTGGCGTCGTAGCGCGTCTCCACGCGTACGCGATCTGGGAGGAATTCCTGAAGTTTCTTCGCCTGCTCTTCCAATTTGGGATTGCCTGCGCCAAGGATCACCAATTGCCATTTTTGTTTGCCAAGCATCTTCAACCCTTTGAGGGCAATATCAATGCCTTTGGCTTCATCCATGCGTGAGACCATGCCAAGCAGAGGCACATCCGGCAAAACGGGCAAACCAAGCTTCTCCTGCAACGCAGTTTTATTCTGTTTGCGCGCGGGTAAATCGTCAGCACTGAATTGGTTTGCTATGACAGGATCAGTTTGCGGGTCGAATGAAGCGATGTCCAATCCATTCAAGATTCCGTAAATGGACTCGGCCCGATTTCTGAAAAAGTCCTGCAAGCCGCTTCCAAATTCTTCGTGCAGGATTTCATCGGCATACGTGGGCGAAACGGCAACGATCGTGTCTGATGCCCAAAGCCCAAGCGGCATGGGCATGACACGCGCCCAATCCGGCAAGTCAGTGTTTGCGAGAGGCAGGTTGTATAGTTCAAGGATCTCTTTGACATCAGGACCAAGGAAAGGCAGATTATGAATCGTAATCATGGAAGCGATGCGATTCTTCCTGTCCTCCCAGCGCTTCACAAGGTTTCCATACGCGGCAAGCGCAGTGTGCCAGTCGTTGCAATGGATGATGTTCGGATTCCAATTGGTCTGACGCGGCAGTTCCAACGCAGCAAGTGCAAAGAAGACATATTTTTCCGCATCGAGTTTGTTGTTGGATGAATAGACAGAACCACTCGCGCGGATCGGGTCACCGTTGATGAAATATACAGGCATACCATCCAGCACGCCTTCAAACGCCTCCACCTGGACCTCAACCTCGCCGCGCGGAATCGAATAAATTCCCACTGGCTTGAGCGACTCGTCACGGATGACCGAGTGATACGGCAAAACGAGGCGAACGTCAATTTTTAATTCATCATTGGACAGGGCCCGCAAGGCACGCGGCAGGGTTCCTGCCACATCTCCCAATCCCCCCACTTTTACGAAAGGTTCGGCTTCCGCCGCAAGGAAGAGTACATTGATGGTCTGGGACATGTATCAATTGTACAACGAATTTGAAGATGCCCATTGGTCAGTTCCCGCCCCAGATTTACGCGAATTTTCACGGATTTTTCAATCAATCTACACCTGTCAGTGAAACCTATGGCTGGCTTACCAAATGAAAAAGACGCCCTCTTTCAAAGGTGTTTTGGGGGCCTGTTGGGTTTCGAACCCATATCATCCCTCGATGGGACAACTACACATGAAAAAGAGCCTCCACAATGGGAGACTCTTAGGGGAGCCTGATGGGTTTCGAACCCACAACATCCACATCCACAGTGTGGCGCTCTGCCATTGAGCTACAGGCTCCATATAGTGAAGCGGTCGAGATTTTACCATAAATCAGCGCAACTTCAACACCGCAAGCACTTCATTGTCGAGCATCTCGCCGGGTTCCACAAACCCCAAGTTCGCGTACAACTTGCGGGCAACATCATTCTCAGGCTCATAACTGATCCCAACCTCTTTGATACGCTCGTCGGCACGAAAAATTTCGATCATCTTCTGCATGCCCAAACGTCCATATCCCCTGCCCTGAAACTTCTCATCCACCATCAAACGGATGATAAAGGCTTGTTGTGTCGGGTGTCCAAAATTGAAGCCATACATCAAAAAACCAACTGGCGTATCGCCATCGTAAATCCCGAACGGATGAAAATCCCAATGACCCTCATACTCGAACCCAAACTGCGCCTCCGCAATTGAATATACGTTCGCCGCGACAAAATGTTTCTGGTCTTCCCGCACCCGGAGTTTTACCAACGCACGCCAGTTTTCTATGGTGACGGACTGAAGTGTAATGTTCACGCGCTGCTCTATCCAACGATCTTTCTGATCTCCCCCACAGCCGCCTCACGCGAGACTATGACCTGCTCGCCAGTGGACAGATTTTTCACCGCCACCTGGCGCTTTTCCGCCTCATCTGGGCCCATTACAAGAGCAACCTTTAATTTCATCTTGTCGGCAAACTTGAACTGTTTCGGAAGTTTGGCAGGCTCCGGAAAAACCATCACATCCAAGCCGGCCCGACGCAACTCCGCTGCCAACGCGAAGGATTGCATCCATAACTTTTCATCAAACACGGTCACCAACACCTGCACGGGGCTTGGCTGAAATTCAGGGACGAGTCCTGCTTCCTTCAAAATGATCCCGATTACAACATCGCCCATCGCGAAGCCAACGCCCGAAAGCGGATTCCCTCCGACATCGGCGAGCAAATTGTCATAGCGGCCGCCGCCAAAGATGGCGCGTTTCAAGGAACCGGTCGTGTCAAACGCTTCAAACACTGTGCCTGTGTAATACAGGAGTCCGCGCATGATGTTGGGATCGAATTTCACATAGTCTTCCACGCCCAACGCCGCAAGCGCCGCGAAAAGACGGGTCAACTCATCACTTTGTTTCCACAGATCGAAATCAGCCAGGATCTTTTTCAAGCCATCGAGTTGGGCCTGAGACAGGCCGGTTTCCAATGCATAGGAATCCCACTTGGCAGGTTCCATCTTCGAGCGGCGATCCACAAGGTTCGACACATCGAGTCGTTTTTCGGCTGTGATTCCCAGCGCGTCAAACTGGGATTCCATCAAACGGCGATTATTCACATAGATCTGTGCCCGTTGCGGCCCGAGTCCGACCGAGCGCAAAAACGTCGCGCCCACCGCGATCAATTCTGCATCTGCTTCCGGAGAATTGACTCCAAGCATGTCAATATTCCATTGAAAGAACTCGCGCGTTCGTCCTTTTTGCGGCTGTTCATAACGCCAAAACGGGCCAAACGACCACCAGCGTACGGGATACATCAATTCGTTTTGTTTGGCGGCGATCATGCGCGCGAGACTGGGAGTGAGTTCCGGGCGGAGTGTCACCTCTTCTCCGCCGCGATCAGTGAAAACGAACGATTGTTTCTTGACCAGTTCCTCGCCCGACTTGGCCGCGTAGAGATCAATGGCTTCGATGAAGGGTGCGTCCCATTCCACATAGCCGAAGGCCTGCGATGCTGCACGCACCTTGTCGTTGATAAAGTTGCGCAAAGCCATCTGCTCAGGATAGAATTCGCGTGTGCCTTTGACTGGCTGAATAACATTTTTCATTTTGCTCCATTCAAAATTCAGAGGTTGAATTTTGGTTTATTTTTGGTATAATTTTTGAAACTACAAGTGCGATGCACCATTAGGAGATTATCAATGGAAATCAATTACCAGGAAACCAGCAAGGATCTGCTTACCCGTATCGATATTCACGAAAAATATGGCTCCGCCAACATAGATGTTTGGACGAATGAATTGCTTCGACCTCGGGCGGATATGAACATTCTCGATGTTGGATGCGGCGCGGGCAAACTCTCGTTCTTGTTCGACGATTATACTAAAGGACAGGCAAAAATCACGGGTGGTGACTTCTCGGAAGAACTTCTCGACAAGGCACGCGCAAGGAACAGGGAGCGCGGCTCAAACATTGATTTCCAATTTTTGGATTTCAACAAATCGTTCAACTTTGCGGATAACACCTTCGATCTCATGACCAGCGCCTTTGCCATCTACTACGCATCCAATCTGGACTTTACATTTGGTGAGGCCCACCGCGTCCTGAAACCCGGCGGACGGCTTTTCGTCTCCGGGCCACTGCCCGAGAACAAGCAAATGTTCTACGATATTATCAAGGAAGCCACCAACGCGACCATTCCTCCCATGCCCGGTTCCTCCCGTTTCAAGGGCGACATCTACAATACCATTGACCGCATTTTTACCAAGACTGAATTGCACAAGTTCGAGAACCATCTCACCTTCCCCGAAGTCGCGCCGTTCATTGATTACGTCCGCGCGTCTCTGAGCGAAGACCGCAAACTGTGGACATCCATGTTCAATGGCAAGGATGAATATGAAGCATTGATAGGCAAGATCGCCAAAGTGGCTACGCGCTGGTTTGAACGCGACGGTAAACTTGTAATGACCAAAGTCGTCGGTGGGATTTTGGCAACCAAGTAAATTTTTCCGTCATTGCGAGGGTCGAGATGCGACACTTGCATGATTTGCCAAACAAATCCCACACAAGTGCAGGTGCAGCTTCGAAATCCCGAAGCAATCGCCACCCAAGCAGGAAACTGCTACATCTCTCACCGTCGTTCATTTCTGGCAATAATGAGGATTGCTCATGAATTTTTCCGGTAAACGAGTCCTTTTCCTCGGCGCGCATCCCGACGACATTGAGTTGGGATGCGGCGCCCTGTTACATCACATCCTCAACACGACGGATGTTTTGTGTGTTACGCTTTCAGATAACCAGAAAAACCCGGATTTGAAGAATGTAAAGGGCGAACATTACGAAGCAATGGCAGTGTTGGGAGTTCCAGAAGAAAAGATCATTTTGGGTCCATTCACCACCCGCGTGTTCCCCGATTCGCGGCAGGAAATACTTGAATATTTCCTGAAACTCCGCAGAGACTTCAAGCCCGACCTGATATTTGTCCACTCGCAAAAGGATGTACACCAGGACCATAACACAATGACCGACGAAGCCCTGCGTGCCTTCCGCGGCATCACGGTGTTAGGCTTCGATGTTGTGCGTTCATCTCATGGCTTCTTTCCGCATTTTCTTGTTGAGGTCACGGAAGAAGATGTAAACAAGAAGGTCGAGGCATTATCCAAATACGAGACCTACCGAGACCGTTACTACTTCAACAGCGAGTTGACGCGTTCCATCATGATACGCCACGGCGCACTGGCGGAACGTCCGTTTGCAGAGGGGTTTGATATCTTGCGAATCGTTGGAAAATTCGGCAATTGAAAGGGGGGTGAATGGAGTTCAAAATTCTATACCAGGAATTGACCAATAATACCGGGATGATTCGTGCTTTATTGTCGGGCATACCCCAGAAGGAAGCACGGATCAAATCGAATGCAGATGCATGGTCGATTCTCGAAGTCCTTTGTCATCTTTACGATGAAGAACGTGAGGATTTTCGCGAACACCTGGATTTCATTCTACACCGCCAAAACGAAGAATACCACGTCATTGACCCGCAGGGCTGGGTGAAATCGCGGAAATACAACGAGCAGAATTTCAAGTCCATGCAAAGAAAGTTTTTCAACGAACGGGAAAAGTCGCTGATCTGGTTGAAGAATTTGAAGAATACAGACTGGAACATCTCCTATAAAAGCCAATGGGGAACGATGCGGGCAGGCGAAATGTTCGCCTCATGGGTTGCGCATGATAACCTGCACATCCGTCAGTTGGTGGAATTAAGGCGGGCATATATAGAAAGAATTACCCTGCCTTACGATATTCAATACGCTGGTGATTGGTAAACAAATCGGGGAGGGATGATTTTCATCCCTCCCCGTTCTTCCTTCACACCCCGATATTATTTATTCTTTCGGTATTCCCACCTGTATCATCCCATCCACAACCTTCACAGGATACGCCGGAATATCCACTACTGCGGGCATTTGCATCACTTTTCCTGTACGAACATCGAATTCGCCGCCGTGACGCGGACAGACAATGTTGTAGCCCTCCAGGTCCCCATCCCCGAGCGGACCGTCATCATGAGTGCAGATATCGCCAATTGCAAACAATTGACCGGCAATATTGAAGATCACAATTGCCCTGCCCTCCACTTCAAGGAAAAGTCTTTCACCGTTCGGCAATTCACTGGAGGGCGCGATATCTGCAAATTCAACTTTTGATTCGTCAATTTTTGTATAGTCGAACATATTATTCCACCAAATCATCACTCGCTTCGCCAAGCCCGTATACCCCTGCTTTCAACACCTTGAGCGAAAGGAGGGCGCACTTCAAACGGACGGGTCCCAGGTCAATGCCGAGCATGTCGAGAATATGTTGTTTGTTTAATTGCTTTACTTCTTCGAGCGGCCTGCCAATAATGGATTCGATCAATAGATCTGCGGAAGCCTGCGAAATGGCACAACCGTGCCCATCAAAGCGCGCATCTTTGACAATGCCATTTTCGCCGACTTGCATCGTGATCTCGATATGGTCGCCACACAGCGGATTGTTGTCAGCAAATTGAATATCGTGCGGATCGAGATGTCCACGATAGCCGGGGTTTTTATAGTGCTCGATGATGACTTCGCGATAGAGGTCGTCCATATCCTACCCAAACAATTCCTTTACTTTATAAATCCCATGTACCAACAAGTCCACTTCCTCTTTTGTGTTGTACAGATAGAAGGAAGCGCGGCTGGTGGCAGGGATTCCGAATTTCTCATGCAATGGTTGTGCGCAA
>DATIUT010000373.1:0-19332 GCA_035466615.1 Anaerolineales bacterium | reverse complement strand
GTCCGTGTTGGGCATGGAGAAATCCTCCTGTGGTGGTATTTTACCCCCTACCTGTATAATTCGAGCCAGCAGGAGACATCCACATGAAACGTTTTTCAATTCCCACCCAGGCGCTCGCGCAAGCGCTCGTGATCACGATATTCATCAGTGCGTGTGGTGCACCACAGGCTGCACCCACAGTCAACCCGCTTGACCTGCAAAGCACGGCGGTCGCATCAGCCCTCACGATACTGGCAGAGACCCAGGCCGCCATCCCGACGGCTACACCGCCCTCGCCAACCGCGACGGTTACGAATATACCATTGCCTACAAATACTTTCATCCCCCTGCCAACCGCGGGAGCAGTCCTCACTCAAAATCCCGGCGGGAATTCCGATGCTGGAGATCCATGTATCAATAAAGTCCTGCCAGATACACTGACGGGGAATACGATCAAGATCCGCATCGACAATCCAACAAAGGGGACGATCATGCTCTCTGTTAATCTACACCCAGGCAACCCGCAGGGTGTATGCGGCTACCGCGGCTATACTCTCGCCGCAGGGGAATCTCTTGTCATTAATGACCTGGTGGAAGGCTGTTATAGCCTTTGGGCGTGGAACCCCGATCCAAACGAGTATTTCATGGTGACAAACGGGACCAGCTGCCTTAATAATTCCAATAGCTGGACATTTGATATTTTGCCCAACGACAGCATCAAACTTAGAGAATAGACGTCAGTCTATGAAATGAGTTTGATTTCTGAGACCTGACAGGTCTCACCTGTGCCATTGTTAACTATGGCATTCGCGTGGACAATGAACAAAATCTATATGCTTTTCGCGAAGACCTGTCAGGTTCATAGTGTTATAGAAAAATGATCACCACCCACTTGCATCAAACAAAATCCGCAAAAAATCATTCGCCTCATCGAGTGTCATCGGGCGGGAGCGGGCATAATCAATAAATTGAATCGGTAATAACTCCGTACTGATGTAACGTCCGTCGTAAAAGACGTGCAAGTCGATCAGTCCCTGACGGCAGGCGTCACAATAGCTAAACTGGTCGAAGAACAGGTTCCCAAGTCCGTAGTGGATGAAGGAACCGTTCAGAAATTCCATGCCCTGCGGCTGGTGTGCCTGGCTCCCGCTGACGATGTCTGCGCCAGCCAGTGCCATTTGGCGAAAGTCCTCCTGCTGGTCGGGCTGTGCGGTATACGTATAATATTCCAGATGCTGGAACGTGGCGATTACGAGATAGCCTTCCGCTTTGAGGCGCTGGATCTCGCCAGCCATCCAGTCCATGTCACAGACTGCCGCGCCCGGCTGTGTGTCACTGGCCTGGGCGAAGGAACCGCCTTTTGCATTGCAGCCGATGAACGCGATTCGATTGCCATGGTTCTCGATCAACAACGTCTTTCGTCCATCGGCGAGATCCGCTCCGCCGCCGTAATAAGGCCAGCCGTGTTCCCGGTACATGTCGAGCGTGTGGAGCATCGCATCCGTGCCCCAATCGGAGAAGTGGTCCCCGGTCAGTTCCACCACGTCCGCGCCAACATCCTCCAGCAATTGGATGTAACTGTCCCGGCTGCAAAAGCGGACATCCTCCTGGACGGGATTCGGATACGGACAATCCACAGCGAACGGCACCTCGTTGCTGATATGCGTGATATCCGCGTTGATCAGCCAGTCACGAATGTCCTGCGCGGGATAGAGGACGCCGCGCCTTTCCATGGTGGATGCGGTGGCGCGCACCAACGCCGTGACGCCGGTCATGGCGACGATCGTCATCTTTTGCGGGTCGAGATTGGATGATGGGATCAGGAAATTATTCCGGATCAACGCGACCCGCTCCGGGTCGCTGATCAACGAGACGGGGATCTTGAGCCGATAGCTTCCCAGATCAAAATCCTTATGGATGGGATAGAGTCCATCCACGGGCAGGACCTTCCAGCGTGGATCAAGACCTTCAAACGGAACAATTGCCAGCGCGAGTTGATGCGACCAGGCATGATCGATCAACGCTTCTTTTGCGACGACTTGTACGTTCGCTCCCGCCGATCCCCATAACGCTGTGAACATGTCATACGTGTTTGAATCCATGAGCAACGGTGTGCCAGGTAAACCTCCCTGCCAGAGCGATAACAACTCATCCCCAGACATTCCCTGCATGATGGATGAGAACGGAGTCACCAGCGCGTATACCCATTGACTGACCACGTTTCCTTCCCCTACCTCGAGACTGATGTTTGCTGTTGCCGCATCGCTTACGAACAAACCTCGCAGAGCATCATCGAGCATCCCGCCCAGCGTTTCTGAAAGATATTGGGGCACCCAAACGGCAACAGTGAGAACGTCTGCGTTGGGCATGTACGTGGGAGTGGGGATTGTCGGAATCACGTCTGGGGAGGTTGATGGTATCTTCGGCCCTGGTTGCGGCTTGGGGATATCCACAAAAGCCCAGTTGGGGGAAGGCGACTCTGCCGATCCATTGCTGGCGGATGTACAGCTCGCGATGAACACTGTGCACAGGATCAGTATACAATGACGACGAAAACGATGGTTCACAAGATCATCCGGAATTTGAATTTGCCCGGTTCGTGATGGCAGGGATGAGTCTACCATGTCAGATTTGGGTAATTCACATGAACAAAAACGCCCTCCAGTACATGGAGGACGTTCAGGTATAATCGGCAGTGCCGAAGGAGGGAATCGAACCCTCATTCCCGTAGGGAACACGATTTTGAGTCGTGCGCGTCTGCCTATTCCGCCACTTCGGCCAATGCGTTCGCAAGTATACCACTCCCAACACGAAGGTCAAGATAGATGAAACTTGGAATTATCGGGTTACCCCAATCAGGCAAAACAACCATTTTCAACGCCCTCACACGAGGGAACGCTCCCACCACCGCCTCGGCGGGACGCTTCGAAGTCCATACCGCGGTGGTGGATGTTCCCGACCCGCGCGTGACCAGACTCTCAGAAATGTTCAACCCGAGAAAGACGATCTACGCCAGGGTGACGTATGCGGATATCGCGGGACTGGAAACTGGGTCCGCCAAAAGCGGCATTTCCGGGCAACTCCTGAACCAGCTCGCCCAAATGGACGGATTCATCCTCGTCATCCGCGCCTTCGAAAGCGACCTGGTCATGCACCCCAGCGGCAGCGTGAACCCGAAGCGCGATGTCGAGTCCATGTTGAGCGAATTGCTGTTGAACGACCTGATCGCGGTCGAGCGCAAGGTCGAGCGTCTTGTCGACGAACGCAGAAAAGGCGGCACGGACAAAGCCTTGAATGAACGTCAGACTATTCTGTTCAATCGTTTGCTTGAGGCCTTGAACAACAACATTCCTCTCCGCAAGTTGGAGTACAGCCACGAGGAGCAAAAGGAACTTGCCTCGTTCGGTCTACTCTCGCGTAAACCTGTGCTGGTGGTTTTCAACATGGGCGAGGCACAATCCGCGCCGCAAATAGAGTTGGATGTGCCGTCGGTGGCTTTGATGGGCAAACTTGAAATGGAGATGGCGCAACTTTCCGCTGAGGATGCCGCCATGTTCATGGAGGAATACGGCATCAAGGAACTCAGCCTGAACAAGATGATCAGCCTTTCCTATGACCTGCTTCAGGTGCAGTCGTTCTTTACCGTTGGCGAAGATGAGGTCCGCGCATGGGAGACGAAGATCGGCGCGACCGCACAGGAATCTGCCGGTGAGATCCATACCGATCTGATGCGCGGATTCGTCCGGGCGGAGGTGGTGGCTTACGATGACCTCATCAGCCTGGGGTCCATGGCGGAAGCGAAGTCAAAGGGCAAGTTCAGGCTCGAAGGCAAGGAATATATCGTCAAGGACGGGGATATCGTCCATATCCGATCCAGTTTATAAATCATATCTGTCATTGTGAGCGGAGCGGAGCAATCCCCTTTATCAGGTTGGAGATTGCTTTGTCGGGCAGATCACCCTCCTCGCAATGACGAAATACAAAAAGGAGAAATCATGGCATACGCAATCAAAAAATGGGATTTAACACAACTCTTTCCTGGTTTCGACAGCCCTGAATTGCAGGGCGCGTTCGATAATGTGGAGGAGCAGGTCGCGTCGTTCGAGGGTGTGCGGAACAAACTCAAACCCGATATGGATGTTGATACATTTCTCGATGCGGTGCGCGCCTCCGAAGCGACATCGCGCATTGTGAACAGGGTCTATTCGTTTGCAGGTCTCTCGTTCGCGGAGGATACGCAAAACCAGAACGCCCAAAGTTTGATGGGACGCGTCCAGCAATTTGCGGCGGAGATGCAGAACCGCACGTTATTCTTCAGCCTGTGGTGGAAGGAACTGGACGATGCGAACGCCGATCGCCTGATGTCTGCTTCGGGCGATTATCGGTATTATCTCGAAGAGATGCGTCACTTCAAACCGCATACATTGAGTGAGCCTGAGGAAAAGATCGTCAATCTCAAGGATGTAACAGGTTCCAGCGCTCTTGTCAATTTGTATGATGCCATCACGAACCGCTATGTTTTCAAGCTGGAGGTGAACGGTGAAGTGAAGGAGTTGACGCGCGCCCAGGTACAGCCGTACATTCAAGGTCCTGACCCCGATCTGCGCGCCAGGGCATATCAGGAACTGTATCGAGTCTATGGTGAGGACGGTCCGATCCTTGGACAGATGTATCAGACGCGTGCGCGCGACTGGCATAACGAAAACATCAACCTGCGCAGGTTCAGCAGTGCCATGTCGGTGCGGAATCTCGTCAACGACATCCCCGACGATGTGGTGGACACATTGCTCGATGTGACGAAGAGGAATTCAAAGATCTTCCATCGTTATTTCAAGCTGAAAGCCAGACACGTGGGAGTCGGGAAACTGCGCCGCTACGATATTTATGCGCCCGTTGCCAGATCAGACAAGCCGTTCGAGTTTGCCGCCGCCGCCAACATGGTGTTGGAATCGTTCAGCGCGTTCGACCCGAAGATCGGAGAACTGGCGCGCCGCGTGTTCGACCAGAACCGCCTCGACAGCGAGATTCGCAAAGGCAAACAGAGCGGCGCGTTCTGCGCTTCGATCAACCCCGAAGACACGCCGTTCGTCTTGATGAATTACACGGGACGCGCGCGGGATGTGGCAACTCTGGCGCACGAACTGGGACACGCCATTCATGCGATGCTGGCGTCGCACCACAGCGTATTCACGTTCCACTCGTCTCTTCCCCTGGCTGAAACTGCCTCCACCTTCGGGGAGATGATGCTCACCGAAAAATTACTCGCCATGGAAACCGATGAAGCCGTGCGCCGCGACATCCTCTTCAAGCAAATGGACGATGCCTTCGCGACGATACTGCGCCAGATCTATTTTGCGATGTTCGAACGCGAAGCACATGCCATGACGCAGAAGAACGCGACGGTGGATGAGATGTGCGCCGCGTATATGGAAAACCTTAAGGAGCAGTTCGGCGATTCGGTCGAGTTGAGCGACGAGTTCAAATGGGAATGGGTCTCCATCCCGCACATTTACGCCGTGCCGTTCTATGTGTATGCGTATGCGTTCGGTCAATTGCTGGTCTTCTCGCTGTATCAGCAGTTCAAAGCGGAAGGCGACTCGTTCAAGCCGAAGTATCTCAAAATATTATCCGCTGGCGGTTCTGAAGCGCCCGCAAAAATTCTTGCCGAGGCAGGCGTGGACATCCGCTCCGCGAAATTCTGGCAGGGTGGGTTCGATGTGCTGAGCAGGATGGTGGATGAGTTGGAGAAACTTCCTGTGGCGCCAATGCCTGCAAAGAAGATAGAACCGAAGACAAAGGCGAAAACAAGGAAAAAGGCTGTGGCTGCCAGGAAGAAAGTCGCCAAGGCAAAGCCCAAAGTGAAGAAAACCAAGAAGAAATAAGAAAACGAACAGCCGGCTCGTGAATGGGCCGGCTGTTCGTTTGTCAGTGTGGGTGGGTTGTAAGAGCGGTTACTGTATGTTCGCAAGCATGTCGCCTTTGCCCTCACCTATCCAAAAACAACCTGCACATCTCCTCTGAAAATCCAGTTATCGTTTTCTCGAATTCGATCAGTGTCCGTTTGATGGCGGCTTGCATGGCGTAGTCGAATTTGAAGCCTTGCTCGGGCGAGTCAAGGTTCATCCAGGCGTGCGAGTCGCGGGGGATGATACGCAGGATGAGGGGCCTAAGCTGCCTGATGAAGTATAACGCGTCGAGGGGTAAGTACACCTTGCCCGAACGCAGGTGCGGGCTTTGGATCAGGCTTGGGTCAACGGGGTCAACTTCGGACGGAGGAGGGAGCGTTTTTCCATCGCGCCGTGAGACCCACAGAGTGATGTAATTGCTATGGGCGTAGAAATCCTGTGCGGAGTGTAGGAATCTCCCAAAAGCCTGCCAGGCAGTATTTGCGTCACCCTTTTGCAGGGATGAAACCGTGAGTGCGCGTTGCCCCTCGATGTAGGCATATGACTTTTTGAAGGCGTTGTTGTCGAAGTGAAACTCGTCGTGACCGAACTGTCCGCTCAAGCGGTCCTGGTCAAGGTTCGCCTGAATGATCACAGACATGGCGCGCGGGCTGAAACGGCCGCCCAGCGAAGCGAGCATGATCTCGATGTGATATTGGGTGAGCATTCGCCCGATTATAAGCGGTTATAATCGAACCCATGAGCTTTTACACAGCCAAAGGCGACGACGGAACGACGAATTTGCTGGGCGAGGGGCGCGTGATGAAGTATGACGCGCGCATCGAAGCCGTGGGGACAGTGGATGAATCGACCGCCGCCCTCGGGCTGGCGCGCGCCCAATGTCTGGATCCACGCTCGGGCGGCATCCTGCTCGAAGCCCAACGGGATTTGTACAAACTGATGGCGGAGGTGGCTGCCACGCCTGAAAACGCGGAACGTTTTCGCTTCATTGACGAATCGCGCGTGAAATGGCTCGAGGAACAAACGGACGCGTTGAGCGAGGTCGTTGAGATGCCGAGGGAATTCATCCTGCCCGGCGACTCACTGGCAGGCGCGGCGCTGTCGCTGGCGCGTGCGATCATCCGCCGGGCCGAACGCCGCGTGGTGGAAATGTTCGACACGGACGGACTCTCGAACCCCAATCTGCAAAGATATTTGAATCGTTTGTCATCGTTATGTTTCGTGCTGGAGTTGTTGGAGAACAAAGCCGCGGGACATAGGACGACACTGGCAAAATCATAGATTTTCCGCCACAGAAACACAGAGAATGCAGAGAAATTAACTGCTAAGAACGTAAAGGAAGCGAAGGGTCATATTCTTTGCAGGCTTTGCACCCTTAGTGGTTCAAAAAAGAATCTCCGTGACTCAGCGTCTCTGTGGCTGACAGGTTTTTATGACAGGCACATTCCTCAACATCGCGACCGTCCTCATCGGCGGCATCATTGGCTTGATCTTCGGCGCGCGCATTCCTGAAAAATTGAAATCCACTGTCATCGCAGGGATGGGTCTCTTCACCGCCGCGATGGGAGTACAGATGTTCCTCAAAACGGAGAATCCATTGATCGTGCTGGGTTCATTATTGATCGGCACATTGCTTGGCGAATGGTGGCGGATCGAAGACGGTTTGCAGAACTTGGGAAAAATTTTGGAACAACGCTTTTCAAAAGAATCTGACGACGGCTCGAACAAATTCGTGCGCGGATTCCTGACCGCGTCGCTGTTGTTTTGTGTGGGGCCAATGACGATTTTGGGTTCCATTCAAGATGGGCTGACTGGCGATTACAACCTGCTGGCGGTCAAATCCGTGTTGGATGGGTTCGCCTCGCTGGCGTTCGCGTCCACGCTGGGTGTCGGGGTAATGTTTTCGACGATTGTCATTCTCGTTTACCAGGGCGGGATCAGTTTATTGGCGGCGCAATTGAACGCGATCGTTACTCCCTCCATGATGAACGAATTGACCGCCACAGGCGGCGTTATTTTATTGGGGCTGGCAATCAGCAGTCTGCTTGAGATCAAAAAGATCCGTGTGGGGAATATGTTGCCGGGATTGTTGGCCGCGCCATTGATTGTGTGGGCTTTGAGTCTGTTTTAGAAAAATCTGGTGGTTGAGTGGTCAAGGGCGTAACGAAACCACGAATGAGCAAAGACGAACTTGTTACAAGGGTGTTTTTGAAACCTGGTGGTTTCGATACGGCGGGCGAACGCTGCCTGCTCAACCCACAAAGAAGTCACCCGAAGAGGGCGATGGTCAATATCCCTGCGAAGATCACAATGGAGCCGAGTACGCGCATCCCGCCCATTTTTTCCCCTAGAAATTGCCAGCCTAAAAATGCCCCAATCACCACGCTCATCTCGCGGATGGCTCCTGAATAACTGACGGGCGCGATGGTGTAAGCGAACAGAGCGAACAGGTACGCGACCACGCCAAGGAGGGCGGCAAAGATCAAAGGAAGCCGCGGCCCGTTCCAGGCGGAGACGAAGCGCTCCCATCCGAAGCGGCGGAGGTTGTAGGTGGTGGTCAATATGGGGACGAGCATGAACATGGTCAACGCGTAGGAGAGAGGCGGACCGTCCTTTACAGCGGTTCCATCTATCAATGTATATAACGAAATGATCAATGCGACCGTCAGCGCGGTGAGCACCCCTTTGAGATGGAGTCTGCTCCCGCGCGCCTGGATGATGCTGGTCGCACCGATGACGATCATCCCGCAGACGATCATGACGATGCCGATGACGCCGCCAGTTGTGAGATCCTCATGCAGGAACAACACCGACCACGCCATGAGAAAGGCAGGCGCGGCGCCGCGGGCGATGGGATAGACCAGCGAAAAGTCATGGTCGCTGTAGGCATTGGAAAGCAATATGAAATAGACCGCCTCCAGTGTCATGCTGAATATGGCAAAGACCCACATGGAGCGCGGCGGCAGGCCAACGAAAAGCAAAAGGATCAATGCAAAAACACCGCTCAGGATCACCTGCCAGCCCATGGCGATGTATTTTTCCTGCGACCGTTTGAGAAGCAGGTTCCAAAGCGCGTGCAGGGACGCAGAAGCAAACAGTAGAAAAATGGCAGGTATGGGCATGTGGCTTGGAATTTACCACGAATCCACTTTACTGTTGCAATTCATTTGATATTTCAGGGATTGTATTAAAGCCTACATATACTATATACTAGTGTAAATTTCAAAAAAGGAGAACGCTATGAAGAATTTTCGTCCCCTAATTCTGTTTGCAGTCTTTGTGCTTGTAATTGGTCTGGCATGCGTCATCACTACAAACGATGGAGATACTCCTTCGCAACCGCAACCGACTACACCTCCCCAGGTTGTGGAACCCACCGTGGCGCCACCGCCCACGGAACCGCCCACCCTCGAACCGACAGTCGCCGCTCCCACAGAACCGCCCGCGCCCGAGGTTCAGCAATTCTATACTGAAGAGTTCGATACTCCGCTCTCTGGGTACTGGGACATATTGACCGTGACAGGTTCAACCGACGCAGACCCCGACAAAGTGACAGTGGAGGCGGAAAACGGAAACCTCGTGTGGGATTTCGAAAGCAAATATGTCTATTATTACCTGTTCTATAATGCATACACTTATGAAGACGTTGAATTGACCGTTCGCGCCGATAACCGCGGCAGGAACAACAACTCTGTCAGCCTGATCTGCAGGTACGATCCGGAAGTGGGTTGGTATGAATTCAACATTGCCAACAACGGTTTATACGACATCCTGTATGGTGAAGTGAAATCGAATGGCGATATTTCATATTCCACCATAACCAATGGCGGCTCGAATGACATCAAACAGGGCAAGGAGATCAATGAATACTCCATTTCCTGCGACGGCGACAAACTCTCCTTAACCATCAATGGCAGGGAAGTCAATTCCATCACGGAAAAGAATTTCGGCCTGCGCGAGGGGCAGGTGGGTGTATCAGTCTCGTCCTTCGATGTGTTGCCAATTCTGGTCGAGATGGATTGGATCAAGATCAGCGAACCGTAAGATCGTTGATGTATGGACGACCTCCAAAGATGACTTTGGAGGTCGTTTTATTTACCGGCATGGGCCACCCGTGCCTGATAGATAATGCCCACGGGGTATAATCTTTCCGATGCCTGTATTAGATTCACACTCGGTGGATTTTTTCAGCCGCAGCCCCGAGCAGACACGTCGCATTGGGGCGCGTTTGGGTGGTGTATTAAAGGCTGGCGACGTGATCTGTTTGCAGGGCGATCTTGGCGCGGGCAAAACAACCTTCGTGCAGGGTGTTGCGCAGGGATGGGGTTCGCTGGATCCGGTTTCCAGCCCAACCTTTATCATCGTCAATGAATACCGGCGCGCAGACGGAGGCAGGCTTTTCCACATGGACGCGTACCGCCTCGACTCCACGCCCGAAGCTGAAGAATTGGATATCGACTCCATGCTGGCTGACGGCGCGTTGCTTATCGAATGGCCCGAACGCATCGATGGGCTCGTCCCTGCGGAACACTTGTGGGTTCAACTTGAACACATCGATGAAGAAGAACGTGAAATGAGATTCAATGCCAATGGCAAACGATACGATGAACTTCTTGAAGTCATCCGCCATATTGTAGTTGGAGGGGACTGATGCTACTCGCTGTGGATACATCCACCACACAGGTTGGGCTGGCGTTATATGACGGGGCGCAGGTCATTGCTGAATGTGCGTGGCGGAGCAGTCGGCGGCATACGGTGGAACTTGCCCCCGCAATAGCCGATCTGCTAACCCGTTGCGGTTTGGCCATGGATGATGTCCATGCATTGGGTGTGGCATTGGGACCCGGCTCGTTCACAAGTCTGCGCGTCGGGCTGGCATTGGTCAAGGGGCTGGCTTTATCGAAACGCATTCCGTTGATTGGAATTCCGACATTGGATATTCTCGCACGTGCGCAACCTGCCTCCAAACATCCATTGATTTGTGCAATACAGGCCGGGCGCGGTCGCTTCGCCATCGGCGTGTATAAAAGTTCGAGGAAAGGGTGGCAGGCTCAAAGTCAGGCAAAAGTCGTGAGTCTCGAAGCGTTGATGGATGAGGTGAAAAGTCCATCCATCCTGTGTGGGGAGTTTTCGGCGGAGGAACGTCAAAAAATAAACGTTGAAAATATACAGCTTGCCTCTCCCGCCCAATCGGTGAGGAGGCCTGCTGTGCTGGCGGAACTGGCGTGGGCGCGCTGGCAGGCTGGCGACGTGGACGATGAAGCTTCACTTGCGCCGATCTATTTGCACACCGATGGGTCGCCGCCTGCATGAATATGGAGATTCGCAGGATGACATTGGAAGATCTTCCGGCTGTCATTGAGTTGGATTCGTTGTCGTTCAGTTTGCCGTGGCCGGAGAGGTCCTTCCATTTTGAGTTGGTGGATAACCCCGCTTCACGATGCTGGGTGGTGGAACTGGATCAAAAAATCATTGGTATGATTGTTGCCTGGATGCTGGTGGACGAGGCGCATATTGCCACGATTGCCACACATCCCGATTATCGCAGGCGGGGCATTGCCGGGAAACTATTGACGTATGCCCTGCGTTATATGTCGAAGGAAGGCGCGGTCACTTCCTTTTTGGAAGTGCGTGAGAGCAACCTGGCGGCCCGCGATATGTATCGCAAGTTTGGTTATGAAGAAGTGGGTCGCAGGAAACATTACTACAAGGATAATAATGAGGACGCGATCCTGATGACCCTTGAACCGATAAACGTTCAAAGTCTCACATTAAACGTTTGACGTAGATGCATGACGAGGAGAAACACGGTGACTACTGAAGAAACATTAGCCCAGATCGCAAAGGAAGTTTCCGTTTGCACGAATTGCGAACTCCATCACTCACGCAAGAAGGCAGTACCCGGTGAAGGCCCCGCCCATGCCGAGATCATGTTCATCGGTGAGGGACCCGGTTTCCATGAGAACGAGCAGGGGCGTCCGTTCGTGGGCGCGGCGGGGCAGTTTCTCGACCAACTGCTCGCGCAGGCTGGCGTCACGCGCGCGGATGTATGGATCGGGAATGTAGTAAAATGCCGTCCGCCCGGCAACCGCGACCCGCAGCCCGAGGAATTGGATGCCTGCGACAAATATCTTGAACGCCAGATCGAGGCGATCAACCCGAGTATCATCGTCACGCTTGGCCGCTTTTCGATGGGTAAGTTCATGAAAGGTGCAAAGATCAGTCAGGTACACGGTGAGATGCGCAAGGTCGGCAGTCGTTATGTCATTGCCATGTTCCATCCTGCCGCGGCATTGCATCAAGCCTCGCTCAAGCCTGCCATTCTTGCCGATTTTGCCAAACTACCCGAACTGCTCAATAAGGCGCGTGAGGCGCTGGGCAGGTCTGCCAGGGAAGTCGTCGAAGAAGAAATAAAGGATGAACCCAAGCAATTGAATTTGTTTTGACTCTCCCCCCAACCCCCTCTCCATAAGGGAGTATAAGGAAAAGAATGTCTACAAAAGAAACGCTCGTTAAAAAACTGAAGGATAAGAAAGCCCGCATCGGGATTCTGGGACTCGGATATGTCGGACTGCCCCTGGCGGTTGTCTTCGCTGAAGCCGGGTTCCACGTCACGGGCATCGATCCCGACTCACGGAAGGTTGATTCGCTCTCGAAGAGCATTTCCTACATCCCGGATGTGAAGACCGAGGCGGTTGAGAAACTGGTCAAATCGGGTCATCTCACTGCCACAACCGATTTTTCCGTTTTGAAGGAAATCGACGCGGTCAGCATTTGTGTGCCGACGCCGCTCCGCCAGACCGGCGACCCGGACATGTCTTTCATCATCTCTGCAACCGAGGAACTGGCGAAGTACATGCACAAGGGCATGGTGGTCGTGCTTGAATCAACCACGTATCCCGGAACGACGCGCGAACTGCTCCTTCCAAAACTTGGCTCTGAAAACAGTTTGACCATAGGCGAGGATTGGTTCCTTGCCTTTTCGCCCGAACGTGTGGACCCGGGGCGCGAGGATTTCACGACCATCAACACGCCCAAGGTAATGGGCGGGATCACGCCAGCCTGCAGTGAAGTGGCGACTGCCTGGTACGAAGGCGCGATCAAGACCGTGCATCCCGTCTCCTCGGCAGAGGCGGCGGAAATGGCAAAATTGCTCGAAAACACCTTCCGCATGATCAACATTGGATTGGTCAATGAATTGGCGATCATGTGTGAACGTCTCGGTGTGGATGTGTGGGAGGTGATCGACGCGGCGGCGACCAAACCGTTCGGTTTTATGAAGTTCACCCCGGGACCCGGCTTGGGAGGTCATTGCATTCCCATTGACCCTCTTTATCTCTCATGGAAGATGAAGTCGTTCAATTACAATGCGCGTTTCATCGAACTGGCATCCGAGATCAACACCAACATGCCGCGTTATGTGGTCAGCCGCATACTCGACGCAATGAATGATCGCGGCAAGCCACTGAAGAACTCGAAAGTGCTGGTGCTTGGCGCGGCATACAAACCCGATATTGACGATGTGCGCGAATCGCCCGCGCTGGATGTGATCGGCCTGTTACAAAAGAAAGGCGCGCTGGTCGAGTATCATGACCCGTATATCCCTCACATCCATCACGAAAATGATGGCTGGCACATGGACAGTGTGAAAGACATGATGAAAGCCGTCCGTGAGGCGGATGCCGTGGTGGTCATTACCAACCACAAGGTCTATGATTATGAGGCGATCGTCAAAGAGGCAAAATTCGTCTTCGACAGCCGCAATGCGACCCGCAAGATCACTGATCCCGGCGAGAAGGTTGTGAGATTGTAGGGATTGGCCGGTGGTTGAGTAGGGCGAGTGGTTTTCTCGCCCGTACACTTGCACCAGCACGCACGTGCAGGTGTCGAAACCACCAGGTAAGCGAAAAAATCTGGTAGTTGTGGTCTCGATACGTGGCGCCAGGGAATGCGCCACTACTCGACCACCTTTGGTGATTGATATGGTGAATATATGGCAAATTATCTGGTAACCGGCGCGGCTGGCTTCATCGGCGCACGAACGTCCGAACTACTCATCCAGGATGGGCATACGGTTGTCGGCGTGGATAACCTCAACGAGGCATACGATCTGCGCATGAAGGATTACCGCCTGAAAAGATTACAGGCAATGAAAGGTTTCACCTTTCGTAAACTGGATATCTCAGACAAGTCAATCGTTGACCTTTTCAAAGATCAGAAATTCGACGGTGTCATCAATCTTGCCGCCTGGGCGGGTGTGCGCAATAGTGTCTTGAACCCATGGGTGTATGTCGAGAGCAATATGACCGGCACATTGAACATGCTGGAACTATGCCGCCAGACCGGGACAAAGAAATTCATCGTTGCATCCACATCCAGTATTTACGGTGAGGACCCGCCATATCCCACGCCCGAATCGGCTTCGAGCAGTGAACCGCTCCAGCCGTACGCGGCCAGCAAAAAAGGCGCAGAGGCGATGGCACATGCTTATCACCACTTGTATGACATCGATGTGACCGTGGTCCGCTTCTTCACTGTCTATGGACCTGCGGGTAGACCGGATCTTTCCATCTTCCGTTTTGTGCAGTGGGTCAGTGAGGGACGTCCCGTGCGAGTGAACGGTGACGGAGAACAATCACGCGGCTTTACCTACATTGATGATATCGCGCGCGGGGTTATCCTTGCGCTCAAGCCTGTTGGTTTCGAGATCATCAATCTTGGCGGACATGAGGTGATCACGATCAACAACCTGATCAAACTGGTCGAGGATGTGGTCGGCAAAAAAGCGGAGGTGGTATACGGCTCGCCCAACCTTGCTGACATGCGTTCCAATTGGGCGGATGTATCGAAGGCTGGCAGATTGCTCGGCTGGGAGCCACAATATGACATGCGCTCCGGCATCGAGAAACTGGTCGAGTGGTATAACGCCGAGCGTGAGTGGGCAAAGGATATCGTTACCTCGTGAGGAAACCATGCAGAGATTGACCGCCTCGGTAAAGAGACTCCTTTCAGCGGCATGGATACCGTTGTTCGTTTCGTTATCCGGCGGTGTGGTCTATGTTGTGCGTGCACTCCAGATCGCCCGCACAACTACATCCTTCCTCGATGAGGGCATGTACCTGTACAAGGGCTGGCTGTTCGTCAGCGGTCAGCAGACACCGTATGCCGATTACGGCCTGCAGACCAACCATTCCATCCTCTCGTTCCTGATACCGGGACTGTCGCAAACCTTGTTCGGCCGCGGCCTTGATACCGGGCGTTACTTCATGATCTTTCTCAGCCTGTTCACCCTGCTGGGGCTGTGGGCCTTCGCGCGGCGCTGGGGCAACGCGTGGTGGGCGGCGGGCATCGTCTGGGTGATGGCTTTGAACCCGGCCGAAATCAAACTCTACACACTGGCGATCTCCGAAGGACCCGTGGCAGCCATGCTGGTGTGGATCATCGTCCTGACCGTGGGCGAGAAACGTTCGTTTTGGGAGATATTACTTGGCTCGGCTCTCACCTCCGCCCTGGTGTTGACGCGTGAGACCATGGCATTCGTGCCGCCGATACTTTTTGTGTACATCTTCTGGCAACACGGCTGGAAGACCGGCCTGTATTCCATGCTGTGTTCGGCGGTCTTCTTCCTCGGGGGGAATCTGTTTTACTACCCGGATAACCTCAAACTTTGGGCAGGACGTGTCATCCCGCAGTTCATGTCCCCGTTCCTTGACCCGTGGCGTTTACCCGACTCAGCCATGGGAGAGACATTGGGCGAATTCGAAGAGAGCAATCCCTATCGGATGGTGCTGTACTTCTTCCTGACGTTCCGTTTGCATTTCGTCGCGCTGGTCAGCGCGGTGACGGTGTGGTTGTTGTGGCCCGCACGCCCGACAAAACCCCTGAACGAACGCATCCGTGCCGCCATCTTTCTGAGCATTCTTTTCCTGACGCTGTTCATTGGACACATGCAGGCCTCGTTCTTTGGAGAGTACTGCATCTCGTGCATCCTGCTTTATATCGGGTACACCGATTTTATCGGGCTGATGCTTCTGGTCATTGCTGCGCCGTTCCTGACAAAGGAACTTTCACGTGCAAGGTTGGTGGTTATCTTTACGACCATCGCGCTGTTGGTCATGGGGATCGGGTTCAGCACACACGAAGACCTGAGCGCGGATTTTTCAAAGGCGATGATCGACAGGCTGGATAAAGTCTACGTGTGGAACGCCATGCTGCATGTGACAGGTCTTCCGCATCTCTTGTTGTTCCGACTCTCGTTCGTGTTGGGGATGAGCCTGTTCGTGCTGGCGGCGGGTGGGATCGCTCTCAGAGTGGCATACGTTCAATTGAAACGGAAGCAGGCCCCGGATGGAAAGATCGGGCTGGTCGCCATCAACGCGTTCCTCATCATCGGTCTGGTGTTATCCCCGACGAAAGTCCTGGGCAAAGGGAGCGATTTCTTCGATTGCGAAGGGACGGATGTGTTCGCATCCTATGAACGGGCGGGGCGGGACTTGAGCGAGATCATCAAACCCGCTTCGAAAATTTACTGGGAGGGGCGCATCCCAGCGATCTTTTTGTATATGCCTGATGTGCAGGTGTATGGCCCGCAGTTGAATCACCTGCATTATTATTTCAACGGCGGCGACGCGGAGACGCTCCTGCGCTTCGGTTACTGGAACGATGCACTCGCAGAACAGTGGCTGGCGGAGGCAGATTATATTTTGGTTCAGGAAACCGAGATGTTCTATTTGAACAAAGAGACTCTTGAATCTGAAAAGTATGTCAAGGTACTCTCAGCACCCAAAGCCGAAAAGTGCCGCTGGCAGTCTGTGATACAGGTCTATCAGCGCGTGGATCAATAAGTTTCGTTTCCCATGCCTCACTTCAAAAAAATCCTCGATGACCCGCTGTCGCGCCGCGTTCTGCGGAACAGCAGTTACCTGTTCAGCAGTAACATGTTCGCCTCTGCGCTTGGTTTTTTGCAGGGGATCCTTGTCTTTCGCCTGCTGGGAGACTCGGGTTCGGGTCTATTGGCAGTTGTCATGGATTTCCCGTCGAACGTGAACCGCCTGCTTTCATTCCGCATGAGCGAGGTGACGGTCAGGTACATGGGCGAGGCGCTGGCACAGGATGACAAACCGCGCGCCGCCGCTCTCGTGAAAGGCATTGGTCTTACGGAAGCGGTCACATCTGTATTGGCGTATATTGTTTTGTTTTTACTCGCTGCTTGGGGTGCGCAGACCTTTGTGAAAGATATGTCCATCGAGTCCATTACACCGCTCTTCCGTTTCTATGGCTTGTTCCTGCTTGCCAATCTTGTGTATGAAACCTCGGTGGGCGTGCTTCAAACCACTGATAATTTCAAACGGGTGGCGCGTGCCAACTTCTATCAAAGCATTACGCTGACCGTTCTTATCACCGCTGTCTTTGCCCTGCATATTTTGGGTGTGACGAGTTGGGGCATCACAGGCATTCTCACTTCCTATCTCCTCGGCAAGACGGTCGCGGGGGTCATTGTCACAGGGTCTGCGTTGCGTGAATTGAGAAACAAACTGGGGCACGATTGGACTCGTGCCCCGCTCAACCTTGTCCCTGACTGGAAACCCATCCTGCGCTCTGCCTTCAGCACAAATCTCAATGGGACCGTCAACCTGTTCGCCCGCGATAACGTCCGCCTCTATATCGCGACCCTGCTCTCGACCTCCGCAGTGGGATATTTCAGCCTGGCATCCAAACTGATCAACCTGATCATGGTGCCTCTCGACCCGCTCATCGCTCCCACGTATGCCGAGATCACAAAGACCATCGCAGAACGCCAGTGGGCAGCCACGCGCAAGCTGCTGAAACGGGTCAGCGCCATCGGCGCCGCGTGGACACTACTCGCAGGCGGTGGCCTCGCCGCGGTGGGCTGGTGGTTGATCCCGTTCGTGTACGGAAGCGACCTTGCCCCTGCGTATCCCGCCTTTTTGATCCTGCTCGTCGGTTATGGCGTTGCCAACATCGCCAACTGGAACCGCCCATTACTGCTTGCATTGGGAAAGCCTGCATATCCGCTCGTCGTTGCGGCAGTTACCGGCGCGGTCGAGATCGCGCTCATCTTCCTGTTGGTTCCCAGTGGCGGTTATCTCGTGGGCGCGGCGATCTTTTCCGCGTATCTGGTCGTGTCGGTTGTTTTGAACATCCTGCGCGGGCTTTCGATCATCAAACGTGAAGAAGCGCTTGCATGAGAATCGTCGCGATTGCCGGGTCACAAATCCCCTCCGATACCGCCAACAGCATTCAGGTGATGAAGGCGTGCAATGCCCTCGTGCAACTCGGTCACGACCTCACGCTCATCGTGCCAGGCAATCGTCAATCGTCAACCGTCAATTTGAAATCGCATTATGGTTTGCAAACGGATTTCCATATCGAATGGCTTGCCTCCTCCAGCCGACGCCTGTTCACATGGCAGTCCGTGGGACGTGCCCGCGCCCTTCAGCCCGACCTCCTCTACACGTGGATGATCCAGTCGGCGGTCTTTGGTCTGCCATTCAAAATTCCCACCGTGTTCGAGATCCACATCCAACCCACGGGCAGGCTTGGACCCGCTTGGCATCGCGCCTTCGCCCTCCTGCGTGGACGCAAGCGCCTCGCCTCCATTACGCAAGCTTTGGTGGACGTGCTCGAACGTCGCCACAACATTCGTTTCAACGCGGACGATGTGGTCATCGCCCCCAACGGTGTGGAACTGGAACGCTTCGCCTCGCTTCCCTCCGCGCCCGAACTTGCCCGCCAGACCCTGAACCTTCCCTCCACCCCGACCGTGATGTGCACCGGTCATCTCTACGCCGGCCGCGGCGCGGACCTGTTCCTCGCGCTCGCAAAAGAGATTCCCCAGGCACACTTCGTCTGGGTCGGCGGGCGACCGGACGACATTACCACGTGGAAATCACGCGCGCAATCGAATAACATCACCTTCACCGGCTTCATCCCCAACCAGGATTTGCCCCTCTACCAATCCGCCGCGGACGTTTTGCTCATGCCCTACAGTCGCTCCATCATGGGCTCCAGCGGCACAGCAGACTCCGCCAGCGTCGCCAGCCCGATGAAGATGTTCGAATACATGGCGGCAGGGCGCGCGATTGTTACAGCAGATTTGCCTGTGATCCGTGAAGTGTTGAACGAGAAGAATGCCGTGTTCTGTGAACCAGATGACTTGGGTAATTGGAAATTAGTAATTGGGGAATTACTTGCTGACGAGCCGCGCAGGCTTGTGTTAGGTAGGCAGGCTAGGGAGGATGTGGAAGGTTACACTTGGCTGGCGCGGGCGGAGAAGATTATGAGGGGGATGTAATGATGCACATTGTGTTGGTAGTTTAATCAGATTCTGTTTTCAAAGCAAAAAACCAATCATCACGAACAAAATAATAAGGCATAAAAAGACTAAAAAAATTCCATTTTGGATGTTGATTAACGTATAACACAT
>DATIUT010000372.1:0-9262 GCA_035466615.1 Anaerolineales bacterium | reverse complement strand
TGAACAAGTCAGCGAGATGGGTGGAGGTCGATTCTTTGAGTGACATATTGAATATATGAATACTTGCTCAAGTATTCAGTATTATAGGATAAAAAAGGAGAGCCGTCAAGTGACGATTCTCCTTTGGTCACTGATTACTATCCCCCCAACGCTTCATTCAACCAATCAAGGAATCCCTTTTCCTGCGGTTTGACGGTTGTTCCCAAACTCTCAGCCAGTTTCTCGAACAACTCGCGCTGTTCCTTGGTAAGCCGGGTCGGCACCGCCACATTGACGATCACCAACTGGTCGCCGCGATCTTTCCTTCGCAAGTACGGAACGCCTTTACCTTTCATGTGGAAGACTTTCCCAGGTTGTGTCCCAGCAGGGATCTTCAACTTCTCATCGCCATCGAGCGTCGGCACTTCGATCTCCGCGCCAAGAACAGCTTGTGCAACATTGATATCGAGATTCAGGAGAATGTCATTTTCCCGGCGTTTGAAAAACTTATGCGGCTTGACATCAAGAACCAGGAACAAATTTCCATGCGGACCACCATAGATGCCCGGCCCCCCTTCCCCTGCCAGACGGATCTGTGTGCCGCGATCCACGCCCGCGGGGATCTGCACCTTCTTATTGACCATCTTGCGTTCCAATCCGCCGCCGCGGCAGGTCTTGCATGGAGACGAAATCATCTCGCCGCGGCCATTACAGACTGGACATGTGGCTGTCTGCACCATCTGACCCAAAAAGGTCTGGCGCACCTGACGCACCTCACCCTGTCCATTACAGGTGGAACATTTTACAGGTGACGTGCCTGGTTCAGCGCCATTGCCATTACAACGTGAACAAGTCTCTTCACGTTCGAACTCGATCTCCTTCTCGACCCCAAAGACTGCCTCTTCAAACGTCAACGTGACCTGCATTTGAAGGTCGCGTCCACGGCGCGGCGAGCGACGCGAACCGCGTCCGCCTGTTGAGAATCCAAAGCCTCTCAGCAGGTCCTCGAAGATGTCGGCAAAGTCGCCATCCATCGTGTAATCGTGGAAACCACCGCCCATGTTGCCCAGCCCCTCCTTGCCAAAACGGTCATAACGGGCGCGCTTGTCCTTATCGGATAATACGCCATAGGCTTCGTTGACCTCCTTGAACTTTTCCTCGGCGCCCTCCTCTTTGTTCACATCGGGATGATATTGACGCGCGAGTCTGCGGAACGCGGCTTTGATCTCATCATCGTTCGCGCTCCGGCCAACGCCCAGGGTATCGTAGTAATCGTTGCTCATAATTATCAAATGGTGGTCGAGTAGGGCAAAGCCCGTATCGAGACCACACCATTTAATTGCTGGTTTCGATACGGGGCGGGAAAACCCCGCCCCTACTCAACCAGCGGGTTTACTCGTGCACTTCTCCATCCACAACTTCCGGCCCATCATCCTTTGGGGATGAAGAGCCCGGCTCTGTTCCACCACCCGCAGTTGGATTCTGCTCATAGACGCTGGTGCCAATCTTTTGAATTGCCTGCCCCAACACGTCCGTGGCGGCTTTCATCGCGGCGACATCCTCCCCCTCCACAACGCGCTTGACCTCAGCAACTTTCGCCTCGATCTCGCTCTTCACATCCGCCGGGACTTTTTCACCAAACTCGCGTAAAGCCTTCTCAGCGGCATAGGCCGTGTTATCTGCATTGTTGCGCGCTTCGATCAATTCCTTGCGCTTCTTATCCTCTTCGGCATGTGCCTCCGCGTCTTTACGCATTTTTTCCACTTCCGCATCGCTTAAACCAGATGAAGCAGTTATAGTGATGTGTTGTGAACGACCAGTCGCCTTATCCTGTGCGCTGACCTTCAAAATGCCGTTCGCGTCCACATCAAATGTCACTTCGATCTGTGGAACACCGCGCGGCGCGGGTGGGATTCCATCAAGGATGAACTTGCCCAACGACTTGTTATCCGCCGCCATTGGGCGTTCCCCTTGCAACACGTGGATCTCCACCTGCGTCTGGCTGTCACTCGCGGTGGAGAATACCTGACTCTTGCGGGTCGGGATGGTTGTATTGCGTTCGATCTGTGGAGTTGCAACACCACCCAACGTTTCAATCGAGAGGGTCAGGGGAGTCACATCGAGAAGCAGAATATCTTTTACTTCGCCGCCAAGCACACCGGCTTGAATCGCCGCGCCGATGGCAACGACTTCGTCAGGGTTCACGCCTTTGTGCGGATCCTTGCCAAAGAACGCGTGGACTCTGTCCTGAATGGCGGGCATTCGCGTCATGCCGCCGACCAATACCACCTCATGGATGTCGCCTGCTTTTAATTGGGCATCAGCCAAAGCCTGTTTAACAGGAGCAATCGTTCGGTCGACAAGATCCGCTGTCAACTGTTCGAGTTTGGCGCGGCTGAGAGTCATCACAAGATGTTTTGGTCCGCTTGCATCCGCGGTCAGATACGGCAGATTGATCTCGGTTTGCATCGTGGTCGAAAGTTCGATCTTTGCCTTTTCGGCGGCTTCCTTCAAACGCTGTAACGCCTGACGGTCGTTATGCAGGTCAATGCCATTGTCCTTCTTGAACTGTTCGATCAAGTAATCCATGACGCGGAGGTCGAAATCGTCACCGCCGAGGAAGGTATCGCCGCTCGTGGAACGGACCTGGAACACACCGTCGCCTACTTCCAATACGGAAACATCGAATGTCCCGCCGCCGAGGTCATAGACAATGATGGTTTCATTCTTCTTTTTATCGAGACCATACGCAAGCGATGAAGCGGTCGGCTCATTGATGATGCGCAGGACTTCCAAACCAGCGATCTTGCCCGCGTCCTTTGTGGCGTTGCGTTGGGCATCGTTGAAATATGCAGGGACGGTAATAACCGCCTGTGTGATGGTTTCACCGAGATAGGCTTCTGCATCCGCCTTGATCTTCGCAAGGATCATCGCCGAAACCTCGGGCGCAGAATATTCCTTGCCGCCCAACTCCACACGCACATCGCCGTTCGGCGCGGCGCTCACCGCGTAAGGTACGCGCTTTTTCGTGCGTTCCACTTCGGGGTCATCCGCCTTGCGGCCCATGAAACGTTTTACCGAAAAGATCGTATTTTGTGGATTGGTGATCGCCTGGTTGCGCGCCACGCGTCCAACAAGGCGTTCGTTATTTTTGTTCATCGCCACCACAGAAGGAACAAGACGTTCACCCTCTGCCGATGGGATCACAATGGGTTCGCCGCCCTGCATCACTGCCGCGACGGAATTTGTCGTTCCAAGATCAATACCAATGATTTTTGCCATGAAATAAGTTCTCCTTTGATTATCGTCATTGCGAGGGCGGTGATTCTCCACCCGAAGCAATCTCCTGCATCCTATTGGGGATTGCTTCGTCGGCTTCGCCTCCTCGCAATGACAAAAGATTAATTTATTGCGCCACCCTCACAAGAGCGGGGCGTATTACTCGTTCGCCAAGCATATATCCGTTTTGCACTACCGCGATCACATGGCCGCTTGCAACTTCCTCGCTCGGCTCATGGGAGATCGCCTCATGGAAGGTCGGGTCGAATTCCGCGCCTTCTGCTTCGATCCGTTTCACGCCTTCACTCTCGAGCATGGTCTGAAATTTCCGCACAATCAACTCGATCCCGTCCACCCACGGTTCATCCGCGGGGCGGTTTTGCAAGGCACGTTCCATATCGTCGAGCATGGGCAGAACTTTTTTGACGATATCGCCCTTCATGTTGACGCGCACCATCTCATTGTCACGCTCAAGACGCTTCTTATAGTTCTGGAACTCCGCCTGAGACCGCATCCAACTATCCTTATATTCGGACGCCCTGGCAGCGGCATCCTCGAGTTGCTTTTTCAGCGCTTCGATCTCCGCCGAAACCCGCTCGCTGACCTCAGCCTCCGCTACAACATCAGCCTGAATCTCACTGACTTGTTCTTCGTGTTCAACTTCCCTTTTATGCTTCTTGTCTGTCATGTCTTCATCTCACCTAAAAAATTTTATTCACCAGAAATGGTGTCATTGACCATGTCACTTAATAAACCTGCCACAAACCGAACCGTGGGAATCGTCTTTGCATATGACATTCTCATGGGGCCCAGCACACCCAGCGTCCCTGTTGCCATGCCGGGGACCCCGTACCGCGCAATGATCATCGAACATTGACGGAATTCCTCCCACACACCTTCACCGCCAATCAATACCTGAAGTCCGCCAATGTTGTCGCCTGTGGTGGTTCGGTCGAGCAGGTTCTTCAACGTGGAAGGTTCGCCAAAGATCTTCAATGCGCGGCGTGCTTCCTCGGTCTCTGTGAATTCGGGTTCAGCCAGGACGTTCGTCAAGCCATCCGTATAAATATCGCCAGAGACGCGGTCTGCATTGCGGCGTACATCCTGAACGATCAGGGTCAGAATATCCCGATCGAGCGCGTCGGAACGGGCTGTGAGCGCCGCGATGGCGTCCACCGTAAGACCAGCCAAAAGTCCGTTAAGACGCGAGGCAGTCTGGCTGAGTCGCTCCTGTGAAACCGGTTCCGCCAAAGTCAGGATCTGTTGATTGACCTCTCCTCCAACCAACACAAGGATCATCAACACCTGGCGTCCCTGCGTGGAGATCAATTCCACATGTTTGAATTTGATCTGTTCAATGTGTGGTGCAGTGACAACGGAAACACCCTGCGATTGGTGTGCAAGGATGGATGCCGCAAGCGTCATCCACTGGCTGACATCGGAACCCGATTGGTGGAACTGGTGCGAAATGGTGCGCTGGACTGTTTCCGGCAATACTGCCTGATCCATCATCTGGCTGACAAAATAACGATAACCTGCCTCGGTTGGGACGCGCCCCGCCGACGTGTGAGGCTGGCGCAGATACCCCATCTCGGTCAACGCTGACATCTCGTTGCGAATCGTTGCCGATGAAAGGTTAAGATGATAATGATCCACAAGCCGTTTCGAACCAATGGGCTGTGCGGATTCAATGTGATCCCGGATGATCAGTAATAGAAGGGTCTTCTGCCGTTCGGTTAAATCGTTCATTGTCTTCACACAGTTAGCACTCTCTGTGCGAGAGTGCTAACAACACACAAATAATAATATCATGCAAAAAAGTATGAAGTCAATAAGAGAAGTGTAAGAAAATACCCATCACTGTTGTAAGCGATGGGTATTGGCTTTCTGCGCATGTGAGTCACATTACGGGATTGGCCGCCAGGATGGGTCAAAATCCGCTGATGGGTCAATCGTCAGACGGGTACGATTGCCGCCACTAACCGTCATGATGTAGATATCCCGGTTGCCATCATTGCTCGCGCCCTCGAACACGATCCACAGTCCATCGGGCGAAAACTCAACATCCTCGATTGGTCCCGGTAGATCCAATCGCGTGGGATCTTTGGATTCGCGGTCCTCGTAGCGAATACTCATCAACCACGGACGTGAAGCCACTCCCGCATCTCTTTGGTTGAATATGATTGTCTCGCCACCCGGCATCCAGACAGGCAGGAAGTCCCACAACCGTTGCCCGCTACGGGCGATCTGGACATTGCCTTGTCCCGTATTGCTCATCGCCCAAACTTGATACGCATTTAATCTCTTGACTGTGTAAACAATCTGGTTTCCAAAAGGCGACCAGGAGGGCTGGCTGTTCTCCTGAATGTCTCCGTCCACGGTTGTCAGGCGGACGATGGCTCCCGTTTCAATGGTAAGAAGATAAATATCCTTTTTGCCGTCGCGCAGGGATGTGAATGCGATACGCTTTCCATCGGGCGACCAGGCAGGGTCAAAATCAGAACCGGGAACAGTGGTCAACGGTTTTTGCGCGGAGCCATCCGCATTCATTACATAAATGCTTGAGTCCTTGTAGATGGTCTCGAAAAACTCGCCGCGCGCCTGGCACGGTGAGATGAACACGATCTGCATTCCATCGGGCGACCAGGAGGGCTGGCACGCGCCTTCATCTATGTTCGTGAGCAGGGTCAAACCTGTCAGATCGGTGTTGATCAAATAGATTTGAGGCAAGCCTGAACGTGAGGACGCAAAAGCGATCTGACCGGTCCCACCGCCAAATTGTGTGGGTACGGGGATGGGTGTGTTATCCGGCGTTGCAGTAACCTCCACCACAGGAGGTAATGTGGGCGTGGGCGGAATGGTCGCAGTGGGAGTAGCCACTGGCATCGAGGTTTCGGTAGCGATTGGTTCCTCGGCGTTTGCCGTAACAACATCCGTGACGCCGGGCAACACCGCAAATTCCGTTGGAACCACCGGCTCGGATGTCGGTGCGCCCAAGATAGAAAACAGAGGTGGAGGGATGAGATCCATTACCACCACCGGAACAAGGCTGGGAGCGAATCGTACAAACCCGACCAGCGAAGCGGCAAGCAAAAACAGGATCAACAAAAGCGCCGGAAGGATGTTTTTCTTTTTGCGTTTCTTGGGAGGCTTGAAGACCGGCAATTCCTCCGAGGGGTTTTCATCCATGAAAGCGGAAATTGATTCTGATTCTTTCTCAATGGAATTTTGTTTTCCAGAAACTCCATCATCGGAAGGTCCCAGTTGAATTACGTATTCGCCCGGCGGGCGTTGTGTCTTCGATTTGGAACCAAGCAACGCACGTTTGAATTCCTCCGCGTCCTGGAAGCGGTCGGCGGGATCTATGCCCATCGCTTTTTCGATCGCCGCGGAAAGCCGGCGTGAAATCTTGCTGTTGCGTTTGCGCAACGGAGTCAGTTGGGTGTTGTCCATTGCGCGTGCAAGACCATCTTCCGGAATAATGCCGGTCAGGGCCGCATAGAGCGTGGCGCCCAATGAATAAATATCGGTGCGCGGGTCTGTGCGGGCTGTGCCGTATTGTTCGGGAGGCGAATAGCCGGGTGTCATGGCACGCGCTCCGGTGGTGGTTGCCTGGCTTCCATGCAACACTTTGGCAAGACCAAAGTCCACGAGGAAGATATGCCCTTCAGGCGTAATTTTGACGTTGCCCGGTTTGAGATCGCGGTGCAGGATCGGGGGTTTGCGCGTGTGGAGATAGGTCAAGGCGTCACAGATCGAAGCGCCGAGCAGGATTGCCTCATCCTCCAGGATATTGCCCTGCCGTTCCATTCGCTGGCGCAGGTCTTCGCCCTCGATGTAATCCATCACGAGGTACTGTCCCTGGTCGCCGATCACGAAATGGTCGGTCACACGAGGCAGGTTGGGTTGACGGAGGTTCGCAAGGATGACAGCTTCCAGACGGAATTGGCGCGCATATTCATCGGTGGTGAAAAGGTTTTCCTTCACCGCCACGTCCACACCGAGGTTTTCATCCACTGCACGATAGACAGACCCCATACCGCCCTGACCGAGTATTTCAACGATACGATATCGTTTATGTAATAATGTGCCGCGTTCAAGTGTCATTGAATATGAAAGGCTCCAAAAAGATAGCGCTAGATTTGGGATTATATCAGAGCATACGCCCGTATGTTGGATTTACCTTCCATTTTGAAACGGAATAACAACCCTGACAAGTCCGTTTCATTTCTGGACTTTGGGTTGTTTCTGTTCGAGGGTATGTCGTAGCTGTCGGGCAGGATTTTCCCATTTGCCAGGCAAATTCCGTTCGAGGTGATTACGAATGATGCGATGCATTCCACCCCTCCAGGCGAATCAGGCTCAAGTCACGCGAGAAGCGGGATTTTATCCAAAAATAAAACCCCTCCAAAGTATCTGACAACGAGGCCCCATTTGATGTACACTTCCCCAATGCAAAAAGCGCCCGGCACAAACTGCTGGTGGGATTGGATTTCCATTGCGATCCTGTTCATCATCGTCGAGACGTCTGCGTCGCGCCTCGTTACCACGAACTGGACAACATTCCTGTTCCTCGGGCAGACGGTGGCATACATCGGTTTTACCGTTGGCACGGCACTGGGATATACAAGATTCCCCCCGAGGCTTTCACGCTGGATCTCCTTCCTGTACATGATTATATTTCTTCCCTTGCAGTGGACGCTGGTCATTGACCAGACGGTTTCATTGGAGGAACAATTCCTGAGCGTTGGCGGACGGTTATTCGTTTCGTACTCCGATCTCTTCGCGCGCCGCCCGGTGGAGGATCCCATCTTCTTCATCACAGTGATAACACTGGGTTTTTGGATCATTGGCGCATCGGCGGGATTCCAACTCGTGCGTAAGCAGAACTATCTCGCGGCTGTGGTACCTTCCGCAGTCGCATTGCTCATGATTCAAAGTTACGATAATTCCCGGGAAGGGCGCATTTTGATCATTGCCTTCTTTGCCTTCATGGCATTGCTCCTGCTCGGGCGTTTGCAGCATCTGACGAACAGACAGTCGTGGCGCGAAAGACACATCTTCCTTTCACCGGACAACAATGTTGACCTGACCAGCATCATGACAATTGCCGCGGGTTTGATTATCCTCATTGCATGGATACCGCCTGCATCGTCGTCTGGTCTGGATTCCGCCATACAAACATGGAACAGAATCACAAGACCCTGGCACGATTTCACCGAACGCATGGAGAACGCCATCTCTGCATTGGAGTCGCCCAGCGGAGGTGTACGCGGCGAATTCTACGGGACGGAAATCGCGCTCGGACGCGGTTTCCCGCTTTCAGACTCGCTCATGTTCCGCGTGCAGGTGCCAGAACTGCCCAGCGATCAAAAGCCGCCGCGCTATTACTGGCGCGGATACACCTATGATTATTTTGCACAAAATAAATGGTACACAACGGGGTCTTCGCTGAAAGACTACTCCCCTGCCAAAACGTTATCGATCCCGCTCTCCACCGAAATCGCTGACCCATCTCGCTTCATCTTCCAGACGGGCGAACTGACATTTTCTCTGGTCTACGCGCCTTCGCAACCCGTCTGGTTCAGCAGGCGCGGGTCCACACGTAACCTGCCGGCGGGCGATGGGCAGGAGATCATCTCCTGGTATGCCCACCCCCCACTGCGTGGAGGCGAGATCTATCAGGTGGATGCCGTGTTGGTCAATCCCAACACCCAGCAATTGCGCGAAGCCGGTCAGTTTTATCCTGCCTGGGTGAAAGACAGGTACCTGCAAACTCCCAAAGAATTTTCACCACAGATCATCGAACTTGCAAACGAGATCACGGCCGGGTACGACAATCCTTATGACCGGGCGGCGGCAATCACGAGCTACCTGCGCGACAATATCGAATACGCGGAGACCCTTCCACAGGTGCCGCGCAATCAAGATCCATTGGAATGGATGCTCTTCAAGAACAAACAAGCCTATTGTGTCTATTACGCATCCGCTGAGGTTCTGATGC
>DATIUT010000371.1:0-3349 GCA_035466615.1 Anaerolineales bacterium | reverse complement strand
TATAAAATTGACAGGAAACAACGCGCGAAGGATTTTCTTGTCCTGTCAAAACCGCTGATCGTTGGTTTGTTATTGATCACAACCTATGGCGGGCTTGTAGCGGGTGCCAGGGACTGGCCTCCATTCTCGTTGACCATGTGGACTCTGCTGGGTGGCGCGTTGGCGGCTGGTGGTTCGAGCGCGCTGAATCAATATATTGACCGTGAACTTGATAAGAATATGCAGCGCACTGCAAAACGCCCGCTGGCGGACGGGCGGTTGACAGATGCGGAGGGTCTTGCATTTGGATTGGGGCTGTCGCTTGTCAGTTATTATGTTCTGGCGAGTTTCGTGAACGCGCTTGCTGCGTTGCTCTCGCTGGCGGGAATCATTTATTATGTGATCCTGTACAGTATATGGCTCAAGAAAGCGACTGTGCAGAACATCGTCATTGGAGGCGGGGCGGGGGCGATCCCTCCCATGGTCGGTTATGCCGCGGCCACCGGTACCCTCGATTGGACGGCATGGATCCTCTTTGCGATTATCTTCCTGTGGACTCCTCCGCATTTCTGGGCGCTGGCAATCGTCCGCATGAAGGATTACGAAAAAGCGGGCGTTCCCATGATGCCTGTTGTGCGCGGTGAGTTGGAAACCCGCAAGCAGATCCTGGTTTATACGATCGAGTTGGTAATCGTCACTTTGTTGCTGCCTCTCCTCAACCTTGCGGGTGTGGTGTACCTTGTCTCATCGCTGGTATTGGGCGGGGCATTGATCTATGCCGCGTGGGCGGTTTGGAAACAAGGAGGCAACAAGGTTGCCTGGCGCATGTATAAATGGTCCAGTTCGTATCTGGTGTTCATCTTTCTGGCGATCATGATCGATGCAGTGTTATAAATTTTCCATCGGAGTCTCATGAAAAAATCCATCGCTCGTGACGAGTGGGCCACCCTGATCCTTTTCTTGGCGATCCTGCTCGGCACCTTCCTGCGCTTCAACCCGACCCTGCTTGCCGGGTTCGCTGTCAATGACGGTGGCATGTTTGCTGTGATGGTGGATGACCTGCGAGCAAACCATTATCTCATCCCTGCTTTTACAACCTACAACGTTTCGAACATTCCCTTTGCATACCCGCCTCTTGGATTTTATTTCGGTGCGCTTACAGTTGACCTTTTCAAGATAAGCTCAGTTCAAGTTGTGAGATGGATTCCCGCTCTTTTTGCTTCACTCTCCATCCCGGCTTTTTGTTTTCTGTCTCTGCGCCTGTTCAAGGATAAATACCACGCTTCCCTCTCGACCTTGTTCTTTGCCTTCATGCCCCGTGCCTTCTTCTGGTTTGTGATGGGGGGCGGCCTGACGCGTGCTCCCGGTCAATTCTTTATGTTGCTGGCGTTGGGAATGATCGTCCGACTCTACGATGAAAGTCATAAAAGGGATATCTTCCTTGCCGGTCTGTTCGGGGGATTGGCGGTGTTGAGTCATCCTGAGGCGGCAGTGCATACGGCTATGTCGGCAGTATTCCTATGGTTGGTGCTCTCGCGCAAGCGTGTTGCTTTTCTTCAATCCATCCTTGTAGGAATTATCGTTTTGGCTGTCACTGCTCCCTGGTGGGTGACTGTGATCCGCTATCATGGTTTTGCGCCTCTATTGAGCGCTCTACAGACTGGCGAGAATTCCCTTGCGATCTTCCATCTTGTTTTCTTCGCCTTTACCGAAGAGCCTTTCATGACAATTATCGCGGTTTTGGGATTGATCGGGATCATCCAACGTCTCATTCGCCGCGATTACCTGCTCCCATTATGGACGATGATCCCATTCCTCGCGGCTGGACGAAGCGCCACAAATCTGGTTATTGTGCCGTTGGCGATGCTCGCCGCTGTCGGGTGGGTGGATGTCCTTTTACCGGGGTTACAGGCTTCGGTTAAGAGGGATTCGGAACAGTCAGTTCAAGTTTCATCCATCGAGAGGAATGTCTTCGTCTATCTTTTATTGTACATGGTCTTTTCGGCATATCAGTTTGGTTTTCAGTTGTCGAGCGCTGCGCTTCAAAAATCCGAATATGATGCGATGGGTTGGGTGAACCAAAACACACCGGAAGGTTCACGTTTCTTGGTGTTGTCCGGCGGGACTTCAGTTGCCTGCGATTCAATATCGGAATGGTTTCCTGCCTTGACCGGGAGGCAAAGCCTGTTCACTGTGCAGGGTACGGAATGGGCGAAAGGTGATGAATTTAAACCGTTTATCCGTGAAGCAGTTGCGTTGCAGAATTGTGCTCGTGAAACACCCGCGTGCATTGACCAGTTGATTGACCCCTCGAAATACGATTATGTGTATCTTTCGAAATTCCTGCAGGCGGAAAACTGCGAGCCGCTTCCTGTTGTGCAATCCTTTTTATATTTTGCGGAGGGTGTGCGCGGAGACGGGCGCTATGAAGTGGTCTATGAGACAGATGATATGCTGGTCTACAGGGAGCGTTAATTAAGGCTTGTGGAGGATGGTTGCTGTATGATCCTGATAGACGATTCTCCAGTCAAGCTTGCTTTGCAGGGCGGGGACGAGAGACCTGTCTGTTTCGATGATAACCCATGAGACATCATATTTTGCAAGAACGCCTTCCCAACCGTCTTCCAATTTGACCACCTGTGCATATTCGCGTGTGAAGGCTTCCCCATAGAAATCCGTTTGCCCGTCGATGAAAACCAGTTCCTGGGGGAACATACGGTAGAGCATATATCCGCCCCAAATAAAATTATTGAACATTTTGCCCTCTTGGGGATTTGATTCCAGCCAATCCACGGCATGGACGGGGAATTTATCCGGATCGAACTGGTTTGCGGGATTGAGTCCTCGCTGGGATATGGATGTCAATATCAAGAAACCGACAGCTATCAGGGGTAGAAGAATGCCCTTGTGGCTCCTTTCCACGCTGTTAATGGATGCCTCGATCTTTTGCAGCATGGATGACGATGGCAAAATAGTTTGGATGACTGTCGCCGCATACGGGGCGGTGACAATTGCGAACAATGGAATGTTGCGGGCGCTGTACAGACTGAGCATTGTCCAGCCAGCCAGCAGGAACGCATCATGCGTTTGCAGTCTGGCCTTGAAACCAATCCCCATCAGGCAAATGGCCAGCATCAGCATAAAAGGCCAGGTGCTCCAGTTGTGAAAGTTGGGAGAGAGATATTCGATGGTCGAGTCCACGAGAAACCGGTTCCCGTAATAGCCGGTGCTCGTGCTCCAAAGGTGCCAGCCGGATGGGTTGATGAATGTAATCGCAAAGGAAAACAGGCCAATCACCGCGAGACGGATGCCGCTTGCACGGTCAGATTGTTTTTGCAGGTAATCCCATAACCAGCCAGCCATGTGTGCG
>DATIUT010000370.1:0-16809 GCA_035466615.1 Anaerolineales bacterium | reverse complement strand
CACAACTTTACGGCCATTGTTGCATGATGCACGCTGAAGACATCCGCAACTTGTGCTGCCCGGTCGCGGCGCGAGTTGAGCAGGGTTATAATCACTCAGGTGGAAAGCAAATGGAAAGGCAGATAACAATGCAAACCGAACTCACTCAACCCGGTCCCCTGCTGGATGCAAACGGCAGGCTGGCGCAAGTCGGCTGGTCGCGCAAACCGCTGTTGGATTGCAATCTCGAAAACGCGAACTTCCATATACTGCGTCCATTCCAGCGCTTCCGAATGAAACGCTGGGATTACTACGCCGTCTTCACACCGAATCGCTTCTTCTCCGCCACCATCGCGGACCTAGGCTATGCGGGTAACATTTTCATCTACACGCTTGACTTCAAGACGGGCGAATTGCATGAAGAGGGGCTGGTCATTCCTTTTGGAAGCGGGATCAAGCTCGAGCGGAATCCCGAGGCGGGCAAAGCTTCCTTTGCGAATGACAGGGTCTCGTTGCATTTTCAGGCGGATGGAGGCGGGCGCCGCATCAAAGTCCATTGGGCTGGCTTCAACAACGGACGCGGGATCCAGGCTGACATCACTTTGCGCGAACTCCCCGATCACGAATCCATGAACATCATCATTCCCATCGGGCGGAAACGTTTCTACGACAACACCAAGATCAACTGCATGCCCGCACAGGGACATATCCAATACGGCGATCAACTTGAGAACCTGCAACATGAGACCTGCATTGGCTCTTTGGATTGGGGACGCGGCGTGTGGGAGTATAAAAGTTATTGGAATTGGGCAAGCGCCTCGGGATTTTTGCCTGATGGACAAACGATTGGATTGAATCTGGGACAGGGGTTTGGCGATCTAAGTAAAGCCACTGAGAACTGCATCATTCGGGATGGACGCATCCACAAACTTGGAGCGGTCCGCTTCGATTACAAGTCAGGCGATTACATGCAACCGTGGCACTTCACCGATGACGGGGGGCGGCTTGATCTGGCATTCACCCCATTCAAGGATCGCACCGCGCGCACGAATCTGGGAATTATCTTTAGCGAAGTCCATCAGATGTTCGGGCGTTATAATGGACGCGTGATTCTCGATGACGGCACGCCGCTTGAAATCCATGACCTGATCGGGTTCGCTGAGGAACATCATGCACGCTGGTAAATAAAACAAAAGGAAAACATGTCATGCCCACTCCCCCTCCCCGCTCAAAGGTAAAAAAGAATCAGACCTGGAATGCAGAAAGCATGTTTGCTTCGCCTGAAGTATTCGACGCCGAGGTCAAAAGAATTCTTGAAGGCCTGCCCGAGATCAAAAAATATCAGGGACATCTCAGCGACAGCGTTGACATGTTCCTCGAAGCGATGAAAGCACTGGACGCCCTCGAACAGCGTTCGATGAAAGTACGCGTGTATGCCAATATGTCCAACGCGGTGGATGCCAACGACGAGCAAGGCGCGGCGATGAACGGAAAAGCCATGTCCGCGTTGGCTCAGGTCGGCGCGGCGACGTCGTTCGTAGAACCAGAACTGTTGTCCATGGGTGAAGCGAAACTGCGCCAGTGGCTGAAGGATGACTCGCGCATGAGTCTGTATGAGCATTACGTCAATGACCTGTTCCGCAAGCAGGTGCACGTTCGCAATGCGGAAGTGGAGGAACTACTGGGCATGCTGCGCGATCCGTTCGGGGCGGTCCGCAACACGGCAGGGATGCTGGCGAATGCCGATTTCAAATTCAAGCCTGCACGCGATAGCAACGGCAAAAAACTGGAATTAACCCAAAGCACGAAGAACTCCCTCCTGCACGGGGCAGACCGCAAGGCGCGTAAGACAGCCTGGGAAAATTACAACGACAAGTATCTCGAATACAAGAATACTCTGGCGGGCAATCTTGCGGCGTCCATCAAGCAGAATGTGTTCAACATGAAGGTGCGCGGGTTCAGTTCCTCGCTTGAAGCCACGCTCTTCAACGGCGATGTGCCTGTGGAGATGTTCCACAACCTGCTGAATATCTTCAAAAAGAAACTCCCACTCTGGCACAAGTATTGGCGTATCCGCCGCAAGGCGCTTGGTGTAAAAACCCTGCATCCCTACGATGTATGGGCGCCGCTTACGACCAAAAAACACAAAGTTCCATTTGAAACGGCGGTGGATTGGATCTGCGAAGGTCTCGCGCCGATGGGCGATGAATACGTCAATGTGATGCGCAGGGGCTGTCTCAAAGACCGTTGGGTGGATTGGTCGCCAAATGCGGGCAAACGGGAGGGCGCGTTCTCGACGCGTGTGCCCAGTGATGCGCATCCCTTCATTATGATGAGTTACACGGACGACATCGGAAGCGTGAGCACGCTGTCACATGAACTGGGACATTCCGTTCATGCCTATTACGCCAGCCGCGCCCAGCCGATGATCTATTACACCTACCCATCCATCATTGCAGAGACCGCATCGAACTTCAATCAAGCCATGACGCGCGCGCATCTGCTCAAAACGAAAGTGGATAAATCCTTCCAGATCGCATTGCTCGAGGAAGCAATGGGCAACTTCCATCGGTATTTCTTTATCATGCCCACGCTCGCCCGCTTCGAACTGGAAACACATCAGCGCGTCGAAAAAGGGGAGGCGCTCACCGCTGACTATATGAACAACCTCATGGCAGATCTTTTCAGCGAAGGCTATGGCGGTGAAATGAACCTGGACCGTGACCGTGTTGGCATCACGTGGGGAACGTTCACCACGCATCTTTACATTGACTACTATTCGTTCCAGTATGCAATCGGCATCTCCGCTGCGAACGCCATCGCCAAACGCATCCTCGATGGCGTTCCCAACGCCGCGCAGGATCACATCAACTTCCTCAAGGCGGGTTCATCCCTGCCGCCGATGGAAGTATACAAAACCGCTGGTGTGGACATGACCAACATGCAACCCATTGAAGATGCGTTTACTGTGCTGGAGGAATATGTAGACCGTTTGGGGACGCTGATAGGCAGATAATCAATATTAAAAACCTGCGATGTTTTTAAGACCTCGCAGGTTTTTTTCAACTTGACAAATAGACAAACTTCTATATAATAAACGCATCCAAGGTTATCTATATGAAATTCGACCCTGTCCTCTTTGCCAAAGCCATCGCCGATGATACCCGCCAGAAGATCATGAGTGTGTGTTGCTGCTGCTGGCTTTCGGTCAATGAGATCGTTGAGAAGGTCGGCTTCTCGCAACCCACCATCTCGCATCACCTTGCCATCTTGCGCGATGCGGGTCTTGTGGAAAGCCGCGAGGAAGGCAAGCAAACTTTCTATACACTCAACCAGGATCGCATCGCGGTTTGCTGCGGTCAGATCATGCTCAAGTTCGCGCCCGAATCAGAAACAACACTCTCGGTCAAACAATCCATTCAGGGTTAAAACGCGGGACTCCATCCCAGGCGGCGTCCCGTTTATTTTGCAAAAACACATAGACAATCATCTATATAAGGAGACAAAATGACTACGAATACTTCCATCCATGATGCTGTCCGCGAGCACTACGCGGAACGGATCAAGAGTGCCGCCCTGAGTGCGGAGCAACCGAAGGGCAACGTTTCCTGCTGTGGATCCGATAACTGCTGTTCCACCGACAGCGACCTCTACCCGGCAGATTTACTTGCCACCCTCCCCGAAGGCGAATCCTCCGTCAGTTATGGCTGCGGCGACCCGGTCACACTCGCATCACTTCAACCCGGACAAACCATCCTTGACCTGGGTTCCGGCGCGGGTCTCGATTGCTTCTTCGCCGCGAAAAAAGTTGGCGAGACTGGAAAAGTCATCGGCGTGGATATGACCCCTGAAATGATCGAACGCGCCAGGTCCAGCGCGAAGCGGATGAATATCACGAATGTCGAATTCCGTCAGGGATACATTGAAGACCTGCCCGTTGACTCGAACACCGTGGATGTCGTCATCTCGAACTGCGTCATCAACCTCTCACCGGATAAGTCAAAGGTGTTCGCTGAAACGTTCCGCGTGCTCAAGCCGGGCGGCAAACTTGCGGTCTCAGATATCGTCACCGACGGTCCATTGCCCGACGCGATCAAACAAAGCCTGAGCGCATGGGCGGGATGCGTGGCAGGCGCGGTCGAAGCCGGTGAATATATCGGCATGATGGAAGCGGTTGGTTTCACGAATGTTTCGGTCACGCCGGTGTTCTTCGACAAGGAAACCGTTGATTCTGCTCTCAATGATATGAAAGATATGATCGACCTTGAGACTGTCGCACGGGATGATATTTATAAGGCGGTCTATAGCGCAAAGATCACGGCTTACAAACCTGCATAACTTGACCAATTCAAACTTGAAGTGGCGGAGAAAATCTCCGTCACTTTTTCTTAACTCTTTGTAATTTTCACCATCTTGACAGTGCAATCTTTCGGAGGTAAAAACATACCGACTGGTCGGTTTTAATCCCTTACCCCTTCCTCCCCCATAGGGAGAGGAAGAAGAATGGAAACATGCAGCAACGCAGTGAAGAGACGCGAACAAGAATCATGGAATCAGCGATCAAGTTGTTTTCCAACAGCGGCTACAACAAAGCCAGCGTGGATGATATCTGCGCGGAGGCGGGAATCAGTAAAGGCGCGTTCTATCACCACTTCAAAAGCAAACAGGAACTTTTCCTTGCCCTGCTCGATGGCTGGCTTCAAACCATAGACAACGCCATCGAAGCATCAAAGGACAAGACTGCCCCTGAAACCTTCATGCAGATGACCGAGGCCTTCCCCTACATCTTCGAGACCGCCGGCGCTGGCTTGCCGATGTTCCTTGAATTCTGGCTGCAAGCCAGCCGCGACAAGAAGATCTGGGAGGCGAGCATCGCCCCCTATCGCCGCTACCACAAGTATTTCACATCGCTCATCAAAAAAGGTGTGGACGAGGGTTCGTTCGTCGAAGTGGACCCAGGGCTTGCCTCGCGCATGATCGTTTCCACGGCGATGGGCTTGTTACTGCAAAGCCTGCTCGACCCCAAAGGCGCAAAATGGGAAAAGGTCGCGCGTGAAAGCACGACCATGCTGGTCAATAGTCTATTGAAAAAGTAGGTTGGTGTATTTATGTGGCTTGTAACAGGCGCAACCGGACACATCGGCAATGTCCTTGTGCGAAAACTTTTGGAACGCGGGGAAAAGGTGCGGGCGTTAATACTGCCCGGCGAAAGCCGCGAGTCAATTCAAGGCTTAAATGTTGAAGCGGTCGAAGGCGATATTCTGAATCTCGATACGTTGTTCGAATCCTTTCGGGGCGTGCACGGCGTCTTCCATCTTGCGGGAGTAATTTCCATCATGCCCGGGTTGAATGAATTCGTCCAACGCGTGAATGTGGACGGCACGCGCAATGTGCTTCATGTGGCAAAGAAAATGGGGATCCAAAAACTGGTGTACACGAGTTCGATCCATGCGATCAAACGAGTTGAGGAGGGCGTGATCGATGAAGCCTTGCCGTATGACCCCGACAACCCATACGGCGCGTATGACCGCTCGAAGGCACAGGCAACATTGGAAGTGCAACAGGCGGCTCAGGCGGGACTTGAGGCTGTGATCGCGTGCCCGACAGGCGTGATCGGTCCTTATGATTTTCGCGGCTCGATGATGGGACATGTGATCCGCGCCGCCGCTGAAAAGAAGCCGACATTATACGTGGATGGCGCATATGATTTTGTAGATGTGCGTGACGTGGCAGACGGGTTGATCGCCGCAGCCGAACGTGGCAAACGCGGTGAAAGTTATATTCTCTCGGGTCAGCGGATAAGTGTGCGTTATCTCCTTGAAACTGTGCGCGAGATCACTGGCCAAGGATTCGTGTTGATGAAAATGCCGTTCGAGCTGGCAAAGTGGGCGGCACAATTCACGCCGCATTATTATCAAGTGACAAAAACATCTCCGCGTTTTACGCCTTATTCATTGGATGTATTGAGAAGCAATTCAAACATCAGCCATGCAAAAGCGACTCGTGAACTCGGCTATCGGCCGCGCTCATTGTACGAAAGCATAGCGGACACCATAAAGTGGTTCCTGGCGCGAAAAGCTTTTGCAACAATCACCAACAAATAACAAAGGAAAATAATATGAAAATCGTGACCGACTGCGCGGCAGACATGCCGAATGAGGAACTGGAGAAATTGGGAGTTGTGCAAGCCCCGCTCTTCATCCAATTCCCTGAAGGTGAAGTAAGTTCAGCAGATATTTCTGCAGATGATTTCTATAATCGTTTGGAAGCCATGCGGCCGCAGATTCCCACAACGGCACAACCATCGGGCGGCATCTTTGCAGAGATGTATCGAAAGATCGCCCAAGTGGAAAAGAATATCCTTTCAATCCATATTTCATCGGGATTGAGCGGAACGATAAACGCCGCACGCGATGGCGGCGAGCAGGTAAAGGGGGAAGCGAACGTCAGCTACTGGGATACGCTCACCCTCTCCGGCGGCGAGCGTTTTCAAGTGCTGGCCGCGGTGTTCGCATCCAGGGCAGGTTGGGCATATCAAGCCATTCAGGAACGCCTCGCAAAAATTCGCGAAAAGACGGAAGTGATTTACACGCTCGACACCCTTGAATACCTTGCGCGCGGCGGTCGCATCGGACGCGTGAAAGCAATGGCAGGCGCGTTGTTGAATCTCAAACCCGTCATCCATGTGGATACGGACGGAAAATACAGCACGGTCACCACCGGGCGCACGCTCGGCAAATCCATGAAGGCAATTGCCGATCACCTGGCTGAGAAATATGGACGCACTCCCTTATGGGTCACAGTGCTGCATGGACGCTTCGCTGAAAAGGCGGAAGTCCTCTCTCATGAATTCATGGAAACGTTGAACATAGCCAAAATGGAAGTGATGCGCATTTCCCCTGTGCTGGGTGTCCACACCGGTCCGGGTATTGTCGGCGCGGCGGTGGTGCCGATGGAATTGATGGAAGACCTGGCACAATAGCATTAAAGAATGGCATTAGGAGAATCGGAAGATTGTCCCCTCTGATGCACATTATCCCTGTTTGCCTCTTCGACGCGTCTTACCAACCCGACAGGCGGCAGGGGGACAAAATCGGGCAGGTCTCTATCCACATTGCGGATCGCGGGGAACAAATAACCGGATAACCCGACCAATGCGCCGCCAATGCCGCACAAAAGAATCATCAGACCAAACCCCGAGCCGGGGCCGGTTCCCACCAGCCAGCCAAACATATCGGTGAGAGTTCCGCCTCTGGACATGGCAGGCTCAAAGATCCTATCGCCCAAAAGGCCAGCCAGAAGGGGCGTGAAGGGAACGATTGCCTGGGTCATAAAATCGCTGGCAGAAAAAACACGTCCTTGAAGGTCGGGAGGCACTTTTGTTTGCATAAAGGTTTCGATCGAGACCCCCACCACCGGGTCAAAGATCGAATCGATCACATAAGCGATCACCCAAATCACAAGCACTTGTCCAATGCCCAGTAATGTCAGGCCAAACAGACTTGAGAGCATCCATCCCAACAAAATGGCGCGGACAGGCCTTTTAATCCCACCCGATACACTGATATACAAACCGACGATCACAGCCGCAACCGCCCCCGCAGACTGGATCATACCGACCGCTTCCGCGTCCCCGCCGGTACGCAGGAGGATCATTGGATATAAAGCCGCCACCGATATCGCAATGCCGGAAAACAGGTTCCCCAAAAAGAAGATCAATTGCAAGCCAAGAAGTCCCGGGCGCTGGAAAATATATTTGATCCCGTAGATCACTTCCTTGAGAAACTTTTCATGCGAAATCCCTCCCTTCGGTATGTGTGGCACCGGCGGGATCTCAACAAATAACAATGTGCTGATGGAAATGATAAAAGCAAACAGGTTGACGACAAGTATCCCGTTCAAGCCTATGGCAAGAACAAGGGCCCCGGCAAGAATGGGCCCCAAAATATCCGGGCCATTGCCCAACAAGGACATAAGTCCGTTCGCCCGGACATACTGCTTTCTGGAAACCATGACAGCAATCGCAGCCGAATAGGAAGGCGATTGAAACGCAAAACCAATCCCCTGGAACACAGAAGCAACATATAAATGCCATACCAGCAACTCCCCTGTTGCGTTGATCGCGAGCAGAGCCGCCGTTGCCGTCAGGGACACAAAATCATAGACCAGCATCATCATCCTGCGGTCATAGCGGTCTATCAAAACACCGGCAAACTGTACAGAGAGGAGGTAGGAACTAAAAAAGAAAAACTCCCACAGGCCAATGGCAAGCCCGGTTTTAACTCCGGCTGTGAGATTAAAGATCCAGATCGGCAATGCGACAGCAGTGACACTGGAAGCGACCCCCGAGATCATTTGTCCCATCCAGATCACAAATATGCCCTGCATCCCCTGCGGGCGTTGAAAGGAAAAATTCATGCGCATGTCGGATTGAGTGAGAATAACACAGCCTTAAAAAGAAAACAACCCAAAAGCCAGGTTGTAGTCTATTAATGTCGTTTCAGTTTTTCGTGCAGAATTGTCGGGATCTTCAGACGGGTTCCGCTCTTATGGGCGTATCGTGGTCTGGGAGAATGGTTTCAGCGTCACGGATCGGCTGGATGAAGTACCCGGCCAACCCGACGAGGATCGGTCCCATACCTGCGAAAATAAATAGAAGCGCCATGCCAGACCCAGGCCCGGTACCGACCCAGCCACTGAAGATGGACGCCAGGCTGGTCGTACCCGAAGTCATGGCAGGTTCCAGCCATTTATCAGCCAGCAACCCGGCTATCAGCGGGGCAATCGGCTGGGTGAACCACGCTATCAGGCGACGGGCAGAAAAGACGCGTCCCTGAAGGTCAGGCGCCACCTTGGCCTGCCAAATGGACTGGTTGGAGGTATTAATCAACGGACTGATGATAGCCTGCGTAACCGCAAGGGGAATCCAAAAAGCAGGTGCAGTGGCAAACCCGAACGCCACGACAAAGATATGAGACACTATCCAGCCGCCCAACACGCCGTGCGTGCGTTTTTTGAAGCCGCCCCAGGTGCTCATTATGATCCCACCCAGAACGCCTCCAATTGCCATGGCCGAGTTGATGGAGCCGAGGATCACACTGTTGTCATTGGTTCTCAAAAGAATCATGGGTGTGAAGACCGTGAAGCCGATCCCCGAAAACAGGTTGCCAAAGAAAAATATCATCTGTAATCCAAGCAGGCTTGGACGCTTGAAAATATAAGTGAAACCATAGGCGGCTTCTTTCCAGATATTTCCGCTCTCCTGTTGACCTTCCGCGGTTTTTTCCGGTTGAGGCACATGGACGATCAACAAGGCACCGATGGCAATGAAGAAAGTAAGCACGTCGATCGTTAGCAGGCCGGTCAAGCCGATCATGGGAAGAAGCGCCCCGGCCAGGATGGGAGCCAGTACGCCGGGACCTGCCTCCATCAGGGACATCAGTCCATTGGCGCGGCCATACTGTTCCTTCTTGACCATGGTGCTGATCGCCGCCGAATAGGCCGGCCACTGGAAAGTGTTGCCCAACCCATAAAAGACATTCGCCACAAAGAGATGCCAGAATTGCAGGTTCCCGGTGGCTTGCAGGATGAGAATAGCAGCGGTGGCGGAAACTGCCGCCAGGTCGCTGACCATCATCATGAGCTTGCGGTTATAACGGTCCACCATCACGCCGGCGATCGGGGAAAGCAACAGGAAGGGCAGGATGAATGAAACAAAACCCAATCCCATCATTGTCGCCGAGCGCGTCTGCTGGAAGAGCCAGATATTCAAGGCAAAACCGCTCATACCGGAAGCCAGAATGGATATGATCTGGCCAATCCAAACGATGATGAATCCGAACATGCCTGACGGACGTTTTGACGTATTTTCCATGAAGCTTTTCGAGCGAGCCTTGGATTACTCGATGTAAATCTCGACGTGCTCGCCGTCTTCATCGTCGGTCACGTCAATGATCTTGCCGGTCATACCTGAGCGCATGGCTTCCATCACGTTGGACATATCCACGCCTTCGACCTCCGGCGCAAAATGTGCGCCGATCTTCAAACCAGCATCCACCAATGCAAGCGGGATCTGCACCGACGCTTTTGAGCGTCCAGAACGCGTATCCGTCACGCGGATTCTCAGCCATTTGGCGGCGCCGGGCATTCCCGGCGCACGAGGCGGTGTGGGTTTTTTCGCGCCCAAAGCCACGAGCAGTTTCGTCCCCTCCTCCGCGCTAAGTTTCCCCTCCTCGATCATCTTCAAGATCTTCATTCTTTCTTCAACTGATGCCATATGCACCTCCGTTTATGATTTCATTATGATGTTATCGCGATTGCAGACTCTGCCAACTTTTCCTGTTCCATGGTTTTGGGAAGTTTGAACTTCAACCAGACAGGAATGATCGAAAGCAATATGGCAATTGCCGTAATTGTAAACGGGAACTGCGGACTGAAACGGTCCCATAGTTGCGCGCCGATCCACGGTGAGGGCAGGGAAATGATCCCCAGACTGGTACTGAACAAACCAAATGCCATACCGCGTAAATTTTGCGGGACTGCCTTGCTGATCAGGGATTGATAGGCAGGCGTCGAAACCCCAACACCCATGCCGGCCAGCGCCCAACCTGCAAAATACAACCACTGGTTGCCCTGCGGAATATTGATAAGGACAAAGAGTGAGCCTCCCATCAAGACCATTCCAAGGGCAATACCAACCCGCTCGCCCACCTTGTCCGAAAGCCAACCGCCGGGGATGGTGGTCAGCATCATGCACAACCCGAACAGGGAGGTCGCCCAACTGATCTGCTGGATCGACAGACCGCCAATCTCCTGCATATACACAGGGAACAGATTCCCCGATAACTGGAAGGAAACATCGCGGAAACCATCCGTAACCAGGATCCATGTAATCAACCCACCCGAGAATATCAAGCCAAACATCGCACCCAGGTTTGACTTAAGACTGTCAAATGAAAGTTTCTTTTTGACGGTTTCGGTCTTTGCCGCTTCGCGCGCCATACCGACCCGCATGACCGCAGCGATCAGGTAAAAAACGCCTGCCACAAATAACATCAACTTGAAACCGTAATCCTCCGCAAGCCAGCCTCCAAGCGGAGGGCCAACCACAGAAACAACCATGAAAATGGTTTGTGTGATGCCGAAGACCCTGCCGCGATTCTCCTCGCTGGAATGTTCAGCGATGAACGCATCGAAACTGGGTCCAACCAGAGCACGCGCCACCGAGCCGATCGCCACTGCCATTACGAGCCAGCCCCACGAATCAGCCAGCACAAGCGGGATAAAGCCAATCACACCGAATATACTTCCAATGGCAATCGCGCGCAGACGCCCCAGCGTATCTGAAATCCAGCCGCCCAGGATTTGTAAAAAGAGCGGCACAACCTGCGAGATCGTGAAGAACAGGCCGATCTGCGGGATCGATGAGCCAAGGTCCTTCAGATACAACGGCATCAAGCCGCCGTACATGTTCCCGCCAATGTTGGCGAAGATCATCGCAGACAGGAACAGGATCAACAATCCACTTAATAAAGGCAGTTTCTTAACTTCAGACATTCATGCTCCATTAACCGATATACACCTGCACATGAGCATCGTCATCATCCACATTGATCATCAAAGGTTCATTGGAATCCCGGGTTGCCTGCATCATTTGAATAATGCCTTCCACCTTGCCCCTGTCCATGCCTTTGATGTTATGTCCAAAATTATCAAAGAGCCACGCCACAAATCCCAGCGGCATGGGAAAGCCAAGCGTAATATGTTGTGGTCCGTCACCCGGTTTGGCATCGCGGCGATCCACGTTGATATAGATCCAGCGGGAAGTGCGGCCGCCTCCGCCGAGAGCCAACAATAACACGCCAAACATCAGCGGGAATATCATGCAGAAGAACCAGAAATTGGTCCCTGCACTTTGCTGGATGGAGTAAATGATCCATGCACTGAACACTGTGATAAAGACACCGATCCACAGCGGGATCAGTGAGAAGCGACGCGCCCGCGCCTTGATCTGTTCGAACTCCGGCGCTTCGGTTCTTTCATAGCCGAAACTTGATCTGCTTTCAATGACTTCCACCTCAGCAGATTCGTCTGCATCGTCGTCAGCCAACGCGCGCATCAAACTCGCGGCTTCCTCCGCCGAGAGCTTTCCCTCCTCGACCATCTGCAGGATCTTTTTGCGTTCTTCAGAGGACATTACTTGCCTCCTTCCAGGGCAGCCAGTAACTGTTCTGCCTGTTCTGCTGTGATCTTCCTCTCTGCCAGCATTTTCAAAATTGACATGCGCTCACCATCCGAAACAGGCTCAGCGGGCGGTTCAGGAGGAGTTGGCGGTTTGGGAACGCCCTTGAAATCCCAATTCCAGCGTCCAACCTCGAGACCGCTTCGCCCGCGACGCGCATGACGTTCTGCATGACGCTCCGCCCGGCGAACCGCTTCCTCAGCGCGTTTGGTCGCGCGGCGGGTCGCCTCTTCCACACGCCTAGAGATACGCTCTCCAAAACCGGACCAATCAAAGTTCATACCCGCGAAATTTCCAAATTCCTCTGCAAACTCACCGGCATCCTCCCGGTTGCTCACGCGTACATCACCGCCCGCGCTCAGGGATATCTTTGCAGAACCGTCGCCAAGTACAACGACGCGTTCCGTTGCCTCTTCATCGGGATCCACACCGGGCAGGTCAACATCGATCTCATCGCCCTGCATGGTCAATGTTGCATTTACATCCAGCGGGAGCACAAGTAGAATATCATCCCCGGCAACAACCGAGTATTCACCGTCGACCCCTGGGTCGAGATACACAATCACATCCTCGCCAACATTAACCTTGACATCTCCGCGTGCGCCGCGCAAGGCAAGATCATCGCCTACCGAGTCGAGAATGACTTTTCCATCCACTTCGTGGATGGAAACATCCCCGCCGGCGTTCCTTACATGGATATCGCCTTTCGCGTTCCGCAGACTGAAGTCAGAGCCGATCGAACCAATCGTCACCGAACCAGCATCACGGATGGAAAGATCGCCGCCGATATTTTGCAAATCAATGCTTCCCAACACGCCGCGGATGGACGCGTCACCGCCTATGTTCATAAACTCGAAAGAGGCGGCTTTGGGGACGCGCAAAGCCAGATCGCCATCGCAGGAAAGGGATATTTCTCCGTCGCCCTGCTCAAGGCGCAGTTCATCATCATCGCCTTTAACGAGGATATCACCGTCCCAGCCGACCACACTGAGATCGCCTCCAATGGAGTCCACCTTGATCTTCGGGGTTTTCCCTGCCGAAATCGTTTTGGACATAACCTACTCCTCCTCTCCGCGCAACATGCGCATGGCTTCATCAGCTGAAATTTTTCCTGCTTCCAATTCCTCAAGCACGGCATTTCTCTTTTCCACACTGACCTCAACGACATCTTCCTTGCCTGGCTCATAACCGAGCGCACGGATCACCTCATGCAGGCGGTTCCGGATCGTCGGGTATGAAAGGCCGAGTTCTTGTTCCATGCGGTTGATCTTGCCCTCGCATCGAACGAAAGTCACAATGAAATCCACGTACTCAGGACTCAAATGCCCAAAGGGGCCGCTCGTAAAACGCCCTTCAATGGCTGTATCACAGGAAGAACAATGTAGCCGCGCAACGGTCAATTCAGACTGACAGACTGGACAACGGGATGGTGCAGGATGCATGGTACTCCTCCGAAAATTATTCTAGGTGCTTTCCTGTAAGTTTGTTACAGGCGTTGCAGTTTGCTTTCTTACACGGTGCAAACTGAGAAAACCAATAGTTGAAAGCAAGCCGACGAACCCGGCCGCATACCAGAGATAGTGCGGGTTGGGTCCATCGATGATTAATCCGGCAAGATACGGACCAACCGCGAACGGAATGCCCCACGAAAAACCGGAGACGGCCATGTATCGTCCACGCATGTCTTCGGGAGCGAAACTGGCAACCAGCGCCTGGGAAACCGGCGATACGATCATCTCGCCAATTGTGATAATGACCATTGCCGCCGCGAACATGAAATACACCGACACAAATCCATACATGGCAAAGCCAATCGCATATAGCACGGTTCCGAGCGCCATCATCAACATGGGCGGGTAATTCTTGATGCGGCGCGTGATCGGGAATTGCATGAATACGACCATGGCCGCGTTCAAACTGAGCAACATGCCATAGTGCCACTCGGATGTCCCATGTTCATTGCGCAGGAACACGCCCAATGTTGTGTTCATGTTCATATAGGTGAACACCTGCAACATGACTGCTCCGAGGAAAAGCATAAAGGCTGTGTCGCGAAGTACTTTGCCATATCCTGCAAAACTGGAGGCAACCGTTGGTTGCGGCGCGTCGGAATGAGCCTCGGGCTTTGTCTCAGGTATAAATAACGCGATCAGTACCACGGTCAAGAGAGAGAGCGCGGCGTCAGTGACAAACAAAGCAAGATAGGACTTTGCGGCGAGTAATCCCCCGATCGCCGGCCCGATCGTGACAGACAGGTTAAAAGCGACGCGCAGAATCCCATACCCATCGGCGCGCTTGTCCTCAGGCAGGATGTCCGCCACCATTGCCTGATGTGCAGGTCCGGCAACATCCGCAAGGATACCAACGAACAGCGCCAGAGCAAAGAACATTTGGAAGGAATTGGTCAACCCCATTGCCAAAGCGGACAGTGAAGAAGCAGTCAAACCAAAGATGATGATGCCTTTGCGTCCAAAGCGGTCGGTAAGCGCCCCGCCAATTGTTGACCCTACAAAACTTGAAAGTGAAAACGTGGCGAACAATACGCCGACATCACTCATCCCAACACCAAATTTACTGGTAAGATAAAGCGCAAAAAACGGAAAGATGAGCGCTCCGCCAATACGGTCAACGAAAGTGATCACCACCAGAATCCAAAAAACACGAGGATACTCGTGATAGACATCTTTCATCTTTTGGAGTCGAGACTCAAACATTTTGCCTCAATTGAGTGTTCTTCAAATTCTTGAGTTATTATAAAAGAATTATTCAAATTGTCAAGTTAATTTTTCATAATTTTAATTATTATAAATCATATTTTCAAATAAATGGATTTTGAGATTGAATTTCACAAATTTTGGAGAAAAAATGATCCGTTCACTCTACTATATCCCTGGCAACCCTATTCGCAAGGACATCCCTCCTCAAGAATTCCCTAAACTCATCAGGAACCGGCGCAGTCTCTTATGGGTGGATTTTGCCGACGAGCCACCCGAAACCTGCCTCCCCATCCTAAAAGGTTTTAGTTTCCATCCGTTGGCAATTGAGGATGCCCTGCAACAAACCCACGCACCCAAAATCGACGATTGGGGAGAGTATCTCTATATTGTTCTCAATTATATGAACCTGACAGAAAACGGAGGCGGGTGGGATACCGAGATTGACGAACTGGATATCTTCCTTGGAAAAAACTATATTGTCACACATCACGACAATCCCGTTTCGGCAATCGACGAAACATGGGCCATTTGCGAACGGGACATACGCGCGCTGCAGGGCGGCGCCGATCACCTCCTCTATAAGATCGCCGATAACCTTGTTGCTGATTACATGCCCGCGGTGGAAAAAGTCGACGCCGCCATTGACCAGATCGAAGACCAAGTCTTTGACAGGCCTTCGCCTCGAACTCTCGAGAGGCTGTTTGCCCTCAAACGCGTACTGCTGTCTATGAGGCGGATCCTGCTCCCCCAGCGCGAAGTGATGAACAAACTCGCCCGTGACGACTACCAGGTAGTTGACCCAAAAGACCGCATTTTCTTCCGTGACATTTACGACCACCTTGTCCGCCTACACGACCTGAACGAAAGCCTGCGCGACCTGGTTGGTGGCGCGTTGGACAGTTATCTTTCGGTCATCAACAATCGTATGAATGAGGTTATGAAAACGCTGACCCTTATTACCACATTATTCATGCCTCTTACTTTCATTACAGGCTTCTTTGGTATGAATTTCTTTGAACCAGTGGCGGGGCTGGTTGGCTGGACAGCTCGGGAAGCTTTCTTCGTTACTTTATTAATCACTGCCCTACTTCCAATCGTCATGTACATCTGGATGCGTCGCCGCACCTGGGTTTAGTAACTAATTTGGGCATATGACTGTTGCAAAGTCGCTTGACGGGAATCAAAGTCTATGGCGTCATTGAAACAAATTCATAAAAAGCAGCTGATTTTCGCCTCCTACACGAAGCCGAAGCCCAAAATTACTAACTTTGCAACAGCCATGAATTTGGGTAAATCAAGACTTGACACAGAACAGGCGTTCGAGTATTATTCATAGCACAAATGAGCGAAGAATGCTCTGATCATGCCAGATTCCTGGCAGGAGGTAGTTATGATGATGGTCCGGAAAAGCAAAGGTTTAGGCGAACGTCACCAGAGGATCCTGGACTTCCTCTCGGAGTATCAGCGTATGAATAAATACCCCCCATCGATCCGCGAGATCGGCGAGAAGACTGGCATTACATCCACTTCTGTGGTGAATTACTATCTTGACCAACTCGAGAAGATGGGAAAGATCGAGCGTGACCGCAAGATCTCCCGCGGCGTTCGAGTTTCAGGGACACCCGTTTCTGTCGATACCCTGCGCATTCCCATTCTCGGTCCGATTGCGGCTGGTATCCCCCTCCCTGAGCTTCAGCCCGGTGTCACCTTCGAAACGGAAAACGAAGCTCATGCCGTGGATATTGCCCGCAGTCTCCTGCCCGCCAAGGATAAAGGCGACAACCTCTTTGCCCTGGAAGTCCGTGGGGACTCGATGATCGATGCCATGATCAACGATGGCGATATCGTCGTCATGCGCCCGGCTTCGGAAGC
>DATIUT010000369.1:0-4392 GCA_035466615.1 Anaerolineales bacterium | reverse complement strand
TAACGGCATTCACGCGAGAACCATCCGGCAGACGTGCATCAACATACGGGCTGGACTCGTCAATACGGCGGCCTAAAGGAGCAACAATGCGGTCAATAACCCGCATAACATGGTCGTTATTCTCGAAGGTCACCGGAACACGGTGCAGTTTGCCTTTTCGTTCGATATAAACATTCTTGGGGCCGTTCACCATGATTTCTGTTATGGTGTCGTCTTCAAGTAATGGCTGCAAAGGACCAAAGCCAAGAATTTCCGCCGCGATCTGCTCAAAGAGACGGGCACGTTCAGGCCTGGATAAAACAATATTCTCCTCAGCAAGGATTTGCTCGAAAAGGTCCTGGATTGTACGCCGAACTTCATCCGTCCGCGTAATATCCATGGTTGGATCCAGTACGGAAAGTAGTTTATTTTGAACACGTGTTTTTAGGTCAAAATAAGACCCTGCTTGTGGGGATGTGACGGGCGCATTCACTCTTCGCGATTGTAACGAAGAAAGACGAGATCCCTCCCCATCCTTACCCGAGGACTGACCACCACCCGAAGAGGAGGAACCACCCTGTCCCTGTTCAATTCTTTTTAAAAGAGACATTTTGACCAATCTCCTTGCAAATTACAAATATGAATAAACATTAAGAGTTATTCGCCGCCGGACTGCTGAGCCGCAATCCTTGTTCGGATATTTTCGGCGAGAGCAAAGACTCCACGCGCAACAGGCTGGTTTTTATTATCCAAAACAAATGGCACACCGCGATTCACGGCCTTCACTGCCGTAGCATCATCTGCAGGTATAACCAATACAACTTCCTGTTTCAAGTTGTCAGCAACGCGCTCAGGTGTGATATTCACCCTTTTATCGAAACGATTCATAATGAACATGATTCGATCACGCTGAACGCCGAGATTCTGTAAAAGGTCCAGAAAGAGGCGGCTGTTCTTGATCGCTGGAATGTCCTGAGTGGTAACAAGTACAATAATGTCGCTCACATCGATAGTTGCCAACATAAGGTCTGTAAGCAATGGTGCAGTATCAACAATTACATAGGTATATAACTGTGTCAAATACTCAAGCATCTTGGAAAACTGTCCGCTTGAGATCTTTTCTGCATATTCAGGACGGCTTGGCGCGGCGAGTATATGCAAACCAGTCGCCGAATGTTTAACCATCACCTCTTCCACGATCTCGGCATCCAATTCCTCCGCGCGAGGAGCAAGATCGAGCACCGTGTTCTTGCCCTGTTCATTAACAAACACTGCCACATCACCGAACTGAAGGTTGCCGTCCACAAGCGCAACCCGTGTGTCAGCAGTTTTCAATACAATTGCCAGGTTAACAGCCAAGGTAGTACATCCAGTACCACCTTTGGGGCTGTAAACTACCACGATCTTCCCCCGAGGACCCCTATAACTGGCGGCAACACCGGATACGCCAGAAATTGGGGTGGCTTGTACTCGGGCAACTTTTGACTTTTCCGTCTGTGCCATTTCACCGGCGCGGCGAATAGCGGAGATCAGTTCATCACCCATGGGCGGCTTGGTCAAAAAGTCCCTCGCACCTGCCAGCATGGCACGGCGCATATAGTTTTGGTCGCTTTGAACCGACAGGATGATAACCTGGACGGCCGGGAGTTTTGCACGGATTGCTTCTGTTGCCGCGATGCCATCCATATCCGGCATATTGATGTCCATCAGGATAACATCGGGGGTCATATCCTGGGATGCCTGGACTGCCTCCCTCCCAGTCCGTGCGACTCCAACCACCTCAACGTCTGACTCAAACTGCAGTAATTTCTTTACGTTTTCGCGAGTTTCTGAAACATCGTCAACGATTAAAACACGGATTTTCTCACCTGACATGCTGATTCACCTCAAACAGTAGGTTATTGTTGTGGTTGAGTATTGACAATGTCATTAGGCAGAAGAGGCTGGCTCAGGAAGTCAACACGAGTATTTTGAGCATATGGAAGTTTGGAAGGCAATGAAATGTTATATTGCGTCAAAATACTTGTCAGGGTGGCAGATTGTGCATCAACCCGTGAATTATCGTTTGGATTGCGTAATGCCATCGAAAATATCGCGCCACTATACACAAAATAATTCAGGGAAATAGAATCCTGCGGGGAAACCATCAAGGTTATGATATCCGGCCTCTGATCGGATTGAGTCGGCACAGCCGCAGCATTTGGATCCTGTTCCGGGGTAACGGGTTGCACCTGGAGTTGGAAATTCCCAAGGTTCAACACTATGACGTCCTGCAGAACGACTTGGCACACCAAGCGTGGTCGCTGGGCCTCAGATGGAACTACATAAATCGGCTTCTGAAAGGTCGGATCAAGTTCGGTACGGCCCTGTCGCGCCGCTTCTCCCTGAGTTGCTGGCTCAAGGGTGATATTTGGCCGGCCATCCTCTGGGAAAAAGATATCATTCACGGTCGACAGATAATTTGGAAGCAATGTCTGATACGCAGGGTCAACATCAACGAACGTCATGCAGACGTTTACATTGATATGCGCGCCTTTATTAATAGAATATGCAGATGTTGCGAGCCGATCAGTTGGAATGGAAATTGCTACCATGCCGGGAGGGACCTGGAATGACCAAGAAGGAGGAGGCAGCTCACCGGGGCCGGCACCAACCATCGAAGATGTGATCAACGTGCCCTGTTCAAGAGAGAAACGCGCTGTCTGGCCAACCAAATTCGTTTCCTCGCCCACCTCGAACATTACCTCCGCAACATTTTCTGGAGGGAGGGAAAAAGTTCCCAGCATTTCCGGGGTGATCTCCGTGCCTTGAGGGATGTTTTGCGCGGCATAGTAGACCTGTTTGGTAGTCGCTTGAGTGGCTACAGCCTGCCCGCCTCCACCGCCAAGTTGACTCCCAAAGGCAAAATACACCAAAGCCAAACCGACGATCACAATCAAAACGAGCAATATCAATATTCTTCCGCGACGCATAGGAAATTCTCCTTCCACGATCTCCGCCAATGATATCCGGCAGATACATCAATTTGAAATATTATACAGTATAACCCCAAAACTAGAATGACAATTTAGTAAGAAAGTAGGGTTCCGCCGCTTGACAAAGCGGGTATTTTTCCAAACCTGAAGATGGATCAAGAGCGGGCTGGGACAGCAAAGGTAATCCGCGTGCCCCGCCCAACTGAACTATCCACCTCGAAAGTTCCACCCAGCATTTCAGCCCGCTCACGAATCAATTTAAGCCCGAGGCTGTTTCCCTGTTGAATAACATCCGGGTCAAATCCCCGGCCGTTGTCATCCACACTGATACGCACACGGTTTTCGCCCATATCAAGCATCACTTTGACCTGTGTTGCCTGGCTGTGACGGGCGGTATTCCCCAGTAATTCCTGGAGGGCCCGGAACATCATAACCTCCAAATAGGGCTCAAGGCGTCGTTCATTACCTGTCACTGTCACATTCACATCAAGGGATGTTTGTTCCTTGAACGCATCTGCGTACCTGCGAACCGTTGGCACAAGCCCCAGGTCGTCCAACATCATTGGGCGCAATTCAAATATAAAATTACGGACCTTCTGGAAAGTTCCCATTGCGGATGATTTGAGGTTATTAAGTTCATCCTTGGCCTGGCCTGCGTCTACATCAAACAATCGCATTGCAATCTCGGTCTGGAGGATGAAATTGGAAAGTGCCTGGGCCGGGCCGTCGTGCATTTGGCGTGAAAGCCTTTGCCGTTCTGTTTCCTGCGCGTTCACCAACATTTCAACACTCGCCATCGTACCTTTTGCGCCACCCGAAGAAGACAGAGTCGAGGTGCCTTTCCCACCGTAGGATGCAGGGGCCTTCTCCAGGACGGTTTTGAGGCGTTCCAAATGGTTTTTTTCAGCCTGCAGCTTTTCCAGTTGTCCCCGCATGACAAAGAGGCGTTGTTGGGCATCCAGTGCAGAATCATAGGCATTGCGGATTTCCTGAGGCGGCATGGAGTCCATTTGACCTTGTACCTGCTGAAGATGAGTCGTAATGGCGGCATTGCGCTGAGAAAGCTTGGACAACTCGCCTTGACTTTGCTCGATCATCAATGTAATCTCGCGCAATGCTTTTGTCGTTTCCTCAAGTTCCGTTTGCAGATCCAGTTCGCCACCGGATGGATTTTCCATTGTCATGTATTACTCCTGAGGTTTGATTGTCGTATCCTGCAACTTAACCCAACCGCGTTTTAATGCGTACACAACTGCCTGCGTGCGATCTTCGACACTGAACTTACGCAAGATGGATGTGACATGATTCTTTACTGTCTGATGACTGATCCCCAGCAGGTTTGCAATTTCCTTGTTGCTCATGCCACGCACCACGCATGACAGGACTTCCATTTCACGATCAGAAAGTGGGTGAAAGGGGGATCCGGGTTCACTATAAG
>DATIUT010000368.1:0-10152 GCA_035466615.1 Anaerolineales bacterium | reverse complement strand
CGCGACCTCGGCGAACAATCCGCTTGTGCCATCCTGAAGATCGCCATAGACCATGATTGTGACCATCGCGTCCTCGGGCCCGCGCGTATGATCGGATAGCGTAATTGGCGGGAAGAGGGATGGTGTATCTGGTCCCGGTGTGGGGGCGGCTGAAAATGATGTGCAGGGAGGATTGGTTAGTATCTTGGGAATACTTGTGACGGTTGGATTGGCTTCAAGTGTTGCCGTGGGTGTTGAGACACATGAAGGAATGAGAATAAGAAGCAAGAAAGACGCGATAAGATATTTTTTGAATTGGCGCATAATATTATTGGCGGATCGCTTCCAAAAGTTGATCGAAGGATGTCATCCAGGCAATGGTTTTGATGAAATCTGCCAGTGAGTCGCTTTGTTCACGCAGGGTGCGCACGGCAGGCCCAACCGGGTCCTCCCCCGCCGCACCGCCGGGCGTATCTGCATAGGCACCGTGAAATGCAAAATAAGCCTGGTTGAGTTTTCGCAGAAGGTATCCATTCTGCCAGAAGATCTGACGGCGTCCTTCCATGTAGGTTTCTGCTTCTTCGATCCTGCCCTGTGCCAGTAATTCATCTGCTTTCACACGCGTTTCGCGCATTTCCGCGCGGAAGTCGAATGGAGGTGGGTCGTCGAGTCTGTTGGAGGGGGGGAAATGCAGATCGAGGGAGAGCCAGCTGGGGTTGGATCGTGAAGCGAGCATTTCGGGGTAGTACGTCTGCAATACCCAGCGTCCCACCTCATCGCCGACGATGTTTGCGGCTGTCTCATTCATCGTGCGGAGTTCAGGTGTGGTGCTGTAATTGAGTCCGAGCGGACGCAGGTTCAGGTAATTGTGAGTCCATTCGTGGGCTATGGTGCTGAGTAACCAGGGCAGGTCGGTGGTCTCCATCACCATCGTGGGGTAAACACCGACCCCGCCAATTGGCACGACAAGAGTGGAAACGTCCAGCGAGTTTGCGACTTCATCTTCGAGTGTGATTTGATCGTCAATGGTCAATGTTGGCAGGACGGAGATGTTGGCAATCTGGACGATCTCTTCACGCTTGGAAACAATCAGGGCAAGCGGCGTGGGTGAACTGTGATAGAGGACGGACGGCAGGGGTTGACCCATGGTGGTGAGATCCAGCCGCGCCAGGGTTTCGCTCAACTGACCCTGCAATATGGACTCGGCGAACGGCGCGAGATCCTCCTGTCTTGCGATGAGCTCATCGCGTTGCGAACGCAGGAGCGCGCTCGCAGCCTCCTTGTCAGTGATATCGGGGTCGGCGTAGATCTGCTCGATACGCGTTTCTGTTTGAATAAGGTTAAGTGTGGTACGGAGGTGTTCAAATACGATCTGCTTGCTCGTGCCGCGATCGATGGTTTGAGGTGTGCTGAGGGCGGCTTGTTCGATTTTGAGCCACGCAGCGTCCCATACCCAATTGGGATAATCGAACTCGATCTCGCGTGTGTAGACGCGGGCACGGTCTGGATTGCCAGTAAAACGCGGAGTGTCACTGCCTCCGACGACAATGAGCACGGTGAGTATGCTCACGATATCCAAAATTCGTCCGATGCGATCAAGCATGCGGAAAATTATACCCTTGTGGTCATTAAATAACAGTAGGGACACACTCACAAGAATGTGTCCCTACTCACCTGCCCTCAGCAGATTTCAAATTAAGTTCGCATCATGGAATGCAAATTATTTTTTATTCCTCAAATATTCATCAATTGCCCAGGCGGCTTTGCGTCCACCGACCATGGCTGTGACGACGAGATCCGGGCCGGTGGCACAGTCGCCGCCAGAGAAAACGCCCGCACGCGAAGTTGCACCGGTTTTCTTATCCACTTTGATCAGCCCCCAATTGTGAGTTTCAAGGTCGGGTGTGGTTTTGCCGATGATTGGGTCGGGCCAGTAACCCAAGGCAAGGATGGCGGTGTCACATGCCACACTGAAGTTCGAGCCTTCCACAGGTACCGGTTTGCGCCTGCCTTTTGCATCGGGTTCGCCCAGTTTCATTTCGATGCACTCAACCGCGGCAAGCTTCCCATCCTCACCCGCGATGAACTTTACCGACTGAGTCAGGAAGCGATATTTCGCGCCTTCTTCTCTGGCCATGTTGCGGTCCTTTTTACCGCCGGGCATTTCCTTTTCTGTACGGCGGTAGAGGCAGGTGACCTCTTCCGAGCCGAGCCGCAACGCAGAGCGAAGGCAATCGGACGCCGTGTCACCACCGCCTATCACGACCACGCGTTTGCCGACCTCGAGCGGTTTCTTCATCTCTGGTGGAAGCAGATTCGGATCCACGTTGGCGCGGATGAGGAAATCGGTCGCTTCATAGACTCCGGGCAGGTCTGTGCCTGGTGTATCTTCCATCTTCGCATCGATCTCCGAGCCAACGCCGATGAAGACTGCATCGAAGCCTCCCTTGAAAAGGTCGTCAATGGTCTTGTCTTTTCCGATATATGTGCTGGGAAAGAACTTCACGCCCGCATGTTTGAACTCTTCCCATTTTTCGTCCCAGACATCTTTTGGGAGTTTGAAATTGGGAATGCCATAGACAAGCAATCCGCCCGGAGCAGGTTTGGATTCGAAAATTGTAACTTCATGTCCGCGCTGGACAAGTTGGTCGGCACAGCCCAAACCGGCAGGTCCAGCCCCGATGATGGCGACCCGCTTCCCTGTCGGAGGAGCGAGTGGGATCACGCGTCCCTCATGGCGGCGTTGGTGATCCACTGTAAAGGCTTCCAGTTCGCCGCAAAGGACCGGTGTGTGATGTTTGTTCAAGACACAGGAACCCTGACACAGAGCCTCATGCGGGCAAACGCGTCCGCAAATTTCCGGCAGGGAACTGGTTTGGTGATATAGATCCGCAGCTTCCGAGAAACGTCCCTGCTCGATCAACCACATGGCAGATGGAATGTCGTTGTGCGTGGGACATGCCACCATGCAGGGGGCCGGATCCGGGCAGTGGATGCAGCGTGATGCTTCGACCATCGCACGTTCAGGGTCGAATTCGATGACCACGCCGTCAAAGTCACAGGTCCGCTCTTCGGGAGACCGCAGGTCAAGATCGAAAAATGGCATGTTCGCTCTTGCCTTGCGATCAATGACGAGGGTTTCACTGGGTATGAACTGCATGAAGTCCTCCGGAGGATGATATAAACATGGGTATCAGTTTAATGATACCCAAACATAAATCCCATCCACAGGCTTAAATGTCACCAAACTGGACGACAATCGTCACAATTGTAATATTGTTGGAATTTCATCTGTCAGCCATTGAAATTCATTGTCAATTCATATTTCTAGGATATAACTCCTGCTGAAGATTTTACGTATATATTGGCGAGGCAACCCCCTCGCGGAGGTAAAGAAATGGGAAAGTTTTTGAAGAAATATCGGGTGGTATTGATACTGCTCCTCGTGATCGCTGTTGCTGCATCGGCATTCTGGTTTAATCAAAACAGGAATGCCAGCGCGGAGAGTATGTTCCAAACCACCACCATTGAGCGCGGCACATTGACTGCGACGATCGGCGCCACCGGTACCGTGCGCGCCAAACAAACCGCCATCCTGATCTGGCAGGCGGCTGGTACAGTGGATAAGGTCAATGTAAAGGTTGGCGATAATGTGCCTTCCGGTTTTGTGATGGCGTTCCTGTCCAAGTCATCACTGCCCCAAAGCATCATCCTGGCGGAGGCAGACCTGGTCAATGCAGAATTGGCACTGGATGATCTGCTCAATTCAGACGCCGCCCTGGCGCAAGCCGCGCAAAACCTGGCAAATGCAAAACAGGCTGTTGAAGATGCGCAAAAGGACGTAACCAAGCTGGATTATCGGCGTGCTTCTGATGACCTGCTCGATCAAACCCAGGCGGAGATCGACCTTGCGAAAAGACGAGTCTCTTTTGCAGAGGATGCCTACAAGCTTGTCAAGAACCGTCCGGATGGAGACTCGCTCAAGGCACAGGCATTATTGGAGCTGACCAACGCCCGGCTCGAACGGGACAGAAAGCAAGCCACGCTCGATTGGTATTTAGGAAAACCCTCGGAGCTTGATGCCGCAAAGTATCGCGCCGCGCTGGATCTTGCTCTGGCGCAGGAAACGGATGCCCAGCGGGAATATGATCGTTTGAGTGCGGGGAACACTGCCGAGATCGTGGCTGCCCAAGCCCGAGTGGATGCAGCTCGAGCAACCATGAATTTGGCGCGTGTGACCGCGCCTTTTTCCGGTATTGTGACCGAATCCTACCCGCTCCCCGGCGATCAAATCAGCGCGGGTGCCACGGCTTTTCGCATTGACGACCTGTCCAGTTTGTTGGTGGATGTAAATGTCTCAGAAGTGGATATCAATAGTGTCGCCGTCGGTCAACCTGTCACCCTGACTTTCGATGCCATTCTTGGAGAGGAATATCATGGGTCGGTTGTTGAGGTTGCGCAAACAGGGACAGTCTCTGCCGGTGTGGTTAATTTCAAAGTGACTGTCGAATTGACCGATGCAGATTCACTCGTGAAACCCGGCATGACCGCGGCCGTAAACATTACCGTCAAGGAACTTGTGGATGTTCTCCTCATTCCGAACCGCGCTGTTCGCCTTTCGGACGGGGAGCGCGTGGTTTATATTCTGGAAAACAACCTGCCTGTTAAAAGAACCGTCCGGCTTGGGTCTTCATCTGACACCATGAGCGTGCTGGTGGGCGGCGATGTTGAGGAGGGTGACGCTGTGATCTTGAATCCGCCGACCGAGTTTATGGGTCCGGGTGGCGGCGGTGGCGGTCCCTTCGGGAATTAGGATATGACGAACGTAATTGAAACACATGACCTGAGCAAGGTCTACAAAATGGGCGAGGTCGAAGTCCATGCGTTGCGCGGCGTCTCGTTCAATATCAAGCGTGGAGAGGTGATCTCCATCATGGGACCGTCCGGCTCCGGCAAGTCCACGTTGATGAATACGCTTGGCTGTCTGGATCGGCCGACCTCCGGCGAGTATGTGCTGGATGGGGAAGCTGTCGCTTCGCTGACAGATGATCAACTGGCGGACATCCGTAACCGTAAAGTCGGTTTTGTCTTCCAGAGTTTCAACCTTCTCTCACGGCAGACTGCCATCACAAATGTCGAACTGCCATTGCGGTACTCTGGTGCAACAGAAAACCGTCGTCAACGCGCGATGGAAGCTTTGAAGGCTGTGGGTTTGGAAGACCGCATGACCCATCGTCCCTATGAACTCTCCGGGGGACAACAACAACGCGTTGCCGTGGCGCGTGCCATCGTCAACAACCCCGCCATCATCATGGCGGATGAACCGACGGGCAATCTCGATTCGAAGGTTGGACAGGAAATCATGAACCTGTTGCTCAGCCTGAATAAGGACCTCGGTACAACCCTGATCATCGTTACACACGACCCCAAGATCGCCGAGCAGACACAACGGGTCGTCCGCTTGAAGGATGGAGAATTGGATGGTGACTCATGACAGTCATACAGGCTTTTCTTGAGGCATTGGAATCTTTAAGCGGGAACAAGCTCAGGTCCGGTCTGACCGTGCTTGGGATCGTGATCGGCGTGGCGGCAGTGATCGCCATGCTCGCAGTGGGGACCGGTGCGGAGCAATCCATCACAGGCTCCATTAGCGGCATTGGCACGAATTTGCTTTTCGTCTTCCGCGGCGATCCGGGTGATAACGTTCGCAATCCCAAGCCGTTGACGTTGGGTGATGCCGAAGCGCTGCGTGATCAGTTCGCCGCACCATCTGTTGCAGCAGTGGCGCCCGCATTGCAGGGAAATGGGATCGTCTCCTTTGGCGGCGAACAGGTTTCGCCTCAGGTATTCGGCGTCACCCCGGATTACTTCACGGCGCGCAATTACAACATCACTGAAGGTGAGTTCATTTCCGAGGAACACATGCTCGGACGTGCCTCGGTCGTATTGCTTGGACCCGAGGTTGCGGAGGAATTGTTTGGCCACTCGGACGGTGTTACCGGGGAAACAGTTCGCATTGAAGGACAGCCATTTCGTGTAATCGGCGTGCTCGAGTCGAAGGGCGGCGGTTCGTTTGGGAGTCAGGATAATGTTGTGATCGTTCCATTTACCACTGCCCAGATGCGATTGATCCGTCGAAGCACCAGTGATCGTGTGGATGTCATCTTTGTGCAGGCGGTCAGCGGTGATGTGGTCACGCAGGCATCCGATGAGGTCGCGCAGATTCTTCGCACACGTCACCGAACACCTGTGGGTGCAGACGACTTCACGATCTTTACGCAACAGGATCTGCTTGCTACATTCCAGTCCATTACCGGCATCCTGACGATCTTCCTTGGTGGCATTGCCGGTATCTCCCTGCTTGTAGGTGGCATTGGTATTATGAACATCATGCTCGTTTCCGTCACAGAGCGTACGCGCGAAATCGGTTTGCGCAAGGCGCTCGGGGCGCGCAAGCGCGACATTCTCACGCAGTTTCTCACCGAGTCGTCTTTGCTCAGCCTCATTGGCGGGATCATCGGGATCGCATTCGGTTGGCTGATCTCCTTCATCGTTGGGCGCATCGCTGAAGCGAGTGGTACGGCATTCACGCCGGTTGTCGGCATCGACGCGGTTCTGCTCGCAACGATTTTCTCTGCCGCGGTTGGCCTGTTCTTTGGGATCTATCCTGCCAGCCGTGCCGCAAACCTGGAACCTGTGGAAGCATTAAGGTACGAATAAATTTGTAACGGCGGGATACGCTCGCCCCTACATGCGTTAAAATAAGCCCATGACCAATTACAAAATCCTCATCACAGACGGATTGGACGAAACGGGCCAATCCATTTTGCGTAGCCTTGCTGAAGTTGACGACAAAGGCGGTATTTCAGCGGATGATCTGCTCAAGGCGATTCCCGAATACGACGCGCTTATCGTTCGAGGCCGGACCAAGGTAACTGCCTCCGTTATGGATGCCGGGTCCAGGCTGAAAGTGATTGGGCGCGCCGGCGTCGGCGTGGATAACATTGACCTGGGAGCCGCGAAGTCGAACAACATTGCTGTTGTCAACGCGCCGACATCCACTTCACTTGCTGTTGCTGAATTGACCTTTGGTCTTATGCTTGCCCTGGCGCGTGAGATCCCTCGCGCTGACGCGGGCATGAAAAAGGACAAGTGGCTGAAAAAGGAACTGGAAGGTGTGGAGGTGAACGGCAAGACTCTGGGCGTCATCGGCTATGGCCGCATTGGCGTGGAAGTGGGAAAGCGCGCCGCGGCCTTTGGTATGAAAGTGATCGCCTACGATCCCTTGATCCGGGAAGACGAAATCAAAAGGCGCGGCGCTGAACCTGTCTCATTACAGGAGTTGTATGCATGGTCTGATTTCATCTCTTTGCATATGCCGCTTACCGTTGATACGCGCGACATGATCGGACCGATGGCAATTTCTCAAATGAAAGATGGTGTGCGCATTGTCTGTGCGGCGCGCGGCGGCATCATCGACGAAGCCGCTTTGGTGGACGCATTGAACAGCGGAAAGGTGGCGGGCGCCGCGCTGGATGTCTTTGGGCAGGAACCGCCCGGTTTGACAGAGACAGTTTCCCATCCACGCGTGATCGCAACTCCGCATATTGGGGCGCAGACGGTTGAGGCACAGTCCCGTGCTTCGGAGGATATTGCCCATGAGGTATTATCTGCATTGCGCGGTGAGACGCTCCGATGGAGGGTTGCATGATTTTACAAAGCAGGATAGCATCCTGCTTTGCTGTTTATACTACATCTATTTTCGTGGAGCGGGCTGGCTTCCGCTCAATTGGGAGAAACCATGAGTGAAAAACTGGAAAAATTGAAGGTGCTTCTGGGTGAAGTGTCAGACATTGGCCATGCCGCGGCGGTACTGGGCTGGGACCAGCAGGTGAACATGCCGCCGGGAGGCGCTGAAGCACGCGGACAGCAACTTGCAACGTTGAGCAAGATTGCGCAGGAAAAATTCGTCAGTGATGAAGTAGGCAGGTTGATCGAGGACCTCAAAGCGGATTTTGCAGACGCCGATCCTGCTTCGGACGAAGCCGCGATGGTTCGTGTTGCCGCGCGTAATTACGATAAGGCCAAACGCGTGCCCCCGGAATTTGTGGCGGAGCAGGCAGTTGTTACATCGAAGGCTTTTGAAGCGTGGGTGGAGGCAAAGGGCAAATCGGAATTTTCCATCTTCCAGCCGCATCTTGAAAAGGTGGTTGACCTGGTCAGGAAATACATCTCCTTCTTCCCGCCAGCCGATCATCCATATGACACTTTGCTCGATGACTATGAACCCGGCATGAAAACCGCAGATGTGAAAGAAATCTTCAATGTCTTGCGCCCGAAACAGGTGGAGCTCATCAAAGCCATCACATCTGCAAAACAAGTCAAGGACGATTTCCTGCACAGGAAATACAACGAAAAGAAGATGATGGATTTTGGCGTGGATGTCATCACCAAATATGGATACGATTGGAGCGGCGGGCGTCAGGATAAGGCGCCGCATCCGTTCCAAACGACCTTCGGCCCTGGCGATGTCCGCATCACAACGCGCTTCGAAGCTGACAACCCCACCGCGACCTTGTTCAGCACCTTGCACGAATCCGGTCATGCCATGTACGAGCAGGGCGTGAATCCCGCCTATGCTCGCACGCCGCTGATGGGCGGCACTTCGCTGGCTGTGCATGAATCACAGTCGCGCATGTGGGAGAATTTGGTCGGGCGTTCGCTTCCGTTCTGGGAACATTTCTTTCCAGCCCTCAAAAAGGTGTTTCCTTCACAATTGGATGGTGTGGGCGTCAAAGCGTTTTACAAAGCCATCAACAAGGTCGAGCCTTCGCTCATCCGAGTCAATGCAGATGAAGCGACATACAACCTTCATATCATGCTCCGCCTCGAACTTGAGATTGCCATGGTGGAAGGCAGGGTTGCCATCAAGGATTTGCCCGAGATCTGGAACACCAAGATGCAGGAATATCTCGGCATCACGCCTCCCAACGATGCGAAAGGCGTATTGCAGGATATTCACTGGTCCTACGGCTCCATCGGTTACTTCTCCACTTATGCCCTTGGCAATTTGGTCTCCGCGCAATTGTGGGAGAGGATCAACATGGACATCCGCAACCTCGACGACCAGATCCGCAAGGGCAATTTCAGTGAACTGCTTGGCTGGCTCCGCAAGAACATCCACCAGCACGGTCAGAAATACGAGCCGCAGGTACTTGTCGAGAAAGTTGCTGGCTCGAAGATCACGCCCGAACCTTACGTCCGTTATTTGACAAAGAAATATAGTGAGATCTACGGGCTGTAATTACACTCATCTTTGCGGGGAAGGTTTAGTCTGACGAAGCAATCTCCCGTCATTGTGGAGATTGCTCCGTTTCGTAAACTGCTGTTCGCAAAGACTCGATACTTTATCCATGAAACGGATTTCACTCCTTCTTGCCTCTCTTCTTGGACTTATAAGCGGTTGCACTTCAACGGCCCAAAGTTCCATCCCGACGCCTTATCCTCCTGAGTACCTGCCAACGGTCATTGCGTTGACCGCTGAGTCTATAGCGCAATCCGCGAGTGATTCGGCAACTGCCACCTACGTCGCATCCATCCCAATGGAAATTCCAACAATCCCTCCCGAGCCGACCCTTACCTTTACCCCGGCTCCCACTTATACACCGACCGCAATTCCGGGTCATAAACTCTCCGCGATCCAATTTTTTGCACCGGGACCCATGTCCAAGGTGGTTTCACCGATCAACCTTCGCATGAACATTATTGCTGGCGAAAGCAAACGGGTGCAGATTGATTTGTATGGCGAGGATGGCCGCTTATTGGCGCGGACCTTAAAACGCAATGTGCCGACGTCGAGAGATGGCATTTTTCAGACCGCGAAAATTACATTTGAAATCTCAGCAGAGGCGGAGGTGGGACGCATCACGGTCAGCACTTTTGACAAGGAGGGAAGAGTCCAGTCTTTGAATTCTGTCCGTGTTCTTTTGCTCTCTTCCGGCGTCAATGAGATCAACCCGACGGGCAATCCGTCTGAACCCGTCGGGGTGGTCGAGCCTCTTGTTGAAGAAACAATTTCCGATGGAGTCTTGAACGTGAACGGGGATGTGTGGCCCTTCAACCTTCAGCCGGTCGTATTAGAATTAATCGACCCCGAAGGGAAACCAATCGGCT
>DATIUT010000367.1:0-19310 GCA_035466615.1 Anaerolineales bacterium | reverse complement strand
GAAATCTTGCGGATGTAATTTGCTGAAATATCGGAATCAGGGTCGCGCATTGCCTGCGATGTCAACCAGTTCTGGCAATAGCCACAATGGAAATCGCATCCCAACATTCCAAACGTCAACGCATTGGCGCCGGGCAGAACATGAAAGAATGGTTTCTTCTCAATTGGATCACTTTGTAAAGCGGCGACATATCCATGCGGCACGCGCAACTCCCCATCCACATTGAACCGCACCTGGCAGATTCCACGTTTGCCCTCGCGGATCTTGCAACGATGTCCACAGGCATGGCAGAGGATAGTGTTATCTGCCAGTTTTTCGTATAACTCCCCGGGGGCTGTTAATGTATCCAGTAAATCGCCAATGGTAGTAGTCATACGAACCTTCTTTCCACTTTATAATACACCAAATGCTCACTGTTTGTATACAGGCTGGCGGAGCGTCCTCACGCATGGGTGAAGACAAGGCGCTCAAGCCTTTTCTCGAACACCCCCTTATTCAACGCGTGGTGGATAGACTTCGTCCCATTGCGGATGAACTCATTGTAACGACGAATCGCCCGGCTGATTATGAATTCCTCGGTGTGCGCCTCGTTTCGGACCTCAAACCTGATCGCGGCGCACTGGGCGGACTCTACACTGCGGTCGCTTCCGCCGCGCATCCCCATGTGGCGGTCGTTGCCTGCGATATGCCTTTCGCCAGTGCGAGGCTGATTGGGGGCATGAGCAGGCTCATGGTCCAGAATGAAGCGGATGTGGTCATCGCCCGATCGGATGAGGGGTATGAACCTCTGCATGCCGTCTATCGTCGTGAAACCTGTCTTCCCGCAATTGAATCAGCGATCAATGCCGATCAATGGAAAGTCATCGCATGGTTTCCACAGGTCAAGGTACGCGTGCTCACTTCCGATGAAATAAAATCTTTCGACCCGCATGGACTGGCCTTTTGGAATGTGAACACGCCGGAAGAATTTGCCGAGGCGGAGCGACTCGCTACCTCACGATGAGTACCGGGCAGGGGGCATGACTGACAACCTTCTGACTGGTGCTGCCTAGAACCAGCCCGGCCAGCCGCCCCAGACCGCGCGAACCCATGACAATTAAACTGCTGTTGCGTGTCTCTGCCACTTCGATGATCGACTCTGCCGCATCCCCTTCGATCAATTCCGTGTGAATCTCCGCCGGGACATCCCCCACAATTTCCACTGTCTTTTGCAGGATTCCCCGTGCCTCGTTCAGACGGGCATCGATTGCATGTTGGAGGTTCGGTTCGCCGAGATAGGGTGGGATTCGACCATACGATACAACGATTCGCAGTTTCTCGGATTTCATCGCACGCGCCAGATCGGCAGCCATCTGTGCGGCATTGTAGCCATGTTCTGAACCATCCACAGCGAGCAAAATACTTTCGAACATGGGTTTCCTTTCTGTAGGGTACAATTAAAGTATACAATTTTTCATGTTCGGATTCAATTCATAGGAGATTTATGTCACTCGATTTGCACATCGTTCGTCAGCAATTCCCTTCGCTTGACCGCCCGGCAATCTTCCTCGATAACCCCGCAGGGACACAAATTTCAAAACCCAGCCTCGACCGAATCAACCGTTACCTGCTCGAAAACAATGCCAACCATGAAGGAATGTTCGAGACCAGCCGCAGGTCGGACGAGATACTGCATGAGGCACATGCCGCCATGGCGGATTTTCTCAACGCGTCGCGTCCCGAGGAGATCATCTTTGGCAACAATATGACAACGCTCACCCTCCACATGTCCCGTTCGCTGGCGCGCAATTTGCGGGCGGGGGACAATATCCTTGTGACGCGGCTTGACCACGACGCCAATATTTCCCCATGGATGTTGATCGCGGAGGACAAGGGATGCAACCTGCTCTGGGTGGATATGGACGTGGAGGAAGGCACACTTGATCTGGATGATTTTGCCAGAGCATTGGAGAAGAAGCCAAAGATCGCGGCATTTGGATATGCATCGAATTTGCTGGGAACGGTGAACCCGGTCAAGAAGTTGACGCAAATGGCGAAGGACGCGGGAGCGCTTGTCTACATTGACGCTGTGCAATATGCGCCTCACGGTCCCATTGATGTGCAGGATATCGGTTGTGATTTCCTCGTTTGTAGCGCATATAAATTTTTCGGCCCTCATGCAGGCGCGTTATATGGAAAGTATGATTTACTCAATGAATTGAAAGCATATAAAGTCCGCCCGGCATCGGATGAGTTGCCGTACAAATTCGAAACCGGCACACAAAACCACGAAGGCATTGCAGGTGTGTTGGGCGCGCTGGAATATCTCGAATGGCTGGGGCGGGAATTCGGTGCGGATCAGGAATCGGCGTGGAAAGAGGCGGGATTCACCGGTCGAAGATTGGAATTGAAAAAGGGGATGTCTGCGATGCAGGCGTATGAGTCCCAGCTATCCAGGTCTTTGATCAGGATCGTGGAATCGGTTCCGGGAACGCGAATCCACGGCATCACGGATTTGGGTCGTCTGGATGAACGTGTCCCCACTGTTTCGTTTACTGTCGAAGGCAAAGACCCTGAACGACTTGCCGATGAAATCGGCAGGCATGATATTTATGTATGGAACGGACATAACTATGCGCTGGCCATCGTGGAAAGGCTTGGACTATTGGAGGCAGGCGGCATGATCCGCGTTGGGCCGGTGCATTACAATACAGTGGCTGAACTTGAAAAGTTTGGGGAAGTTTTGAAGAAGATTGCAAAATAAATACCTCTCTCCGGTTTGCGCTGAGCGCTATCGAAGAGAGGAACCAGGGGTGAAGTCTTTATTAAATGATAACTGCCAGAGTGAGGGGGGCACCCTAGCAGTCATCTTTTATATATTACTACACTGACTATTTTTTTTCAAGGGGTTTTTATTATAGTTTTGTTAGAACCCGGATAGTACTTTATGCCTACTTGTATATATGCCCTGAGTAGGAATCGAACCTACATCTAAGCCTTAGGAGTGCCTTGTTCTGTCCATTGAACTATCAGGGCGATGGGAAAATTATATCAATAATTTGCAGGGGCGGGGTCAACCCCGCCCCTGCAAATTATTACGCACCATCATCCTTTGGCGGCGCGGTAGAACCGTACTCCAGAATTTGTCTCATCTGCGTTCCACCTTCTGGTGGACCTACAATTCCCTTGTCTTCCATCATATCCACAAGTCTTGCCGCGCGTGTATAACCAATGCGTAATCGTCTCTGCAACATGGATACGGAGGCGCGCCCCTCTTTGCGGACAAGGTCAATCGCCTCTGCAAATAACGGGTCAACATTGGAGTCTTCCGGCTTCATGTCCTCGAACATGGCGGTCTGCTTGAGAGGCACATCAGATTTGGGAATGTCTGCCGGCATGGATGGTGCCGCATACGGACTTGCCCCGCCCAACTGTGCGCGCCAGAAATCCACAAGGTTTTGAATCTCATGGTCTGAAACGAACACACCCTGCAAACGGACGGGAGCTGGCGCATCCGGCGCCTGGAAGAGCATGTCACCGCGGCCGAGCAGGCGTTCGGCGCCGGGTTGATCGAGGATGACGCGGCTGTCTGTATTGGAAGCAACAGCGAACGCGATGCGTGCCGGGAAGTTCGCCTTGATCAAACCTGTCACCACATCCACGGACGGACGTTGTGTGGCAAGGATCATGTGAATGCCGGTGGCGCGCGCAAGTTGGGCGAGACGTGTGATGGTCTGTTCCGTTTCGGTCGGGGAGATCATCATCAGGTCTGCGAGTTCGTCTATCACGATGACAAGGAGCGGGAGTTTCTTTTGTCCCTGCAGTTTCATGCGAGCGTTGTAATCATTGATATTACGCGCACCGACCTGCGCGAACAAATGATAACGCCTGTCCATTTCACGGGTCATCCATTGCAGTGCGCCGATTACGCGTTCCACTTCCACGACCACCGGCGAAAGCAGATGTGGGATTCCGTTATAACCCGTCAGTTCCACACGCTTCGGGTCAACCAGGATCAACTTCAATTCTTCGGGAGTGTTATGCAAAAGCATGCACGTGAGAATGGAGTTTACACAGACTGATTTACCAGAACCTGTTGTGCCGGCGATCAACAGGTGCGGCATATTCTCCAGCGTGGTGTTGACCGGATGACCTGTCACATCCCTGCCGAGGGCAAACTTCATCGGGTTCGTATTTCGCTGGAAGGATTCGCTCTCCACAATATCGCGCAAAGCAACAAGCGTCATTTCATCGTTCGGCACTTCGATGCCCACATAACTATGACCGGGCACCGGCGCCTGAATACGAATGCGCGGCGCGGCAAGCGCGAGAGCGAGGTCGTCCGCGAGTGACGCGATCTTGTTGACGCGTACCTTCATGCGCCCGCCTCTCGTCTCGACGAAAAGCGGCTCCACCCCGAACTGCGTGATGGCAGGCCCGCGATTGATCTCCACCACCTGGACCGGCGCGCCGAAGGATGCCAAAGTCTCCTGAATTAATCTGGAACGTTGTTGAATGAACTCTTCGTTGACCTCCGGTGCAGACCCCGGTTCAAGGATGTTTTTCACATCCGGCAACTGCCAGTTGATGACCGCCTCCACTGGTTTGACCGTCGTCACAGGTGTCCCCAGTGCGGGAGATTCATTGACGACAGGCTCAGGGCGATGCAACGGAGTAAATCCGTTGGAGGCAACTTCTGCATCATCAGGGGATGACATGTCAGTCTTTGAAAAGCGCTGGGCAAACATCTCGCGCAAATATGTAGAAAGTGGGCTGACCCATTTGAACAAGTCCTGCATTTCGATATCGAAAGTCATTGTCATAGCAATGAGAAGCCATGCCAGCAGTGCAACAACCGCCCCTCCCGTACCCAGATATTTGAACAGGGCCCTTTCGACTACACTGCCGATATATCCGCCACCAGCCCCATCCATGGCGGCTTGTTCCGCCATTTCGGGCGCGGCAATGATGAAATGCATGGTTGCCAGCAACCACAGGAACAGGATGATGATTCCAGTTGCGCGTTCCAATGTGAGCGGAGGCAGTTTTTCTATGCGGCGCAGGATGAGCCAGATGCCCATCGCGATCAACCCCACCGGCAGGATGTAAATGCCCCAGCCAAAGGTCCGGCTTAATATGCTCATCAAACTTTCAGTGACGACGCTGCGCTGGGCGGAGAACAGGATGAGGACCGTCAGAACGCCCACAACCGCCATGATCGCACCGACCACGTCCAGTTTGCGTTCATCAGAGAGGGAATCCCACCAGGAAGGAGAAACAGGTTCCGGAGGAGGATGCGAAACTTTTTCCCGTTTGGGATGTGGTTTTCCCTTGTTCTTGCCGGACGGTTGCCTGGAGGATGTCCCCTTTGTTTTTGATCCGGCTTTGGGCTTTTGAGGCGATGAAAAAAATGGAACCTTAAGCGGCATAATGCTTGTTGGAGTATAGCACAAATGGTCTGGTTTTCATTTGGGGTAAAATTATACAACCATGTAACTCAATGGGTTCGCCACAGAGCATACAGAGTTCTCAGAGACTCTGTGATCTCTGTGGCAGATTTTGTCCACTCAAGGATTCAACTTGTTCGAAATACTTTTTCTTGGCACTTCCGCATCCGCTCCATCTGCAAAGCGCGGGCTTTCAGCACAGATCGTCAAACACGATGAACATCGTTTTCTGGTGGACTGCGGCGAGGGCACGCAACGACAGATCCTGCAATCGGGCACAGGGTTCAAGAACCTCACTAAGATCCTGCTTACGCACGGACACCTCGATCACATCCTCGGGCTGGGCGGTTTGCTCAGCACGTTCCTGCGATGGGAGGCGATCGAAGAACTTGATATCTTTGGCGGGCGTTCCACGCTCGACCGTGTCCATGCACTGGTCTATGATGTTGTACTGCGCGGCAACCAGCCTCCCATGCCGTTGCGGATGAATGAGATCAAGCCCGGCACGTTCTTCGAAACAGATGATTTCACCGTGAGCGCGTTTCCCGTCACCCACCGCGGACCGGATTGTCTTGGGTATGTTTTCGAGGGAAAGGCGCGCCGTCCTTTCCTTCCTGAAAAAGCGGATGAACTCGGCGTCCCGTTCGGACCGGAACGACGGAGACTTGTCGAGGGCGAAAGCCTTATCCTGCCCGATGGAAAGCGCATCGCGCCGGACGATGTGCTGGGTCCGCTTCAAAAGGGCGCGAAACTCGTCATTGTGGGAGATACCGGTAAAACGGAAAACCTGGTCGAGGTCGCGCGAAATGCGGACGCGCTGGTGATCGAATCGACCTATCTCGAGGAAGAGACGGAGATGGCAAGTCAGTTCTCGCACATGACTGCACGCCAGGTCGCGGAGTTGGCGGTCAAAGCGAATGTCAAGAAATTGATCATCACGCACATCTCACGCCGTTATCGCGAGAAGGATGTCTTAAAAGAAGCCCAGGCCACATTTCCAAATTCAGTCGTGGCCCGGGATTTCGATGTGTTTCAGGTCAAGCGCGAAGCGTAAATAATCTCCGCGCAAAAGGAGAGTACTTCGTGGCGTTGATGCGCCACTCGCAATGGCACTAGATCGCTTCGCTGGTCATGATGAACAACGGGGTCATCTCAAAGCTTTCGAACTTCGGTCGCAGGCGGTCGGTGTTATAGAAGCGCTCCACATTGACGGTCTTCTTTGTGCTGGTCACAATGTCCACGGGGATGTTGTCATAACGTCCGTTCTTGAGCACCACGAGGCGTCCATGCACATTCTTGAGAACAAGGTCCAGTGCAAGATTGCCATACGCCATCGGCACGATCGAATCGATCGCGTCCGGGTCGCCGCAACGGACAAGATAACCAAGCTTCTGATTGACGATATCCACCGAACGCCCATTGTTGTATTTGGCTGTAAAGTCCTTGAGGTTCGCTGAAACGAGGTCGCCGATGCCTCCCAGTTTGGCATGCCCGAAGGCATCGGTGGTCTTGTCCTGGAACACCATCTCGCCGCCTTCGAACATGGCGCCTTCCGAGACCAGCACAACTGAATAATGACTCGGGTTGTACTGACGGTCGAGCATCAGAAGTTCGGCAAGCCGTTCGATGTTGAACTTGAATTCGGGAATCACACAACGGTGCGACGCGCCCGCCATGGTGGGAAGCATGGCGGTAAAGCCTGCATAGCGACCGAAAACCTCCAAGACCATTAATCTCTCGTGGGAGCCTGCCACGGTCCGCAGGCTGTTCGCCATCTCGATGGTGCGAGTCACACAGGTACTGAACCCAATGCAATAGTCCGTGCCCGGCACGTCGTTGTCCATTGTTTTGGGAATGGCAACAACTTTCATGCCCTCCTGGTACATGCGAACGCCATAACTCAATGTGTCGTCGCCGCCGATTGGAATGAGGTAATCCAGCCCGATGAAATCGATGTTCTTGAGCACTTCCTCGGTAACATCGTTGGTGTTTTCCTTGTATTTGTCCCGTAGATGCTCAGGGACGCGATCCAATTTGACTTTTGCCGGATTCGTGCGCGATGTATGCAGGAACGTACCTCCCGTCCGGCCTGCTTTATTGACAATTTCCTCGGTCAACACCTGGAAGTTGTTGCTGTTGTCGGCATTCTTGTCGCGGATGGTGTCCACCAATCCAGCCCAGCCGCGCCGGATACCGATCACATTGTATCCTTCACGGAGCGCGCGAATGGTGACCGCGCGGATCGCCGGGTTAAGCCCCGGGACATCGCCACCGCCCGTCAGAATTCCAATCGTGCCTGTTTTCTTTGTAGCCATGTATGCCTCCTGCAATTAATATCTCATCCGGATTTATGATTGCTTGATGTGATATTTTACAACCTTCCCGCCCGAAAAGGGAATACCAAATCCGCGCGAAAAGAAATGATTTCGATAACCTGATATCAAAAAGTGCCGACCTGTTTCAGGCCGGCACTTTTACTTTCATGCATCATTGCTTCGCTCATTCGTTCACAATGACATCCCAGATATCTATATCATCGTCGGTTCTTCGTACACACCGAAGGCTTCCTTCATCACCTGGATGATCTCACCCAGTGTCGCGTACGCGTGAACCGCCTCCATAATAAACGGCATTGTATTCTCCGTCCCTTCCAATGCGATACGCAGACGATCCAGCGTCTGGCCGACTCGTCCATTATCACGTGTTTTGCGGACCTCTTCGAGACGCTTCACCTGTCTTTCATAACCAGCTGGATCCATCTCGAGGATCGGGATCGTCAGCGGTTTGTTTTCTGCATAAGCATTCACACCGACGATTTTCCTGACACCCGTATCTATCTCGCGCTGGTAACGATATGCGGCGTCCGCGATCTCGCCCTGGAAGAATCCCTTTTCGATGGCGGGGATGACCCCTCCCAGCTCTTCGACCCGGCGGAAGTACTCATACGCCTGCGCTTCGATGCGGTCGGTCATGGCTTCGACGAAGAAACTGCCTCCCAGCGGATCGACCGTGTTCGTCACCCCGGACTCTTCCGCGATGATCTGCTGTGTGCGCAGGGCGATGGTCACTGCATGTTCGGAGGGAAGCGCCAGTGCCTCGTCAAGCGAGTTCGTGTGCAATGACTGGGTTCCACCCAACACAGCGGCAAGAGCCTGAATGGCAACGCGCACAACATTATTTTCAGGTTGTTGTGCAGTCAGTGATACACCCGCCGTCTGCGTGTGGAAGCGGCACAACCATGAACGCGGATTCTTTGCCTTGAACGTTTCCTTCATCTCACGTGCCCAAATGCGGCGTGCCGCGCGGTACTTTGCGATCTCTTCGAAGAAATCATTGTGTGCGTTGAAGAAGAACGAGAGGCGCGGCGCAAACTCGTCCACATCCATGCCGCGGGCGATGCCCCAGCGAACGTATTCGAGTCCATCACCAAGTGTGAATGCCAGTTCCTGCGCGGCAGTGGAACCAGCCTCTCGGATGTGGTATCCGCTGATCGAGATCGTGTTCCATTGCGGAACTTTTTGTGAGCCAAACTCCATCGTGTCAACCACGAGTCGCATCGAAGGTTCGGGCGGAAAGATATATTCCTTTTGCGCGATGAACTCTTTGAGAATGTCATTTTGGATGGTGCCGCGCAATTGATCGGGCCGAACACCTTTATTCTCCGCGGCGGCGATGTACATCGCCCAAATGATCGCGGCGGGCGAGTTGATCGTCATGCTCGTGGACACTTTATCGAGCGGAATGCCATCGAGCAAAATTTCCATGTCTTTCAAGGAAGAGACCGCCACACCGCACTTGCCAAACTCACCCAGGGCTTCGGGTTGGTCCGTATCGTAGCCCATCAAGGTCGCAAGATCGAACGCGATGGAGAGACCCGTCTGCCCCTGTTCCAGTAAATATTTGAAGCGCTGATTCGTTTCTTCAGCGGTGCCGAAGCCGGCGAACATGCGCATCGTCCAGAGTTTGGAACGATGAAGCGTCGGGTGGACTCCGCGCGTGAAGGGGTATTCACCCGGAAGTCCAAGAGAGGAAGCGTAGTCGCTATCCGCCATATCGAGCGGGGTGTAGAGTCGGTTGATCGGTTCGGAGGAGGTTGTGATGAATTCATCCATGCGTTCAGGCAGGGAGTTAAGCAATTTCCCCAGGCTTGTCTCTTCCCACTGATCCAGCAGGTTCTTTAATTCGCCCAATTGTTTTTTATCATACATAAGACTCTCCTTTGACGGGATAGCCGCATTATAACCCCTCCCCGAATTCAAATGGATTTGGGGGAGGGAGGGTGATGGTCTGGTATACTCGCCTCAACAAAGGTGCTCATGCCCCGTTTTGAACTTGATGTTGACCCATGCGACCATTTAACCGCTGATGCCATCGGCAAGCCCGGCCAGCGTGTTTTTTATTTGCAGGCCTATCAGGAACAACGCACCATCACGGTGATCATCGAGAAGGCGCAATTACATTCACTTGCCATCGGCGTGGAGCAATTCCTTGCACAGCTCAATGAACAGAACCCGGATCTTTCTGAAGCATCGGGCGATTATGTGGAAGCCATGATGCGCATCAACCCGCCCGTGGACCCACTCTTTCGCGTCGGTGAAATTGGACTTGGCTACGACAAGGACCGCGACCTGGTCGTGTTATTCACCAAGGAATTGTTGACCGAGGAGGAAGATCCCGAAAGCGCGGCGGTTGTCCGCTTTTGGGCGACGCGTACACAAGTGCGGATGCTGGCACGCTGGGGCGTGGAAGTCGCCTCACGCGGACGCCCGATCTGCCCGCAATGCGGACAACCCGAAGAACCTGAAGGCCATTTCTGCCCGAAGAAGAACGGGCATATGCATTAACACTTTGAGCCTAAAGTCAAATGTCAAAGGTCAATACATGATGTTCAACTTTCGACATTTGACGTTTGACCACAATGAGTAATTCCCCCGTTGACTTACAACAAGCTTTCCAAAACGGCAGCCTTGAACTCAAAGGTCAATTCACGTTTGGCTCGAACTACACCTTCCTCGTGGATGTCACGTATCAGGGCCAAACCTATCCTGCCGTGTACAAACCCACGCGCGGCGAACAACCCCTTTGGGACTTTGAAGAGAACACGCTCGCGTTACGCGAAGTTGCCGCGTACATTGTCAGCGAGTCGCTGGGCTTTCACATCGTCCCATTCACCGCACTGCGCGAGGACGGCCCCTACGGCGCAGGTTCGCTCCAGCAATTCATCGAACACGATCCAAACTATCATTACTTCAATTTTTCTGCCGAAGATAAGCAACTTCTTAAACCTGTCGTCCTCTTCGACCTGTTCGTCAACAATGCGGACCGCAAGGGCGGTCACGTTTTCTTCGAGAACGATACGCACAAACTTTTCGCCATCGATCACGGGATCTGCTTCCACGAAGACGACAAACTCCGCACTGTGCTTTGGGATTTCGGCGGGCAGTCGATTCCAGACGACCTGCTCTCGCGTCTTTCTTTAAACTCGAACCTGCTCGCTGACCTTGCGCCTTATCTCAGCCCAAGTGAGATCCTCGCCCTCCAATCCCGCGCGGACTCGATCCTCAAAAAGGGAATCTTTCCCCGTCAGCCGCGTGACCGTCGCGCCATGCCCTGGCCGCCGTTATAAATTACTTGACAGATAATACATAAATCTTATTCAGGAGAACCTCCATGCATTACAACCTCGCCTTCATCGGATTTGGAAACGTCGCACGCGCACTTGCCCGCCTGCTTGAACGCAAACGCGACTTAATGAAATCCAGACATGACATCGCCTATTCCGTCACCGGAATCGCAACCGGAAGACATGGTTTCGCTATTAATCCGGATGGACTCGATATTCAACAAGCCCTGGAATTAGTGGAAAGTGGAAAATCCATCTCGCCACTTTCTACTTTCCAGGTCAATGACTCACTCGGGGTGATTCAACACTCCCAGGCCAGCATCATGTTCGAGAACTCCCCTGTCAACACCCAAACGGGACAACCCGCCCTCGACCACATCCGCACCGCGTTGAAGTTGGGGATGCATGCCATCACTGCCAACAAGGGGCCGGTCGTGCACGGGTATCGCGAGTTGACCGCGCTGGCGGAGTCCAAGGGGAAAAAGTTCAGGTTTGAATCCGCTGTTTTGGGCGGCGCGCCCGTTTTCTCGGTCATGCGTGAGGCGTTTCCTCTTGCGGAACTGACATCCGTCAAAGGCATCTTCAACGCGACGACGAACATCATCCTTTCGAGAATGGAGAACGGCGAATCCTACGAAGACGCGGTCAGGTTCTGCCAGTCCATTGGCGTGGCGGAGACCGATCCCACCAACGATGTGGACGGTTGGGATGCGGCGATCAAGGTTGCAGCGCTGGTGACCGTGTTGATGGATACGCCGATGACACCGCAACAGGTCAACCCCACCGGCATTCGCGGCATCACACCCGAAATGATCGCAAAGGCAAAAACAGAGGGAAAACGCTATAAACTGGTCTGTTCGGCCGAGAGGGTTGGTGATACAGTCAAAGCGAGAGTTGCGCCCGAACTGGTTGACTCGTCATCTCCGTTGTATGGCATGATGAATTCCAGCACGGGCCTGACGATGCGGACAGATGTGATTCTCGATTACTCAATCACGCTCTCTGAAAAACCCGGCATGCAAGGCGGACCGGTTGAAACGGCATATGGTCTGTTCGCGGATTTTGCGAGCATAGCGAGCATCGCGAAATAATAGAGGAATCAAAATGACAATCCAGGACCCCACCACATATGCAGACCTTTCGCAGGGAAGGATCAGTCACATTGACTTTCGCATCAAGGTTGATTTTGCCAAACGAGTTCTGGATATCGAAGCGACATATCAACTGAATGGGCCGCTCAACGGTGTGTTGTTTTTGGATTCATACAAGATCGACCTGAAGCAGGCTCATGCAAGTGGACGCGCACTGAAATGGGAGTTCGACCCGGAGGATGAGGTCCTGGGGCAACGGTTACAGGTGAAGGGATTGGAGAACGACTCGAGTTTCACACTTGTATTCGGCACATCGCCCGAGGCGCGCGCCTTGCAATGGATGAACGAGTCGCAGACCGCGGGCGGGAAACACCCATTCCTGTTCAGTCAATGCCAGGCGATCCATGCGCGCAGTATTTTTCCATGCCAGGATACGCCGTCGGTGCGGTTCACGTATTCGGCGGAAGTGGATGGGCCGTCGGCATTGAGGGCGGTCATGGCGGCGGAGCAGGCTCAGGCACAGGAAAGAAGCGGACATTTCCTCTTCAAAATGCCACAGCCCATCCCATCCTATTTGTTCGCGCTGGCGGTCGGCAATCTCGTCTTCCGCGAGTTGGGCCCGCGTACAGGCATCTATGCCGAGCCGGAGATCGTCGAAGCCGCGGCCTGGGAGTTTGCCGAAACCGAAACCACACTGCGCGAGGCCGAGAGTTTATTTGGCCCATACAGGTGGGGACGCTACGATATGCTGGTTCTGCCACCGTCATTTCCGTTTGGCGGAATGGAAAATCCGCGCCTGACGTTTTTGACTCCCACGTGCATCCTCGGGACGCGCGGACAGACATCCCTGATTACGCATGAACTCGCTCATGCCTGGACGGGGAACCTGATCACCAACGCAACGTGGCGGGACTTCTGGCTGAACGAAGGGTGGACGACTTACGCCGAGTCGCGCATCACTGAGATATTGGAAGGTAAGGATGCGCAGGAATTGCAGGCCGCTTATGCCGGGCAACAATTGCTGGCGCTCATGGAACGTTTCGGCATGGACTCGCCCACAACCTGCCTGAAACTGCCGGGCGATGAAAAGGACGCCGATTCGTTCACGACGGCCGTGGCCTATCAAAAAGGCCGCATCTTCTTGAGGGAATGTGAAATTGCAGTTGGGCGCAAAAGGTTTGACGCGTTCATCCAGAAATATATAAATAGTTTCCAGTTCCAATCGCTGTCCACCGAGGGATTCCTCGATTTCTTGAAAGCGGAATTGCCCGAGGTCTTTAAAAAAGTGGATGTGCAGAAGTGGATCTATGAGCCGGGCATGCCCGGGGAATGGCACAAGCCGAAGTCGGATTTGTATGATCAGGTCGTGAAGATTTTGGAGAAATACAGGCAGGGGAAACGTCCAACAAGGGGACAGGTAAAAGACTGGCACCGTTATCAGACCATGTCGTTTTTGCAGGGATTGCCGAACATCATCTCCGTGGACGACTGTAAATATTTCGAGGATATTCTCGAACTCGAAAAGAAGAATGACAATGCATTCTTCTCGCCGTTCTATGCTGTCTGCATTGCGAGCGGGTACCAGGGGATCTGGCCGCGCCTCGAAAAGTTCATGGAAACGATCGGACGCATGTTGTATGTGTTACCCGTCATGCGCGCCATGATCGAAACGGAGTGGTCGAAGGCAAAGGCGCGTCCGCTGTTCGAACAGGTGAAGGGGAGGCATCACCAGATTACAGTCAGGGCGATGGATGGCTTGTTGAAGAAGGCGGGGTTGTAGAAGGTGTAAAATGGAAACGGCGCAATAACCATTCGTGTGAGGTCTTAATGCCAGTCACAAAAGAACGTACATTGGAGTATATCGAACAGGAATGGGGGACATATGTCGAACGCTTCCAGCGCCTGCCGAAGGAAGCGCAGGAGAAACGTGTCAGGGAACAGGGATATGAACAGTTCCGCGACATGCTGGCGCACATCCTGGCATGGTGGGAGGAGGGCATGGGCATCATCCTTGCCATCGCGGAGGAGCGTCCGTTCGAACGCAAGAAATATGACTTCGATGCCTTCAACGCAGAGGCGGTCGCGAAGTACAGGGATTGGGATGAAGCGGAGTTCATGGCACACTTTGAGAAAACGCGTCAGAAAATGGGGGCAGACCTAAAATCCATGAATGAGGCGGTATTCGAGAATCGGCGTGTCAAAACCTGGTTGCATGGGATCATCTTCCATCACGCGCGCGAACACCTCGTGGCGTTGAGTCGTTTTTTGGTCGCTGACATGCTGCAGAACGATTGGGCCGCATACATCGAGGACTTCAAACGTCTCAGTGAGGAAAAACAAAGGGAATTCATATCGCGGCAGGGATTCGAAAATTTTCACGACCTGCTCGCGCATGTGATCGGCTGGTGGGAGGAGGGCGCGCGCATCGTCTCGGGCATCGTTGACAGCCCGTCGTTCACCTGGAAGAACCCCGATGCCGACGCATACAACCGCGAGCTGGTGGAAAAGTATTCAACCTGGTCTGATGACGACCTGTTCAGGCATTATGAGGCGGTGCGGCTTGCGATGCTCGAGCTGGCTGTCGACCTGCCCGAGGACGCTTTTTTGAACAACGATATCGAAGGCTGGCTGAGGGACGACGTAGTGGGACATTACGATGAGCATCCGATTCCCGCCTGATACATCGCTTCACACTTAACCCAGAACCGACTCACCACAACGAATATGACCCACACCGTTTACCTCTCGCTCGGGACAAACATTGGCGACCGTGCCGCCAATTTGAAAGAGGCTGTTGCATCCCTGCCTCCGCAAATGACGGTAAAGAAAAAATCAAACGTGTATGAAACGCCCCCCTGGGGATATACCGAACAGGAGGCATTCCTGAACCAGGTGATGCAGGTGACGACCTATCTCGAACCTGAACCATTGCTCAAACACCTGAAACGGCTGGAGGTGGCACTGGGCAGGGAGCCGACCTTCCGTTACGGTCCGCGTTTGATAGATATTGACATCCTCTTTTACGATGACCTTGTTTTCAAGTCTCCCTCGCTCATCGTCCCGCATCCGAATGTGCATGAACGCGGATTTGTATTACTGCCCATGATGGACATCGCGCCCGACCATGTCCATCCGGTAAACAGGAAAAGCATCCGCGAAATGCTCTCGTTTTGCAATACCGAGGGTATTGTGCCGTATGTGAAAAACTCCAAATAGCAGGGGGTATAATCGCAACATATTTATCCGGAGGCAAACCATGACTGAGATCAAACCCCTGAACTGGACACCCAGACCCGGCGTGGGTCTGTCTGTTGTGCGCCGCGGGGATGGCGGCATGACATTGACGTTTACAGACCTTTCCGATGCCACGATCGACGACTGGCGCGAGTTTGCCATGGAACACCTGCTCGGCTTGTCGGGACGCACGCGCAACCTGTACGACCTGCGGGCAGTAAAGGATATCCCTGAGAAGGCGATCAAGATGGCGGTTGAGGCAAACAGCGACCCGTCCGCCCGCAACATCCGCGTGGCGGTTGTGGTTGCGGATGAAAAAGCCGCGGAAGCGATCCGTCAGGTTGCCGCGCTGGCCCTGCCTGGGACCGCCGCCGCCATGAAATTGTTCACCGATATCAACGAGGCCGAAGCCTGGCTTGGCCGCCCGCTGGATCAGATACCGTAGTATCCGTCATTGCGGGCGGCACCTCGCGCCGCCCGCAATGACGGATTGTTTTTATGCAACCCCTCCAGATCGGAAACCATACTTTTGAATGGGGCGCCCGCACGTATGTGATGGGCATCCTCAACGTCACGCCCGATTCGTTTTCGGGTGACGGACTTATGTCGCGAGGGGGCGGGGTCGAACCATCTATTCGGCAGGCGGAACATTTTCTCAAACACGGCGCGGACATCCTCGATGTGGGCGGCGAGTCGACGCGGCCCGGCTCGCAAACCGTCAGCGCGGAGGAAGAGATGGAACGCGTCATCCCCGTTATTCAGGAAATCGCGAAGGAATTTCCCGACGCGTTGATTTCAATAGACACGTACAAAGCCGGGGTTGCAGAGGAGGCATTCAAGGCGGGCGCGCGCCTCCTGAACGATGTGTGGGGATTACGCGCCGACCCTGAATTGGCAGGCCTCGCGGCGAAGTATAAAGTTCCCGCCATCCTGATGCACAACCGCAGCAACCCCGCCAGCGTGGAAGTCCGTGCGCAGTTGGGCAATGCCTACATCGGTTCGAAATACGCGGACCTGATCGAAGATGTGAAGCGCGAACTCCTCGTCAGCGTGGATTTGGCGAAAAAGGCCGGGGTGGATGAAAGGCACATCATCCTGGACCCGGGCATCGGATTTGGAAAGACGCGTGAGCACAACCTTGAGTTGATCAACCGACTCGATGAGATCCGCGCCTTGGGATATCCCGTGCTGTTGGGTCCATCCAGAAAATCGTTCATCGGGTTTACATTGGACCTGCCCGCGGACCAAAGAGTCGAAGGGACAGCCGCGGCGGTTTCGGTGGGAATTGTGCGCGGCGCGGACATCGTTCGCGTGCACGATGTGAAAGAGATGAGTCGTGTGGCGAAGATGACGGATGCATTGGTAAGATAATATGTCATTGCGAGGAGTGTTTGTTGCGACGAAGCAATGACATGAGGTAACCATGTTCGGCGATTACGGCAAAGACCTGTTACGCACAGGCATCATCGAAGCGAAGACCGGGCACAAGGATGTGGCGCGGCGTTACCTTGACCGCGCCATCTATTCAAGCAGTGACCACGACGCCCTTGCTGAAGCATGGTTCTGGATGAGCCAGGTCGTGGACGACCCCGGGGAAAAACGCAACGCCATCGAGAATTGTCTGGCGCACGACCTGCAACACGCGCGGGCGCGCAAGATGCTGGCGATCCTCGATGGCAAACTCAGGGAAGACGAGATCATCAACCCCGACCAGTTGCCACAGGCTCCGGAGGGATTGCGCGCCGCGGACGCAGACCGCTTCATGTGTCCGAAATGCGGCGGGCGGATGAGTTTCGCGCCGGATGGTCAGTCGCTGGTGTGTGACTATTGCACGCGCGGACAGGCGGTTGGGTTCTCGCGAGCACTTGCGAACGAGAAGGATTTTGTGACCGCCATGGCAACCGCACGCGGGCACGGCAAGCCGCTCGATCAACAGGTCTTCCATTGTGAAGGATGCGGCTCGGAGTTCATCCTTCCGCCAAAACAAATTTCAGCCAACTGCATGTATTGTGATTCGCCGCATGTGGTCAATTGGGAGGATGTAAAAGACCTGCTGGCGCCCGACGCAGTCCTGCCGCACCAATTCAGCAAGCGACAGGCGGTCAAGTATCTGGTCAGTTGGGTGGAGGGCAATAACATCCAGCCCGAAAAAAGGGTCGAAATGCCGCGCGGACTGTACCTGCCGCTGTGGACGTTCGACATCGGCGGCGAGATCGAATACACGGGTGAAGTGTATGAAGATGAGGAAAGCCCGTTCAAGTCGCGGTCAGGTCAACGTCCGGTAAGACGCGTTTCGGATTCATATCCCGTGCTGGTGAATGACCTGCCGATTCCCGCGTCACGGAAGTTGTCCGCCGTCTTCCTGAGACTCATCCCCACCTTCGAGTTGACGTCTGCCAGGCCCTACGACCCGCGCTTTCTGGCGGACTGGCCCGCCGAAGTGTATGACATCCCCATGGCGGAGGCCTCGCTCGATGCGCGCGGACAGGCGTATGCAAAGTACAAGGAAGAACTGCCCTACAAACTTTCGCCGCTGCGGATCGTCCATTCGTCGTCGGCGAGGATGGCGGTCGAGTCGTTCAAACTCGTCCTGCTCCCGGTGTGGATGACCGAACTGCCCTTCGGCGCTCCCTTCGGTCGTGAACATCTCATCCTCATCAACGGACAGAACGGAGTCGTCGCCAGCGACCTGCCCGATAAGAAGCAAAAGAAGGGCGGACTGATGGACTGGCTCGGGGATCTGCTGGAGGATTGACGTATAATCAAGCCATGCCAGCAACACAACGAGTTCCCTATCTATGGGATTATGATCTCGACCAGAAACAATTTCAGGAAATCCTCGACGGTCGCCTTACAAAGGGACGACTGAATCAGGATTGGGCGACGCGCCGCCTGTTGGAATATGCCTCGTACGATGAGATCATTAGGTTGATCGGTTATAAAAAACTTGTGGAGAACTGGTCTCAATGGCGCGGACGCATCCGTTCGAAGAGTCGGGTGCGCGGCTTCGATTTTCTCGTGAAGTGGATTCCCGAGAAACATCCCGAGTTGCTCCGTGGCTAATCATTCCGCTTTTTATTTTGATGTTTTATATCCCTTTCAAGACCGTGTGATTCAAGCCATCAATCATGCGGATACGGGTTTTTACCTCACGGGCTGAACTGCCGCATCGCGTGGCTATCTTCAACACCGTTTCTCGGACGACCTGGATTATTTCGTCAACGATGATGATCGTTTCGGCCTGTGGGTGGAACGGGTCATTCAGGCACTCAACAAGGAATGGACATGCAATGTCCTGATGAAAGAGGAGCGGTTTGCCAGACTCAACCTCATCCAAAAGGATTTTTCGCTCAAGATCGAGATGATCAACGATGTTCCGGCACGGGTTGGTCTGATTCAAAATCATTCAGTTCTCGGACGGCTGGATAGTGCCGAAAATATCCTCGCCAACAAAGTGACCGCCCTGCTCGACCGCGAAGAGCCAAAAGATCTGGCTGACATCTGGGGGTTCTGCTGCCAGCAGAACCTATCGCTTCAAGCCGCCATCACGGACGCGCAAAGCAAAGCTGCCGGCATCTTTCCCGCCGACTTGGGACGGATCTTGTGTTCCGTTCAAAAAGCGGACTGGGAAGCCATCCGCTGGATTCAAGCGCCGCCAGCAGAGACCTTCATCTCGCAGTTGAATCAATTGGGGGAAAGTCTGTTGTTGGTTGAATAACACCTCTTCACCTTCACAGCGACCTTCCTCGGCTCTTTCAATTCATGTTCCCACACGCGGACAACGCTCCACCCCAGTTTCCGCAATTCCCTGTTCACGAATTTGTCCCTGTCTTGACGCAGGAACATAAATCCATTCTCTAAAACTAGAACAAATGGTATATTATCGATATGAAAACATCGGCAATCGACTTGTTTTGCGGAATTGGTGGGCTTTCA
>DATIUT010000366.1:0-18635 GCA_035466615.1 Anaerolineales bacterium | reverse complement strand
CTTGAGGCGCGCATTGCACAGGCGCGCAATCAGGGCCTGCTGACGGCGGCCATCATGGTCCTTTTTGCAGCGGGGTTGGGCTTGTGGCTCGGACGCACCGTAACCAACCCGGTGCAGGACATGGTCTCGGCCACCCAGCGTCTGGCGGCAGGTGACTACACCGCCCTCGTACAAACGAGAGGCGCCCGTGAGTTTGGCACCCTCGCCGAATCCTACAATAGGATGGCTTCCCGGTTGCGTGAGACCCTGATGAGCCTCGAAGCCCGCGCCAGGGCGCTGGCAACCTCCGCCCAGGTCGGCCGTCATCTTTCCGCTCTTCTCGACCAGGAACATCTGGTGAAGGATGTGGTGGAACAGGTGCGCATGGCTTTCAATTACTACCACGCGCAGATTTACCTCATGGATGATGAAACCGGCGACATGATTCTGGCTGGCGGCACCGGCAGAGCCGGGAAAATCCTGTTGGAAAACCGTCACAGAGTTTCCAAAGGCAGGGGCCTGGTGGGGCGCGCCGCCGAAACCAGGAGGCTCATTCTGGTACCGGATACCACAAAGGATGCAGACTGGCTGCCCAACCCGCATCTGCCCGCCACAAAATCGGAGATCGCCGTACCAATCATCGCCGGCGATCAGATATTGGGTGTGCTGGATGTGCAAAACAATGTGGAGAATAGTCTCACCGAACAGGATGCCGACCTGCTTAGTTCCATTGCAAATCAGGTTGGTATCGCCCTTCAGAACGCCCGCCAGTATCAGGTATCGCAGAAAGTGGCGCGGGAGTTGGGCGTGGTCGCCGACATTGCAGTGGCGACCACCGCCATCACAGATGTGAAACGCCTCCTTCAGGAAGCGGTGGATCGCATCAAATCAGCCTCCGGCCTGTACCATGCCGGCATCTATCTGTTCAACGAAGCAGGCACCACTCTCGAACTGGCCGCCGGCGCGGGCGAAATTGGCAGGCAAATGGTGGCAGAGGGTCGTTCGATTCCGCTCAATCAGGAAAAATCGTTGGTGGCTCTTACTGCGCACGCACTTAAAGGCCTGATGGTGAACGATGTGCGTGCCGACCCGCACTTTTTGCCGGACCCGCTCCTGCCCGAAACACATTCCCAGCAGACCGCACCGATGATCGTTGGCGGCAGGGTGATTGGCGTGCTGGATGTGCAGTCTGGGTATGTTAACCACTTCACTGAAATCGACGTCAACATCAGGACCACGCTCGCCACGCAAATCGCCGTTACGCTGCAAAGCGCCCGCGCCTTTAACCAGGTTCGGCGGCAGGCGGAATATGAGACGCAATTGAACCTCATCAATCAGAAGATTCAAAGCGCGGCAGACGTGGACGCGGTGTTGCAGATCACGGCCCGTGAACTGGGAAGCGTTCTGGGAGCAAGACGTACAGTCGCCCACCTTGGCATGAAAGATAAGAACAATGCGAACTAACGGTAAAGTCATCCACCTTCGCCTTGAGGCCTGCCAGTTACAGGTTCAGGAGGCATTAACACATGTTTGACGATAAATATTACCAACGACTCACCTCGCTCTTCGCAGACATCGAACGCCTGGCGAGCGATCCCAACTACAATGGAAATACCATCAAATTCCGTGGTGAACTCGAAGCCCTGCGAACGCGCCTGCTGGATCTTGAAGCGCAATTTATGGAAAGCCGGAATTCTGCCGCGCCGGAAAATTCTCCCACCCCTCCAGATACAGGTGCGGAAGCAAAAGCCTCACAAGGCCCCTCCGGTGCGTTTGAAAAAGACCGGACCGGTTACATCTATGCCGGTGGCGAATTGGAATCGATCCCGGGTCAGGAATTGCCGGAACTGGCTGGCGGCAGAACGCTCCCACTGATCGCAAGCGGACAGGAAATCGGGGAAGTGCTGGTCGAAACAGACCGCTCATGGACGGCGGAAGAGGCGAACCTCGCCAGCATGGTGGCATACCAGGCTTCACTTCAGATCCAGAACCTGCGCCTGCTTGCCGCCACCGAACGGGCGCGTACCCAGGCCCTGGAAGCCACCCGCCAGTTCACCCAAAAGAACTGGGAATCCTTCCTTGACGCGATCAACAAAGAGGAACGCATTGGCTATGCCTACAACCAGGTCACGGTGGAATCATCCCCCACCCCTGACCCCGCCCCGCACGACCATGTGGAAACCGTGCAAATCCTTGATGAACAAATAGGCAGGCTGTTCATCAAGGCCGATGAACGCCGCCCAATCACCGCGGAGGATCGGGCCCTCATCGGCGCCATAGCCCAGCAGGTGGGCCAGCAGGTTGAAAACATCCGCCTGCTGGCAGAGGCCACCCGCGCCCGCGCCGAAGCCGAGGAAGCCAGCCGCCGCCTCACCCGCCAGAACTGGGAATCCTTCGCCGAAGACAGGGATGCCACCATCGGCTTTGTCTATGATTCGAACAAGGTCACCCCGATCGGCCCCGGCACTCTCGTGCAATCCATCGCCTTCGAACAGCCGCTTGTTGTGCGCGGCGAGCCCATTGGAAATCTGGCTGTGGCTGGCATGCAAAACATCTCACAGGAGGCAAAAGACCTCGCTACCGCCATTGCCACACAGACAAGCATCCACCTTGAAACCCTGCGCCTCACAGAGGAACTTCAAAAACGCGCGCAGGAATTAAAGGAACTCGACCGCCTCAAATCCGCGTTCCTTGCCAACATGTCGCACGAGTTACGCACCCCGTTGAACTCCATCCTCGGCTTTACCGATGTCATGCTCGAAGGTTTGGATGGCGAACTAACCCAATACATGGACAACGACCTGCGCCTCATCCAGAAGAACGGCCAGCACCTCCTGCACCTCATCAATGATGTGTTGGATATGGCAAAGATCGAATCCGGGCGCATGAACCTGCACCCTGAAAAATTCAAGGTACATGATCTTCTCGATGAAGTCACAAGCATTACCTCCACCCTGGCAAGCGAGAAGAACAACGCCTTGTACGTCACGGACGACTCGGATCGGGACCTGGAAATCTACGCGGACGATACGCGCATCCGCCAGGTGATGATCAATCTCGTCAACAATGCGATCAAGTTCACGACCAACGGCAGGATCACCCTGCATGTGTCCAGGCTGGACAGCACCAGGGTGTTGATCACGGTCAAGGATACCGGCACCGGCATTCCGCACGATCACCTTGAAGCGATCTTCCAGGAATTCACCCAGGTGGACACATCCACCACCCGCAAAGTTGGCGGCACAGGCCTGGGTCTGCCCATCAGCCGCCGCCTCATCGAAATGCATGGCGGTCGTCTTTGGGCTGAAAGCACCGGCATTGATGGCGAAGGTTCGACGTTTTATGTGGAATTGCCCATCGAAGCACGCATAACCGAAGTCATCGAAAAGAAGGAAAAATAAAAATGGCGGCGCCCAAGTACCTCGAATGCAACCTGTGCGGCAACCAGCAGCCTTACGAACCGTTTGTGCCGGCTGTCTGCAACAAATGCGAATCACAATGGCTGGAAGCGCGCTACGATTACGAAGCCTTCAAACGCGAGATCCTGCGCGGACTCCCCAACCGCCCTTCCAATATGTGGCGGTATCAGGACGTCCTGCCGCTGAACAATCCCTCCACTCTGGACCTCTACCCCGCCGGTGGAACCCCTCTCTGGCTCTCGCATCGCTTCGCCCCCGCACTTGGGCATGATTCTGTTTACATCAAAGACGAACGTTACGGATCCACCTCCTCCTTCAAGGACCGTCAGGCCGCCGGCGCGGTCGCGGCCATGCTGGAAAACGGCGTCAAAGAAGCGGTCATCGCATCCACCGGCAATGCGGCGGTGGCTTATGCCGCCGCCTGCGCCCGGGCCGGAATCAAACTCTGGGTCTTCATGACCAGCCTCGTCCCGCAGGAGAAATTGCGCGAAGCCGCGCTCTTCGGCGCGGAGGTCATTCGCGTCAGCGGCAACTACGACCAGACAAAACAGATCGCGTCCCAATTCGCGCAACGCCGCCACCTCCTGCTTGACCGCGGCGCCACATCGATCCCTGCACGCGAGTCCATGAAGACCATTGCATACGAAATTGTGGAGCAACTCGGCTGGCATGCACCCGATTGGTACATCCAGGCTGTAAGCGGAGGTTTGGGACCGCTGGGTGTGTATCAGGGTTTCAAAGAGTTGTTCAACATGGGCTTGATCAACCACATCCCCAAACTGGCGATCATTCAAGCTGAAGGTTGTGCGCCGATGGTCAATGCCTTCAAAGCTGGCAAGGAGATTGCCGATCCGGTCATTCCGGAGACGAGCATCATCATCCTGTCAACAGGCGATCCTGGCAAGTCATACACCTATCTCTATAAACTCACCCAGCAATACGGTGGTGTGATGGAATCCGTGACGGATGCCGAGGCTTTTTCCGCCATGCGCGCGCTTGCCAAAAGCGAGGGCATGGCTGTCGAACCGGCAACCTCTGTCGCCTTCGCAGGATTCGAGAAATTGATCCACAACGGCACAATCAGGTCGGATGAGAAGGTCGTTGTCAATTGCACAGGTCATACCTTCCCGGTCGAAAAGCATGTGCTCGGCGATCAATGGGCTGTGGACGTGCATCTCAGCAAGGACCAGTCCCCCGCGCCGCGTGAAGGTTTGCAGGCCGCACTCGAAAACCTGGACGAAAAGACCAAGACCGTTTTGCTGGTCGATGACAATTCAGATGATGCACTGCTGATCCGTCGAATATTGGAAGGGCAAAAGGCATATCGCGTCTTTCATGCAAAAGACGGCTGGGAAGGCTTGTCCATGGCAAGACAGAAACTGCCTGATTTGATCGTCTCTGATCTCACCATGCCCGGCATTGACGGCTTTGGGTTGGTGGAGGAGCTTAAACTCGATCCGCGCACAAAGAATATCCCGGTCGTTGTCGTCAGTGCAAAGGATATTACCATAGAGGAACGCAAGCGACTGAACGGTCATATTCAAGCCTTATATCAAAAAGGTTCACTGTCCACAAGAAAATTTGTGGACCAGGTGATCACTGTGATCGAGGAATCGAACGAAAAACAGGACCCAGGAGACAAGACGTGAGACCAACCATACTGTGCATCGAAGACCACCCGGATAATATGATGCTGGTCAAGCGGATCTTTCGACCGGATAGTTATAATCTGATCGAAGCCTGGACCGGACATCAGGGACTGTCCATTGCCGAAAGCCGGAATATTGACCTGATTCTGCTGGATATCAACCTGCCCGACATTGACGGCTATGAAGTCGCACGCAGGCTGCGCTCCAGTTCCAAGTCCGAATTGGCCCATACGCCGATCATCGCCGTCACCGCCAATGCCATGAAGGGCGATGCCCAAAAGGTCCTCAACGCAGGCTGTGACTGCTATATGTCCAAGCCCGTCAACATCGCAGAGCTTTTGGAAAAAGCTGAAGCTTTAATCACCAACAAGATTTGAGGTAGTAGACCATGACACACAACATACTATACATAGAAGACAACCCGGATAACACCACGCTCGTCAAGCGCGCCTTGGAATCGCGCGGATATAAATTACTGCACGCCCCCGACGGCACCAAGGGTGTTTCCCTCGCCGAAGCAGAGGATATAGAATTGATCCTGCTCGATATCAACCTCCCGGATATAGATGGCTATGAAGTGGCGCGGCGCCTGCGGTCCAGCACAAAACGCAAACTGGCCTCGATCCCAATCATTGCCGTCACCGCGAACGCGTTGAAAGGCGATGCCCAAAGGGCATTGGATGCCGGTTGTGATGTTTACATGTCCAAACCCATCAACATCCGCGAACTATGGGCACGGGTGGAAGCGTTTGTGCCAATTTCGTAGTAAGTAGCATGATAAATTCAGAAACAAATAATTTGGCCGGTTTCTCATCCATCCCCCCCAGGCAGTATTGTTCCCAGAGCCATGACATATTCCCACTTTTCTCACCTAAAATGCTCAAGTTGTCACAAAAAGTATTCCCCACGGAAAATTCATACTTTCTGCCCTGATTGCCAGTCGCCGCTTTTGGCAATTTATGATTTGACCAGCGTACGCAATCAGGTGGATCGGGATGAAATCTCCCGCCGCCGAAAGGGAATGTGGCGCTGGCATGAATTGCTTCCCATCATAGAAACAGAAAACATCGTTTTTCTTGGAGAGGGCGACACTGCCTTGTTAAAGGTCCCCAATTTGGGGAGGGAGCTTGGGCTTGCCAATCTCTTCGTGAAGGACGAAAGCACAAATCCCACCGGTTCTTTCAAAGCCAGAGGGCTGGCATCTGCCGTATCCAAGGCAAAAGAACTGGGGATAAAAAAGGTGATCATCCCCACCGCCGGCAACGCGGGCGGGGCGATGGCGGCCTACGCCGCACGTGCAAATATTCAAGCCATCATTTATATGCCAAAAGACACACCGCGCGCCAATGTCGAAGAGAGCCGCATGGCAGGCGCAGAGGTGATCCTGATCGATGGGTTGATCAGCGACGCGGCTGGTATGGCCGGGGAAAAAGCACGCGCAGAGGGCTGGTTCGATCTCTCCACATTCAAGGAGCCGTATCGTGCAGAGGGAAAGAAGATCATGGGATATGAACTTGCCGAGTCCCTCAATTGGACGTTACCTGATGTGATCATTTATCCCACAGGGGGAGGCACCGGCCTTGTGGGCATGTGGAAGGCATTTGCCGAACTCGAGAAACTGGGCTGGCTGGAAAACACGAAACGTCCGCGCATGGTGGCCGTACAGGCGGAAGGTTGTGCACCGGTCATCAAGGCATTCGAAGGCGGAGCGGAGTTCTGTGATTTTTGGATAAACGCGTCCACCCTGGCCTCCGGACTGCGGGTGCCAAAAAGCTTTGCCGATGCTTTGATCCTGAAAAACCTGCGGGAAAGCAACGGGACAGCTGTGGCGGTCAGTGATGAATCGATTCTCCGGGCACAAAGCCAGCTTGGCAGGCTGGAGGGAATCTTTGCAGCACCGGAAGGCGCGGCAACGCTCGCGGCGCTTATCACTCTCCTTGAGCAAAAGTGGATTTCTCCTGATGAGCGCGTGGTCTTGTTCAATACCGGTTCCGGTCTGAAATATCTTGAATAAGCAAACCGGATTTGAGGGGCAATCTTATCACCAGCAACCTGGACAAAATTCCTTACAAGAAAGCAATTACCGGAAAGTCAGAGGCGGGGTCTGTCAAATGATAGAATAATCCGACTCTTGTCCAAGAAACATCCTAGAAGGAGGAGTCCGTGGCAAAGATCCTATATATCGAGGACATTCAAGACAACATCACACTTGTGGAAAAGATAGTCACATCACGCGGACACGAGTTTCTCTCCGCGCAGAATGCCGAAACGGGATTGGAAATGGCGTTCACATCCAAGCCGGACCTGATCCTGCTCGACCTGGGTTTGCCCGACGCCGACGGTCAAACCCTGTCCGTCTGGTTGAGAGGCGATCCCAATCTGGGTTCAATTCCCATCATTGTTCTGACTGCCTGGCCCGAGGAGGTTGTTCGCCAAACCGTCAACGCCTATAACTTGAACGGATACCTGTGCAAACCGTTCTCTCTGTCAAGCCTGGTAAAAATGATTGATTCTGTTTTGGGCACAAAATCATCATGACAATGGAGATCATACCGGCGGACCGTTTCACCATCCAGGAATTGACCGATCTCTATAACCAGACGCGGGTGGATTATCTCGTCCCCATGCCGATGAATGCGGACAGGCTGGGCGAATATGTACACGATTTCGATGTTGACCTGCGGCAATCGTGTGTGGCGCGCGGCGCCGACGGAGAGGTGCTTGGTCTGGGCATGTTGGGAATTCGAGGGGACGTAGCATGGATCACACGACTGGGAGTTTTACCGTCCTCCCGCCGAACAGGTGCAGGTTCAGCATTAGTGGACCACATGTTGATGAACGCAGACGCCCTTGGCATGAAGGAAATTCATCTGGAAGTGATCAAGAACAACGAGCCTGCTTATAAATTATTCCTGAAAAAGGGGTTCGTCGAAACAGGCACTTATCTGGTCATGCGTCATGCGCCGCGACCCCTGCTGGATTCGCTTCAGGGGAACGTGACATGGCTAGATTATGACCGGGCGTTGGAAAAACTCGGAACTTATTCCCCGCATCTCACCTGGATCAATGCTTTCGAATCCATGCGCAATTCAACAAACACAGAAGGCCTGCACATAGAATTGCCGAACAGCGACTCGGGCTGGCTGGTTTACCGGAATACAAAATTTACACTGAGATCCTCTCTCAGTCATTTAATCATACACACCGAACGGGGGAGCCCACAGGTGGTTGGGGCGCAACTTTTATCCAATTTACATACTCATTATCCACATCATGACACCTACGCAGAAAATGTTTACGAGAACGATCCGCACCTTCCCGCCTTCCATGCCTTGGGATATTTCACGAACTTCTCACGGATCGAGATGCGTCGAGCGTGAAAAAACCGAAGGTATGATTCGTTGAACCGGCAGAATCCTCTACTGGAAATTCCCGCGTCAGTCAGAGTTGTCAATCCATGCAATTTTGCCGCAGAGGCAAGCCGGAGAGCATGATTTAGCGACGGTTGTTTTGAGGTTCGGGAGATTATGCTATATGCACAGTCTCATACATCGCTTTATACAACGTTGCCTGTTTGGATTCCTCAGGATGGCCGAGAAATCCCATATTGTCCTTCGCCACATCGTAACACATCGCATCGGAAAGAATGACCTTGTTCATATCAAAAACTTCGGAAGCCCACGGGGCTTCCGAAGTTTGTTTCAGTCTGCGAGAACCAGGACCGCTTCCTTCGAACAGGTGACCTGATCCTTGTCGCCGATCTTTGGCAGTTCAAGGAAGGGATTATTGAACGTGTCCATATTGAACTTCGTTTTACCAATCATCACCTGAATGCGCACGACCGAACCCAGGAAGGTGATATTTTCAATGGTGCAGTCCACCACATTATCCTTTTTGATCTCGGAGGCGAAACTGAGGCGTTCCGGGCGGATGGACATACGGACTTTATCGCCTTTTTTCCTGTTCTTCAAATCTTCGGCGGTCCCAAACTGGACACCATCTATTTTGATAAGACCTTTCACAGAATCAACCACTTCCGCCTCGGCTGTATTCAATGTACCAACAAAGCTGGCCACAAAGGCGGTTTGCGGGAAGTTGTAGATCTCAAAGGGAGTGCCCACCTGTTCCATTCTGCCGGCATTCATGACAACGATGCGATCCGAAATGGATAGCGCCTCCTCCTGGTCATGCGTGACAAAAATGGCAGTGATGCCCATTTTCTTTTGGATGGCACGAATCTCGGAGCGTAGTTGGACGCGGATCTTTGCATCCAGGGCTGAGAGCGGCTCGTCGAGCAAAAGAACCTGTGGCTGATTCGCAAGCGCACGAGCCAGGGCGACGCGTTGCTGTTGTCCGCCTGAAAGCTGGTAAGGGAAACTATCCGCCTTGTTTTCAAGGTGAATCAGGGAAAGCATTTCCGCCACACGGTCTCTTATGACAGATCCGGCTTCCTTGTGGATCTTCAAGCCAAACCCAATGTTCTGTGCGACGGTCATATTCGGGAAGAGGGCATAGGCCTGAAAGATCATGCCCACGTTACGCTGGTTGGGTGCGTTGTTGGTAATGTCTACGCCGTTCATGGTGATGGTACCGGTAGTCGGTGTCTCGAAACCCGCCACCATGCGCAGGGTGGTTGTTTTGCCGCAACCCGAGGGGCCAAGGAGGGAAACAAACTCGCCTTTTTCCACCTCGAGATTGAAATCCTGCACCACAGCGGTACCATCATATTCTTTGGAAATATTGGAAAGCGTCAGATGATTCATGGGTTTTCCTCAAATGGATTAATGGCCGGCTGCGATCTGGGTTTGCTCGCGCCCACGCCCAATGAACTGAATAATTCCCATAGATGCCCAGGTAAGAATAAAGCTGATAATTGCCATCGCCGCCGGTTCATACGCCTTCTGTTGTATCAAGTAAGACATATAAGGGGCAAAGGCAGGTTTGACCAGATACTGGGCCAGGATCAATTCACCAATTACAATCGCAAAACTCAGGAAGGCACCGCTCAGGATGGCGACGCGGATATTCGGCAGGATGATGCGAAATAAAATCGTTCCCCAACCTGCACCAAGACTCTGGCCCGCCTCGGTCAAGGTGCGCACATCAATGGCCCGCAAACCCGTATCAATGGCGCTGTACATGTACGGCATGGACAAGACCGTATAAGCCGCGATCAGCAAGGCCGGACTGTCAACGATCAGCAATGGAGGTTTGCTGAAGGTCCGCACCAAAGAAAAGACATATACAATGGCAGGGATCACGAAGGGAAGCAGAGTGATGAACTCGACAGGGGTACGAAATTGTGGCAGTCTCAAGCGGATTAAAAAAGCAGTGGGGACGAAGATCAGGATTCCTATCACGATCGTGAACACCGCCCAAAGTGCCGAATACGAGAAATTGTAAATAAAATTCGGGTCTCTGAAGATGTTCTCATAAGCGGCAAAACTCAAAACTCCCAATTTGGCGCGTAAGGAGAATAGGAATGTTGCGATCAAGGGAAGGAAGAAATAAAGAATGCCCAGGATCATCCAAAACCATGCCCAAGCTTTGCCACCGCGTTTCATCGTAACCACCTTTCGGTCCGCCGTTGGAGTACTGTGCGAGCCACAATTGCAATCGCCATGACGACCACCATCCCCAATGCCAGGGCATACCCCAACCCAGGGTCGCCGAGTACATCGCCGCGCAACTGCGAACCAATCACAATAGTCACAAGATTGATTTGGCCGCCGGTCAGTGCTTGGGCAGTTGCAAAAGCGCCAAAGGAATTTCCGAAGAGCAGGATCATGGCGCCCAAGATGGCAGGAAACAGGATTGGGAAAGCCACGTATCGCCAATACTGGAGGGAATTGGCTCCCAGGTTTTCCGCGGCCTCAACCCACTCACGCCGCAAACCGTCAATCGCCGGCGCGATGATCAGCACCATCAGGGGAAATTGGAAATACATATACACCATACTCAACCCCCAGAACGTATACAACGTGAAGCCATGGTAATACGGATTGAACCCCAACGCGATGAGTACTTTTGTCAGCTCCCCGGATGGGCTCAACAAGGCAATGAAGGCAAAGGCCAGCGGCACACCGGCAAAATTGGATGCCACGCCGCAGAAAGTCATCAGGCTCGAACGCATGTACCTCGGCAATCCCCCCCGGATCGCGGAGTACGCCAGAAGGAAACCGAACAATCCGCCGCCCAGCGCGGTAATGACACTGATCTTTATACTGATCCAATAAGCGCCCAGCAGATAGGGGTCATGCAAGAGTTGCACAATATATTTGAACGTGAAACTATGCGTGTTCGTGTCCTGAAAACTCCGCACCCCCAAGATCGAGGCCGGATAAAGAAGGAACAAAAAAGTGAACGCGAAGAACGGCGTCAGGCCCAGCCAGACCCAGGAAAACTTGAGTGAGGCAGGGCGCGCTAACGGCGCGCCCTGCACTACAGAATTTTGAACAGCCATGACAGATTTACGGAACCGGCGTGGGAATGTCAACACCAACGGTTGTCATCCACCCCTCGGTGATCAGAGTTTTCGCAGCCGCGAGTTGATCGCCATTGGGGGCGACCGCCGATGCAAACGCGCTGGATGCAGGTAGCTTTGCTACCAGATCAGCGGGGATTGCTCCGCGGGCTTCCATCTCAACCTGTTGGACACCGTGTGCGTATCCCCTCATCCAAGCCAATTGGCCTTCGTCAGAATGGAGGATTTCCATCCACAACTTGGCACAATTGGGATGAGGCGCATATGCGCTAATGGCTTGAACATACATGCTGGCAATGGTGGGGGAAGGATAGACAATGGTAGCAGGAGGATTCCCGGCCCAAGTATCTTTATATCCAAAAGCCAGGTAATCCCAGGTCAACACAATGGGAGTCGCACCCTGCGCCATTGTGCCTACTTTGGCAATCACCGGGACGAAGTTGCCAACCTTATTCATTTCATTGAAGTAATCGAGGCCCGGTTGGGCATTGTCCAAGGAGCCGCCATTGGCCAAAGTAGCCGCGAAAACAGACTGGATAGCCTGATTCGAACTGCGCGGGTCGCCAGCCAGTGCAACCTGTCCCTTGTACTCAGGCTTCAGGAGATCTTCCCAATTTTGCGGCGGATTCTTGACAACAGCATCGTTCGTCAGGATGGCCATAACGCCATAGTAACCGCCGGTCCAATAGCCTTCCGGGTCCTTCGCGGCAACGCCAAGGAGGGTATCGGGAATCTTATCCCAACTCGAAACCTTGTAGGGCTGATAATACCCATCGGCTTTTCCAGAGTCACCATAAGCCCAACCGACATCCACAATATCAGGTGCCTGTGGACCCTTATTGTCCTTGTTGGCCTCAATAGCCGCCAGTTCGTCTGCGGAACCAGCATTGGGGTCAAGTGAATTAATCTTTACACCAGATGTCATTTGGAAGTCGGCAAAAATTTCCCCATAGTTCGCCCAGTCGGGTGGCGTGGCAATAATGGTCAGCATGCCTTCCTCCTTGCAGGCAGAAACCAGATCCTGCGGTACGCTCTTAACCACAGTGCCTGTATATCCCGCAGCCACATCAGGGGCGGCAGGCCCTCCCCCACACGCAGACAACAAGGTCGCTGCGATCACTAGCAAAGCGAGCATTTGATAAACAAACTTCTTGGTACGCATATCTCTCTATCTCCTTTTGAATATGAATGGGTTGATTGAGTACATCAGCGTTTACAGTTTGTATTTCTCTTCCTCGCACCTCCGATCTGTCAACTTGCGATTGACATTGTAGCATCATCAATATTCACAGTCAAACATGTTTCATGCACACCAATAATCTCATATACCAGAACAGGCAAGATATGGCCTGAACATCAACTTTATCAGGTCTTCTTTACCACGATATCCGCAATGATATTCGCGGCTTCATCGCCGCGGTCAGCGGCATTCGACAGGTGCCGATACACCTCCCGCATCTTCAACATTTCAACAACATGGTGAACATCCTCAGGTCCGCTGAACAGACCGGCCACAGCCTCGCGGTAGACAGCCTCTACGCGATTCTCAAGCGCTTTTGCACGCTGGGCATGGTCAATAGCCACATTTGGATGCCTGGGCAGGCGTATCACTCCCTGCATGATCTCATAAGCGGCATCTTTCAACAGGGATGCGATCCTTTGCATGTATGCCGTAGGTTTGACATTCAGGATCACCATCTCCACCACCGTCGTATCCGCATAGTCCACCACGTCATCAATCGAACGTGAAAGAGCGAATATATCCTCCCGGTCGAACGGTGTGATAAAGGTGCGATTCAACTCATCAATAAGGATACGCCGTACTTCATCCGCCTCCTTTTCCTTTAAAGAGAGCTCCTCGGCGACATCCGGGGCTGTTGTCTCCAGGTATTTAACAAGCAGTTTCAACCCTTCGAAAGCAAGGGCTGCCTGCTGCTCGATCAAGTTTTGAAATTTATCTTCTTTGCGTTTGAAAATACGAAACATATACTCTCTTTCTACTGGATCGGTTCAAGAGCACCGCTCACCATGCCCGGAAACTCTGTGCGCAGTTTTTCATCGATGTCAGCAGGAATAAGAGAGTCTGTGTTTTTGGACATGACCTCCCTGACACGATTCATGGCACGCGCCTGTATATCGGTCGAACCCTTCTTTTCCCAAATCGTCCGCGCATCGCGGTCAGCCAATTTGGTCAGAATTGCCTCCGTCTTCATGCGCTTGACCGTATGCGGATTCACGATGAACGATCCGCCCGGACCGATCTCCTTGATCATGTTGACAGCCAATTCGTCCTCATCGAATTTGACCCCGCGTTTCATGCGCTTCATCATCAATGCCACTTCATCATCAATCACGGCTTTGGCAAAATCAAAGGTCTTCAGCGCATCGATCAATCCCCCGATGTTGAACATGTCCATGCCTGCCAGCAGGCCTGCGATGCCAGACATGCCGGTCTCATAGCCAGCCTGAGCGTCGTTCAACTTCGAGTTCGTCAATCCCACATATCCGCCGCAAGGCACATTATAGAAATGTGCCATCTGCGCATATGCCATGTGCAACATGCCACATTCGATCCCGCCGGATGCATATGCACCCGTACGCATGTCTGCAACCGTGCCCAGTGTGGCGTAGATCAATGGCGTGCCCTCCCTGCACATCTGCATCAAAGTCGCCGCGGCGAGGAATTCAGCATTGCCCTGCGCGATCGTTCCCGCCATGGACATGGGCGAGGTCAATCCGGCGTTCGGCACAATGGTCGGATACACAGGCAGACCTTCCTTCACAAAGAACATCACATTTTCAGTAGAAAGATGATCCATGGTCAATGGCGAAACCACAGGGCAGTAGTGATGCGTCAAGAAGGGATGTTCCTTATATGCCCGCTCTCCGCCCGCCATGAGATACGTCATTTCCATGACGCTCCTCGTGTCCTTCATATTGGTGGTGGTAACCCGGATCGGTTTGAGACAATATTTGAGGGCAGGATACAGCCTTGAGATTGTGAATTGATCCGGCGGCGCGTCATCCGCCAGCGTGGAGATGGAGAAGACGTCATATCCCGGCAGTTCATTGATGAGATGTGCGATCTGCGCGATATCTGATGATGTGGCGCGTCTCTCCGCCCCGGTCACTGGATCGATGATATCGGGCGCTGAACTCGCTGTAACAATAACCGGGCTATCCTGGGGGATTGTTTTGTCGAATTTGGGGTCGCGCCCGTAAAAGGTGAAAGCGGAGGGGTACATCCTGCGGTATTTCTCCACCACCACGCGCGGAAACTTGACATGTTCCTCCTCAACAGTACATCCATGCTGTTTGAACGTTTGGCGGGCGGGCTCGTAACGAACCTTCAAACCCACCTCCTCGAGAATCTCAAGCGACGCTCCGTGGATCCGTTCAACCTGTTCCTGTGTAAGCAAAGTTGCAAATGACATGGCTTGTATTCCTTTCCAACATTAAACCTTGAATATCTTTCTCTTGAACAATTCTTCCTTTTTCTTCCTTGGCAAAATTCTTTCTGCAAGTTTTCGCGCTTCCCGCACAAGCGGATTATTCGGCGGGAGTTTGAGCAATTTTTCGATCTCAAAGAACTTGTTGTCGCGGAAGATCATGTGCTCGACTCTAAGCGTGGATGCCAGGTTCTTTATCTCATCGACCGTGGACATCTTCAGGCCGGAACGGGTCACTTTCAATGAAGCCGCCGCCACCGCAAAGCGGACGCATTCCTCAAGACTCCAATCATTGAGATAGCCATAAATGTAGCCTGCCGAAAATGTTGCCCCTGCGCCAGAACCATCCACAGCCTTGACCTTTGGCGCATGCACACGGACGATCAAGTCGCCCTGCACTGCCAGACATCCCTGTTTCGCCATTGTGATGAGCGCCGTCTTGATGCCGGACTTGAACAGTCTACGTGCGACATTCAGCATGGCATTTCTACCGCCGATCTGCGCGGCGTCGGTCACCGCCTGACAAATGGTGACACGCCCGGCGTATTTCGCCAGGAGTTTTCCATCCTTGTGTCCGTGTTCCAGGTTAAGAAACACAGGCACATCGAATTGTTTTGCCTCCTCCATCGCGCGGAGGATGTGGTTTCCATCGTACCAATCCACATACAGCAATTTCGCCTTTTTGATCATGGACAGGTCGGCGGTATCCAGTGTGTCCAGTATCTCAGGTGAACGCTGCCAGAAATAGGTACGCGCTCCTGACTTATCTGAAACATTGACCTCAAGAGGCGTTCTATAACTCTTCGTAAAGCGGACCTTTGCCTGCACGTCCATCTCTTTCAGCTGACGCGCGAGTTCATGCCCGAGCAGGTCGTCTCCAACAGCTGTTCCGATCATGCCTGTTGGCACGCCCCACTGACGCAGTACACAGGCGATAATGGCGGCATCATCATATATAAACTCACTCACCTCATTGACAATTGCCCCCGTGTTCTTTTTCGGGAGTCTATCCAATGCCATGATGTACACCGGGGTCAACATGCCAAAGCCCACATACGCCGGATTTATTTTTTTTGTTCTTTGCGTTTTAGGCACGTAGTCTTTCACCTTTCGGGTCGAATAATACAGATGCAGTCACTTCCGCCTCACGGCGGCCCTCGATCAGGTCCACAATGAAGCGATTGCCTTGTTTTGCCAGCTCAATAGGCAGATAGGCATACAGGATGTTCCTCTTCACTGTGAAGCCATATCCACCACTGCGAACACGAGTCAACACTTTGCCATCATGGTAAATGGCTTCGCCGCCATAAATTTGGGTGAATTCATCCGTGTCTGTCAAGACAAGAGTGCAGAGTTTGCGCTTGATGCCCTCTGCCTTTTGTTTGACCAAGGCATCGCGTCCGATGAAGTCGCCTTTATCGAGATGCACACAGAATCCAAGCCCGGCCTCATAAGGAGTTTCCATCGGAGTAATATCGGCTGTGAAATAGCGGTATCCTTTTTCAAGCCTCAGCGGATCAAGCGCCTTGTACCCGCCAAATTCCATGCCGAACTCCCTACCTGCTTCGAGGAGCAGGTCCCAAACCATCATGGCACGGTTATTTGGGATGTAAAGTTCCCAGCCCAGTTCACCGGCATAACTGACGCGTTGGGCAAGAATTTTTGCTCCATTTATCCTGACCGCCTTTGTCATCAAATAAGGATGTGCCTCGTTCGAGACATCGTCACTTGTCACCTTTCGCAACACGTCACGAGCCCTTGGTCCCCACAAGGCGAGACAGGCATATTCCTGTGTAATGTCACGGATGGATACATCACCGTCCTTTTCATCCACATGCATTTGGATCCTTGCGAGGTCGTTGGCGATAAAACCCGATCCCGTGATGACCCAAAAGTAATCCTCACCCAAACGAGTGACAGTGAGGTCAGATTCAATTCCGCCGCGCGTGTTCAGGAATTGTGTATAGACCGCACTGCCGACAGGCTTGTCAACATTGCTCGAGGTCAATCTCTGCAACAGCGGCAACGCGCCTTTGCCTTTGACCTCGATCTTGCCGAACGAAGTCAGATCGTACAAAGTCACCCGTTCGCGTGTGGCAATATGCTCCTCCCGCAAACGCTCAAAGAACGGCGGTTTGCTCCAGCCCCACTGACGTTGATCTTCTCCCATCCGTCGCGACTCTTTGCCCGGCTGGAAATAATTCACGCGTTCCCAGCCAAACTTCTCACCGAAGACCGCGCCTTTTTCCAGCAACCGATAATGAACGGGACTGACGCGATGAGGCCGTGCCCATTCCTTCTCGTCATGCGGGAAGCGCAATCGATAGTAATACTTCACGCTCTCGCGCGTGCATTCAGCGGCATAGATCGGGTCGGCATAATAATTTCCGAAACGCGCGGCGCGATAACCGTATATATCCATCGGCGCTTCGCCCTCGATGATCCACTCCGCCATCAATTTGCCCATGCCGCCTGCGCCGCCGTATCCGTTCAAAGACATGCCCGCCAGCATCCAGAGGCCGCGCACGCCTGCCATTGGTCCAAGCAGGGGCTGGCAATCGGGGGTGTACGCGCCGGGGTGGCGCACCAATGTGATGATCCCTGCCTGATCCAGAAACGGCAGACGCCTGATCGCGCCTTCAAGCAACATCTCAAACTGATCAAAGTCGCCAGGGAAACTTTTACTTCCATGTTCCCACGGCGCGCCATCGATCCAACGCGCGCTGGGATTGGGTTCATAACCGCCGATGACCAATCCGCCCTGCTCCTGACGCATATAGACCAAATTATCGGGATCGCGCAAACAGGGCGTCCGCGAATCAAATTCATGACCGGGTACCGCACGCAACGCGATATGTTGATGGTCGACCGGAGTCGTCGGGACCTGCAATCCCACCATCGCCGCGACCCTCGGCGCCCACATGCCTGCCGCGTTAATGACGATCTCGCACCGGATCTCACCCTTATCTGTTACGACTGCCTGAACCTCCCCCTTCGCTGAGACCCTGATCCCCGTCACCCGCGTATGGGTGTAGACATCCACGCCCAGTTCCCTGGCGAACTTCACCATCGAAGTCGTTGTGATGTAAGGGTCGAGTTGCCCGTCACGCGGGAGATAAATGCCGCCATATAGATTCTCTTTGGAGATCTGCGGCATGACATTCAAGGCTTCCTCCGGCGAAATAACTTCGCACTCCAGTCCCAACGCTTTCGCGCGACTCACGCTTCTTTCCAGTTCTTTCAACTGTTCCCTGCTCGAAGCAACCCTCAAACTCCCCACATGATCGAACAATCCCAATTCGCTGTATAACTCCACGCTGTACATGCGGAATTTGAGCATCGCCTGCGATGTGGCGAACTGTGTGACCAACCCTGCCGCGTGCGATGACTCGCCGCTGGCAATTTCGCCCTTCTCAACGATCACCACATCCTTTCGACCATATTTCGCAAGATGATATGCAACCTGCGCGCCATAAATCCCACCGCCAATGACGACAATTTGTGCCTGAGTTTTCATGTTCACCTTACCTTTTGTTATAGGGTTAAGTAGGGCTGTTGGTTGAGTAGTGAGCGTATCAAACCAAGCCCGTATCGAAACCACCAAAATTTCTACTTTGTCACATTCACCAACCACCCCTCAAAATCCCTTGAATCC
>DATIUT010000365.1:0-3137 GCA_035466615.1 Anaerolineales bacterium | reverse complement strand
GGATGATCCCGCGTTTCATGGTGGAGGCAGGTTTCGGGTCCGTGAGTGAAGGGCAGAATTTCGTCACCCTATTCGGCCCGCTATCCTTGTGGCGGGCCGTCAAAGGAGATTAACATGTCCAATTTACAAATCTTTGTAATCCTTTCCGGGATCGTACTTACTATATTGATCGCCTGGTATTTCTGGTTCGCACCCAAGGCTCAAACCCGCGCGGCGGTGTCCGCTTCTGGCGCGCAGGAGGTGGCGATCACTGTAAAAGGCGGATACACGCCTGATGTGATCGTGGTGCAGAAAGGACGCCCCGTGCGATTGACGTTCACGCGCCAGGAGAGTTCCGCGTGTTCCGAAAAGGTGTTGTTCCCCGATTTCAATCAAAACGCATTGTTACCAGAGGGTGAGCAGGTGACATTGGAATTCACCCCTGCCAAAGAAGGCGAATATGGTTTCCAGTGCCAGATGGGAATGTTGCGTGGCAAGTTGATTGTGGAATAATGACGAAAGGAAGATTCAAAATATGAAACACGCAAAAATCCACATGCCAAACCTTTCCTACGTGGCAACGTTTGTCATCGGCGTGATCTTGTTCGCTGTATTTTGGAAGATGTTATTCGGCTCGGCATCCAGCCTGGTGGTTCTTGCTGGCATGATTGGCGCCGCCACCGCCGTGACTCTCTTCTGGCTCAGGAATGAAAATCAACATCACGGAAAAGGAAAACAATGACGCTGGATCAAAACGAAACGCTTACACCTCCTCCACAGCCAGAGTATAAAACTGCCTGTGGGGGAAAAATCAAGGATCCGGCTAAATTCCCTAGCGCGGAATATCGCGGCGAAAGAGTTTATTTCTGCACGCAGGCATGTCTGGATGTATTTCTTTTGAATCCTGATCCATTCATGGCTGGTGAAGTCGAACATCCACTTGAGTAACATGGATATGACAATCAGGCAATTGTTCCTGATAAATATCATAAGCAAAACAGCGTATTTCGAAACAAGTTGAAATGCGCTGTCGATTAATTCATGTGAGTTGTAAGATGAGTTCAAAGCAAGACAAAATTCATCCTCAAGGAGTAAAAATGACTACTCAAACCATATCCAGGGAATATCAACTCACTGATGTTCCATTTACGAAGACCCTGTTCGAAGGCAAGGCTTTTGCCTGGCTCTGGTTCGCAATTCGCCTGTATCTGGGATACCAGTGGATCGAATCAGGCTGGGGCAAGATTACCAATCCTGCCTGGATGCAGGGTGGCCAAGCGCTGAAAGGTTTCTGGGAGCGCGCCGTCGTCATTCCCGATGCGCCCGCCCGTCCACTGATCGCCTTTGACTGGTATCGAAATTTCATTCAGTTTATGCTGGACAGCGGCAATTACGTCTGGTTCGCCAAACTCGTGGTGGTGGGCGAATTGCTGGTGGGCGCGGCGTTGATCCTGGGCATCTTCGTCTGGTTCTCCGCCTTCATTGCTGGTTTCATGAACTGGAACTTCATGATGGCGGGTTCTGCCTCTGTCAATCCTGTCTTCCTGATCCTCTCGATCCTGCTCGTCCTTGCCTGGAAAACTTCCGGTTGGCTTGGTCTGGACCGCTGGCTGCTGGTGCAGGTGGGTACCCCCTGGCAACCCGGCTTGTTATTCCAACGCAAGTAATCAATATACATTCATTTGAACAATCATCCCCTGATAATTCAGGGGATGATTGTTTTTGTGGGATGGAATTGAACAGAGATCTGATCTGAATGATCTGTCACATATTTGCCATGATGTTTGACACAAGTCATTCTGCCTATGCAGGATTGCGCCATATCGCGCTATTTCGGATGGAATAATTCTTATAAGATGGGTCAACATTGCAGAATAAGGAGATGGGTTTTTCATGACTAAAAAAATATCAAGAATCACCGCCCGAATGGTCATCATTGCAATGCTTTTGATGGTCTTTCCGGGAACCGCTCTTGCTGATGGTGGGAATGGTGGATATGAAGCGACCGCAAACGGATATCACATTACGCTCGTATTTTCCGAGCCTGTCAAACCAGGTGTGAATGAATTTCACGTGTTGATCGCCGATTCGATGGGCATGCCGGTCTCAAATGCCATCGTGGAAGTAATCGCCATGCCGAATGAAGAGATGTCGGACCACGAAGAAGAATCCATCGATGAAATGCATGGCATGGAGATGGCTACAGAAACCCCAGCCGCGGAAGATGCGCATGGCATGTCAGGAATGGATATGCCCGATGAGACCGAGACAGATTCTCATCAAGAAATGGAAGATGTTACTCATGCAGAAGAACCTGTAGTGATGACCCTCGCGGGTGGACATGAAGCCGGTGAATATTCAGGAGAGATTCACCTTGATGCTTCCGGTGACTGGATCTTCAATATCCACTTTACCGTGGATGACCAGATGACCGAGGTTGAAATACCCATTGAAGTTCCCCGCACCATTTCCAATTATGGAATTCTGGCTGGTTTTTTCGGCATCAATGCAACGGTGATCACCGTAGCCGCCATCACAAAACGAAAATCCATTTCTCCAAAGGCTTAAGAGGATTATTCCATGACGACTTCTCTTCCCAACCAAACCCCATCCATGTTGAATGGCGGCAACCTGCTCAACAACAAATGGATTGACCGTTTCCTGCGCAGCCGCTGGTTTCCTGGAATCATCCAATGGCCAACATTGTTGATCTTCATGCTCATCATGTTCCAGTTGATCCTGGGACCGGAATCGGCACATGACAACTTCGGCACTGCACTAACCTGGGTGCTGTGGTGGCCCGTCATCCCGATCATCTTTCTCTTCCTGGGTCGTTTCTGGTGTGCGATCTGCCCGTTCGCAAAGATAAACGATCTGGTCCAAAAATTCGTCGGCAATAACCGCCCCGTGCCGAAGTTCCTGAAAAAATACGGCATCTGGATCATCGACGCGCTCTTCATCTTCATCACCTGGAGCGATCACGTCTGGGGCGTGGTGGAAAACCCCGTGGGCTCGGGGCTGCTGATGCTCATGCTCACCACGGGCGTGATCGTCTCCGGGGCCTTTTGGGAGCGCCGCACCTTCTGCCGCTATCTCTGCTTCCTGGGCGGGCTTTCGGGCAACTACGCCCGGGCGGGCATGCTCACCGTGAAGGGCAC
>DATIUT010000364.1:0-3716 GCA_035466615.1 Anaerolineales bacterium | reverse complement strand
AATTTTCCCCGACCCCTTGACACATATTTGAATCGGCGTAAAATTCCGCCCAATGTACTTATATATCCGCCGCAAACGATTGTTCCACCGCCACTTCTTCGGGATGATTGTTTCTACTTTCGGAAATTAGAGAGTCGCTTTTAGCGGCTCTCTTTTTTTATCTCACCCCTCTCTTTTTAGGAGAGAGGGTGAAACCAACCCAAAGAGGAGAAAACTTATGTCCACAACAACAAAGAAAGTCATGGGCTACCTGCCCAACGACGTGCCGCCCATCGGGCAGATCATTTTGCTCGGTTTCCAGCACGCGCTGACAATGTTCCCTGCAACAGTGCTCGTCGCGCTGTTGGTCGGCTTCCACGTCAGCACCGTGTTGCTGGCATCGGGGATTGCGACCATCGTTGCCCTGCTTGGTTCGCGTTATGGGATCGGAAAGTTCATCCCGTTGTATTATGGTTCATCGTTCTCTTACATCGCCGCCATCCTCGCCGTGACCAATGCCTCGTTCGGTCAACCCGTCACAGATGAACTCATCGGCGTGGCACAGGCGGGTATCGTGGTGACAGGCTTGATCAACATCCTGATCGGTCTTCTTATCCGCTTTGCAGGTGGAAAGAAGGCCATTGACCGCGTCCTGCCTCCGATTGTGACGGGTTCGGTCGCGGCGGTCATCGGTTTTGCGCTCGGCAAAGCCGCGCTCGATATGTCCAGCGGCGTTTGTTGTGGAATATCCACTGGCGATGTCAAGTGGTGGTCGGTTGCATTTGTGACATTGTTTGCCACCATCATCTTTTCTGTCTATTTGCAGGGCAAGGGTTTCATTGGTATGTTACCGATCCTGCTCGGAGCGATTGTCGGTTATATGATTGCCGCCGCGCTCGGTATGGTGGATTTCTCTGTCGTCACATCTGCGAAGGTCATCACTGCGCCGCATATCACCCTCCCCAACTTCACATCCGACTTGAGTGCGACAGCCATCATCAGCATCGCGATCATGGCGATTGCAACCATCCCTGAATCAACGGCACATCTATATCAGATCAGTCTGTATGTGGATCACCTTGCTGATGAAATGGGACGTGAACACTACAACCTCAGCGAGAACATCGGCTTCAACCTAATCCTCGACGGTGTCGGTGACGCGATCAACGGTCTGCTCGGCGGCGCGGCTGGCACCAACTACGGCGAGAACAATTCGCTCATGGTCATCACCCGCAACTACTCAGGTGTTACGCTCGTCGCGGCAGGCATCATCGCCGTGCTCATGTCGTTCAGCGGGACGCTCGCGGGCATCGTCCAGTCCATTCCCACCGCGGTCAGCGGTGGGCTGGCCATCTATCTCTTCGGCGTGATCGGCATGCAAGGCATCGCACTGCTTATCTCCGAAAAAGTGGATATGTTCAACCCGCGCAATCTCGCGGTCGGTGCAGTCATTCTCGTCATCGGTATCGGCGGGCACATTGGCTACAACTCCTTCCTGCCCATCCCTGCGCTGACGGGCATCTTCCCCAACGGCTGGCCCGCAATTGCGACAGGCGCGGTAGTCGGCATTGTGCTCAATCTCATCCTGCAAATCGGAAAGAGCGAATAGGCGCGCATCGAGATAGATAGGCACACAAGCGGACTTACGTCTACTTGTGTGCCTGTTTTTACGCCCGCTTCTTCGACTCGGCTCAGCAAAAGCCCGAAACCTGATGCCATTAAATCGACCGTTTCCTGCCCGACACTGGTACTTGAAACTAAAACATGATCAAACTCCCCGGCCTAATTGACCCTCACGTCCACGTGCGTGAACCTGGACAAACCCACAAGGAAGATTGGAACACTGCCACGCAAGCCGCCCTCGCTGGTGGTGTGACGACCATCCTTGCAATGCCCAATACAAAGCCGCCCATCTTTGATGAATCGACTCTCAACCTGGTGCTTGACGCCGCCAAAGGTAAAGCACGCTGCGACTATGGACAATTCCTCGGTGCGGGACCAGACAATGCAAACATTCTTCCCGCGCTTGCAGATAAAGCGGCTGGCTTGAAAATGTACCTCGACTCCACCTTCGGCGAACTCCGCCTCGATGACATGACCTTGTGGACGCCGCACTTCATCAACTTTCCGAAGTCTTCACCGATCGTTCTACACTCCGAATCAAGAACCATGGCGGCAGGGATATTATTCGCCGCGATCTACGACCGTTCCGTTCACATCGCACACATCTCACTCAAAGAAGAAATCCTCCTCATCAAAGCTGCCAAAGAACGGGGCATCAAAGTGACATGTGAAGTCTGCCCGCATCATTTATTTTTGACTCAACCCCCACCCTTACCCTCTCAAAAATCCATTGGATTTGGGGGAGGGCGGGGAGGGGGGCGATCTGAAGTCCGCCCCCGCCTCGTCACCCAACAAGATGTGGAAGCCCTCTGGGAAAACATGGACGTCATCGACTGCTTTGCCACAGACCATGCCCCGCATACCGTCGAAGAAAAGGACTCCGACAATCCTCCTCCTGGATTCCCAGGACTCGAAACTCTCTTGCCACTTCTCATAACTGCTGTTGACCTTGGACGTTTAACCTTAGACGATTTGATTCAGAAAAGTGTTATCAACCCAAGAAAAATCTTCAATCTCCCCGAACAACCCGAAACATGGGTCGAAGTGGATGAGAATGCTGAATACGAGATCAAAGCGGAGAATCAATTCACCCGCTGTGGCTGGACTCCGTTCGAGGGGTGGAAGGTCAAAGGCAAAGTGAGAAAGGTTGTCCTGCGTGGACAAGTCGCTTTTGAGGATGGGAAGGTTTTGGTTGAGCAGGGGTATGGAAGGAATGTTCGCGGATTGGAAAGTTGACAGGTTAAAAAGTTGCCCGCCCTTATCACGAAGGCAAGAGCGGGCAAGTAGTAATGGCGTGTTCAATGCGTTCTTATTTTTCGGTCAAAGAGCCGCTGATGTATTTGTGCAAAACACTTGAGATTAAGGTTTGATACGGAATGCCTTGACGCACAGCGCGTTTTTGCAAGGCAAGGAGGTCTTTCTCTGAGATACGGATATTGACACGCTTATCCTTGCGGAGGGTGGCGCGGGCGTAGGCGCGATAATGCTCCTTCTGCTCGCTGAGTTTTTTTGCGGACTTCCATTCCTCGGCTTCGTATGAAGCGAGAAGTTCGAGTTCATCTTGTTGGAGTTTTAGATCATTCATTCTTCACTTCCTTTCAGATACTTCTTCGTGGCTTTGCGGCTCGGAATGATGGTTTTCAAAAAGATTTCATGGTCATCTTCAAGGAAAGGTACAAGGTATGCATAATCATCCATCTGCACAACAAATATTTTTTGTCCTTTATACTTTTCCTGGTTGGGATGCTCCAGCACATCGAGCAGGAAGCCCTGATCAATATAAAAGACAACATCCTCGAATGAAATCTGTCTTTCCTCTTTCAAAAGCTCGTTTTTCTCTTCGTTCCACGCGAAGTATTTCATGTGACGATTCTAGCACTTTGTGTGCCTTTTGGCAACAGTCTAAAGTGGAGTTTAGGTGTCCTATCGGTTCGGCGCATGTGTTGGAGAAATTGGGAATGCGACTCGAAGGTCGTTTACGCGAGAAGGAATTTTATAAAGGCAGATGGTGGGATACTTTGATGTATGGCATCCTTGCCGATGAATGGGAAGCACATAAGCAGAGTCATCCCGTACAATGGACGGAAATCAAGGAATAATGTCATTCCGCTGGC
>DATIUT010000363.1:0-15173 GCA_035466615.1 Anaerolineales bacterium | reverse complement strand
GTGAAGATCGTTCTCCTGCATGGAGTGAAGACGGTCAATTAGCGTTCCTCTCAAATCGAAATGGAGAATATGACATTTTTGTTTGGGATGGTATTTCAAGAAATAACGGTCAACCAGACATAAAATCATTTACAAATATCGCACCTGATTTGACGCAATATTATTCAAGTCCAACTTGGACTAGTAACAATACAGTCGCTTTTGTCGCAGGTAACGAATCAGATGTACATGTTCAGGTTTATGAATGGGATGGTCAATCTGCGAAAAATATTAGCCAAAATCCTTCTTTTCATAATGGCGGACAAACTTGGAGAAATGATGGTTTTTGGTCATTTGTAACCTTCTTTTCAAGTAGCCAAAACTTATACATCCGGGATAATCTCAATCAGACTGTATTGGAAACTAAAGGTCAGTATGTACCAGCATGGAGTCGGAATGGGTTATTAGCTTTTTGTGTTCCAGAGCGTCCCAATTGGACACTTTCAATATGGAATGGTAAAGATGTTGTTAAAATTGCTCATGGTGGTTTTATTGTAGCAAAATGGAATAACGGAGAATATGTTTTCTGTTCAAATGGCTAACTCCAGTTTAAGACACCCAACGTAACTCAGGTAACGAAAACCGTTATTTCTTTCTATACACCACCGACAACACCAGCGCGCCTGACAAACCCAAGATCAAATCCACGAGCGTATCTTCCAGCCCGCGCACCATGAAATAAAGACTTCCGAGTTCTTCAAGAACTCGGAAGTCTGCTCTTTACCGGACATTCTCTTCACCCCGTTAGACTGCAGGTTAGATATCAAAATCCCCGATCCAGATCGCCCAGTCAATGGCGCTTGCCATCGGTGCGTCAGCGGTGATAAGAGGCAATTCCAATTTCTGCGCGAGTACGGCATAACAGGCATCGTAAGCGGTCAGATTCTTCCTTTTTGCCAGTCGAAGGGCGTCTTCAATCAATTCGCTTGTCGATGTGACTTTCAAATCTAGGCTGTTCAAATCCCTGATGTCTGCCAGTGAATCCTCCACCGGACGGTCGAAGCGGCGGGTGTACTTCAACAGGATGTTCGCACATTCGATGTAGAACAGGTCGGGAACGTGGATTTCAGTCTGCGGGTCTTCGGCGAGTCTGGCAAACATTCGCTGGACTTTGTCTGAGAACTCCTCTTCGACAAATAATTTGATTCCCACACTGGCATCCAGCACGCATCGCAAGATGACTTCGGTCATCGTCCGCGATCCTCGCGCAGAAGTTCCAAGGATGCAGGCGCGTTTTTAGGCGCTTTGAAACGCCTGCGCTGGATGGAATTCAATACCTTGGCTTGTTCCACACGGCGTTCTTCTGTTTCCACTGCCTGGGTTAGCAGGGTAATTACCTGCGCACTCAGAGAACGATTTTTGACGTTTGCCAGATTACGGATGCGCTTGTATAAATTATCAGGGACACTGCGAACATGTAGAGTATTCATGGGTGCTTTCCTTTTCAGGGAAGATTGTAGCACATTTGGTTGCACAATGCAACCACGTTTCCTTTCGGGAAAGTCAATATCTTTATCTCTTCTTATATGCCAAACTCAACACCAGCGCGCCCGATAGCCCCAAGATCAAATCCACGAGCGTATCTTCCAGCCCGCGCACCATGTGAAAGCCGAAGAAACGGTCCATGATGTTCTCGTAGAATTCCCAAAAGACTGTCGTGGTCCCTGTGCAGGTGAAAGCGAAGATGATTTGAATTGGGAGCGGGATATCTCCAACGATCAGCTGTGAATTGCGAATCAGTGAACGATAAAAATACGTGATTGTCATACCGCCCATTAAGTGTGTGGGAACATCCAGTGAGGGAAATAAGTCATACAGGTGGATCGCCAGCCCGAACAAATAAAACCCGAACACGCTCAACGGCGCCCATGCGGACTCTTTTAAAGTGAGGATGATCCAGTTGAAGAATTTGTTTTGCATTGATGACCTCGGTGGATATCCTATCATTGCGAGGAGGGCTTTGCCCGACGAAGCAATCTCCAACAGAGTCGGAGATTGCTTCGCTCCTATCGCTCGCTCGCAATGACGGATGCTTTGTGTTGTATGCTCGCCAATTCTATCAAGTAATCCTCTGCGTAACAGGGTGCCCATGAGGGTATAATCCTTGCGCCTTATGAAAATACTAACCGTACTCACCTATTACCGCCCGCATACGTCGGGACTCACCATTTATGCCGAGCGCCTGGCGCGCGCCTTTGCCAAACGCGGACACCAGGTCACCGTGATGACCACACAGTACGACCCATCGCTTCCACGCGAAGAGACGATGAACGGGGTCAAGGTCATCCGTGTGCCGGTGGCGGCGCGCATCAGCAAGGGCGTGATTGCACCCACGTTCGGTCTTGTCGCAACCAAACTTGTCGCGCAACACGATGTCGTCCAGTTGCATTTGCCCCAATTTGATGCGCCCGGCGTCGCCCTGCGCGGACGTCTCTTCGGCAAACCTGCCGTGCTGACCTATCACTGTGACCTCTTCCTGCCGCCCGGTCTCTTCAACCGATTTGTCAACACTGTCGTTGACTTTCAAAACAACATGGCGGGGATTTTATCGAATCACATCGTGACCTACACACAGGATTACGCCGACCACTCTCCCTACCTCTCGCGCTACGCCTCAAAACTGACCCCGATCCTGCCTCCCGTCGAACTGCCGGATCCACTCCCCGGCGCGGTCGAGGCGTTCGTCAAGGAACATCATGTCAAGGAGCGACGCCCCGTCATTGGCATGGTCACTCGCTTTGCTTCTGAAAAAGGTGTGGAAATTTTGCTGGATGCCCTGCCGACGATCCTGAAAAAATATCCAAAGGCGCAGGTCTTGTACGCCGGTCAACACCAGAACGTGATGGGCGAACAGGCATACTTTGACCGCCTGAGCCCGAAGATTCGTGAATACGAAAATTCGGGTCATTGGACATTTCTCGGCAATCTTGATCCTGTCCAACTCTCGGCGTTGTATCCCAATCTCGATGTGTTGACCGTGCCATCGCTTAACTCCACCGAGGCATTTGGTCTCGTGCAGATCGAAGCGATGATGAATGGCGTGCCGTGTGTCGCGTCCGCGCTGCCGGGGGTGCGACAGCCTGTCACCATGCATGGAATGGGACGCGTCGCCAAAATCGCGGATTCAGCCAGCCTGGCAGAATCCATTCTCGAGGTCCTGGGTGACCCGAAAAAATTCCAGGGCGACATCGAGTCGATCAGGAAATCCTACGATCCTGATTCAATCGCAATGGAATATGAAAAATTGTTCGATCGTTTGATGAAAAAAGGAAGATGAAAATGGACGCAATTGGCATCAATGGCACGCTTCTTCTGATCCAGTTAATACCTCTTGTTTTGTTCATCGGATTACCGATCATTGCATTGGTTGATCTGGCGAAGAAAAAAATGAGCGGTACGACGCTGGCTGTGTGGGTGCTCATCATTTGCGCCGTTCCGCTTTTGGGGGCGCTGGCATACTGGATCGTCAAACCCACTGCAGAGACCAGGAATTGAAAAAAGACTTTTTATTTTTACAACTGCGTGACCTGCCTTATTTCCGCGCCTTTTTGCGCGCGGTGGAGAGTTCATATTATCAGGATTTGCCTTTGCCTGCGCCTGTTTATGATGTGGGGTGCGGCGACGGTCATTTCGCGTCGTTGACCTTCGACAGGAAAATTGACGTGGGTCTCGACCCCTGGCATGGACCGATCCACGAGGCGAAAAAGTTCGGCGCGTATGAATCCTTGGTCGAAGCCGACGGTTCACGCGTCCCGTTTCCTGATTCGTATTTCGCCAGCGGATTCAGCAACTCGGTGCTGGAACATATCCCGCACATTGACGATGTCTTGAAGGAAACTGCGCGCGTATTGAAGAAGGGCGCGCCGTTCTATTTCTGCGTGCCGAACACGCGATATCTGAGCGAACTTTCGATCTCGCGCCTGTTGGGCAAAGGATACACGGAATGGTTTAGAAAGATTTCGCGGGTACAGCATGCGGACGAACCAGATGTGTGGAAGGAACGCCTGGAACGCGCGGGTTTTGAACTGGTGCGCTGGTGGCACTATTTTTCACCCGCTTCGATGCGCGTGTTAGAATGGGGACATTATTTTGGCGTTCCATCGGTGTTCGCGCGCGTCCTGACGGGTAAATGGATTCTTTTGCGGACGAGATGGAATTTATTTTTCACAAGAAAGTATGTGGAGCGCTACACATCAATAGAGCCGATAGAGAACGGAACGTTTACTTTTTATGTCGCACGAAAGAGACCATAAGTCGTAAATCATTGTCCATCGTCCACGGTCCATTGCCAACCATGTCCTTCGACGAAAAATATTTTTCATCCCACACGTACGCAAACATCACCTTTGCCAAGTACAGCATGTACTGGTGGTCGAATCGATTCTACGCCACGTTGGCGCGCCGATACGGCAAACGCGGTGCACGCTTTCTGGAAGTTGGCTCAGGCATGGGGCATTTGACGGGACAACTCGAAGACACGTTTGAGACGTACGGTTGCGATATCAATCAATGGGCGGTGAAGCAATCCAAGGAGGCTGTGAACAAATCCCACTTGCAAACCGCAAGTGCGCAGGAACTTCCATTTAGGAATGACTCATTTAACGTAGTTATCATTAAACACATTGTTGAGCATTTGCCCGATCCGCAAAAGGCGATCCAGGAGATCGCGCGCGTGACCGAAAAGGGCGGCACGCTCATCCTTGCCACGCCCAACCTCGATTCCCTGCTCAAGCCATGGAAAGGCGACAAATGGATCGGCTACCAGGACCCGACTCACATTTCCCTGAAACATCCCTCTGAATGGATTTCCCATATCGAAGGCGCAGGCTTTACAATTCAACGAACCTTTTCAGATGGCTTTTGGGATGTACCGTATATCCGCTTTGTGCCGAGCCGGATACAGAAATTGTTCTTTGGCTCGCTGGGTGGATTTCAAGCCATCACAGGCTTGGTCTTTCTTCCCGTGCGTTGGGGGGAAAGCATCATAGTTATAGCTCAAAGACAGTAATTCAGTAACCAGTTGAGAGGAAAATGAGCGACGAGTTACAGCAACCAGGACCACAGAATGAACCCAGTGTTCTCGATTACGTTAAGTCATTATTTCGATTCGGCGGCGAACGGATTCAACTGGAAGAACAGCCGTTAGTTGTCAGCGGTCAGCAATTAACCGTTGATGATCAACCTGAAACCTTCGAACCCTCCAACCTTCAACCCCCCTTTCCCTGGCGTTCCCTGTTCGCGCTCCTCTTCGCCCTGATCGGACAGAACACTTTCGAGCCGCCTCCCACCACCTCGCCGCTTGAATATGCGTTCTACATCGCGGCGTTTGCCCTGCTGGGATGGGCGATCCATCGCGGCGAGTGGGCACTTGAACCATACAAGCCAACCTCCGGAGAAGACAACTCCATGGTCTTTGGCAGTGATCTTGAATTGTTGATCCGCTTGATCATGCTATTGATTAGCGTTGTCCTTGCGTTTGTTGCACTTTGGCTTTTTGGGGATAATCTATTTACTCTTATTAACACCCTTGTATGGTTGGTTGCGCTCTTGTTCTTTGTAGGAGCGTTTTGGAATGGACAGAAGGGGCAATTTACATTGTTCGGGAGCTTTGCCACTCGATTCGACGGCTGGACTCTCCTGCTCATCGCAGCGACTGCACTTGTTTTTTTCTTTCGCTTTTATCAGACCGCAACCGTCCCGCCGGAACCGTTCAGCGATCATGCCGAAAAGATCCTCGATGTGTACGATGTGTCACAGGGGCAAACGCATATTTTCTTTATTCGTAACACAGGCCGCGAGGCTTTCCAAATGTATTGGACCTTCCTCATTGCCAGGGTCTTCGGCACGGGACTTTCGTATCTCAGCCTCAAACTCGGCACAGCCATTCTCGGTTTTTTGACTCTTCCCTTCATTTATCTGCTTGGCAGGGAGATTGGAGGGAAACGCGTCGGGCTCCTAGCCTTTCTTTTGACAGGGATTGGCTACTGGCCCAACGTCATCAGCCGCGTGGGACTGCGTTTTCCACTTTACCCTCTCTTCGTCGCGCCCACGCTCTTTTTCCTGATCCGAGGCCTGCGGACGCGGAACCGGAACGATTTCCTCCTCTCAGGCCTCTTTCTGGGGCTTGGCTTGCACGGGTACAGTCCCATGCGGATCGTGCCTTTCATTGTCATTGCGGCGTTCCTGCTGTATTGGCTTCATGCGCAATCCAAAGGCGCCCGCAAGGACATCCCTGTCTGGCTGGCGATGCTCGGACTCACATCCCTGTTCGTGTTCCTGCCATTGTTGCGTTACTGGATCGATCATCCCGCGGAGTTTGGTTTCCGCGCCTTCTCGCGTTTGAGCGGAACGGAACAGGCGCTGCCGGGGCCAGCCTACGAGATATTCTTTTCGAATGTCTGGAAGGCGCTCACGATGTTCAATTTCGATGACGGTGAGATCTGGGTGCATTCCATCCCTCATCGCCCCGCATTGGACGTGGTCTCGGCCGCCTTGTTCGCGCTTGGCATCGTCCTGGTGCTCATTCGTTACGCCCGTAACCGCCACTGGCTTGACCTGTTCCTGCTTGCCTCCATCCCGTTGTTGCAGTTGCCGTCCACGCTTTCGCTGGCGTTCCCGGGTGAGAACCCGGCACTCAATCGCGCGGGAGGCGCGTACATCCCCGCCTTCATCATCGGGGCGATGGCGCTCGATGGTTTCCTCACCAGTTTTGGGCGGAGGGGGATGCGAAACATCCTGATGTGGGGCGTGGCGGGACTCCTGTTATTCATCTCATCATCCCAAAATTATGACCTGGTCTTCGATCAATATGCAAATTCGTTCAAGCAGGGGGCGTGGAACTCGTCCGATATGGGTGGTGTGATCAAGCAGTTCGAGCGGGATTACGGCAGGACCGACACAGTATGGATCGTTCCGTATCCGCATTGGGTGGACACGCGCCTGCCTGCGGTGTGGGCGGGCATCCCGAATCGTGACATGGCGATGTGGCGGGATAACCTTCCGACTACGTTAGAATTGACAGGACCGAAGTTGTTTTTAGTGAAGGCAAATTTGGAAGACCCGAGCGGGAACGACGCGGAGACGTTGAACGTCTTGAGATCGCTGTATCCGAACGGCCAACAACGTCTATTCGACTCGGATGTGCCAGGCCATGATTTTTGGGTGTATTTGGCGCCTTAGTCGCTGTGTCATTACGAGGAGTGGCACTTTGTGCCACGACGAAATAATCCACCCGCAATGACGGAAAGTTTTATGAATCGCGAAAAACACTCCTGGATGTACGATATTCTCTTCCTGCTGGTCTTTGTGCTGGCAGGCTATTTGCGTTTGACGGGTTTGAATTGGGGTGAGGGACAACACCAGCACCCTGATGAAAATTTTCTTTCAGGTGTGCTTGGAAGCCTGCGGGCACAGACTTGTATGGATGAAACCATCCAAATCGATGGCTGCCCCGAAGGACAAAAACGCTGGCTGAGCATTGGCGAATATTTCGACAGCAAGACATCGCCTCTCAATCCATACAACCGCGGATATGCCTTCTTCGTCTACGGCAACCTGCCGATGACGATGGTCCGTATCGCGGTAGAAGCGACAGGCCAACTTGATGTAAAAATGCTGGGACGTCAGTTCTCAGGACTGGCTGACCTGTTTACGATATTCTTCCTCTATCTTCTTGTCTCACGCATGTACGGACGCAGGATTGGGCTTCTTACTTCGCTCTTCTCCGCCCTGACCGTGATGCAGATCCAGCAGGCGCATTTCTTTACGACCGACCTGTTCGTCAACACGTTCGCGTTCCTTGCAATCTACTTTGCAGTCGAAATTGTCAATTGTCAATCGTCAATCCAAGATCGTAAATCGTTAATCTCCCATCCTCTTTTCCTGCTTAGCATCGGATTTGGCTTTGCCTTCGGCATGGCTTTGGCCTCAAAAGTCAATATTTATCCATTGGCGGTGTTATTGCCGGGTGCATTCGCACTGCGATACTTTATTTCGGATCGTAAGATATTGACTATATTGACTGAAGAAGAGTCCCCTCTTCCTGATGGAGAAATCCACCATCCATCGTCCATGGTCTCCAATTACTGGATATTGATCGTCCTCTCCCTCATTGCCGGTGGACTCGCCTCCTTCATCTCCTTCCGCATATTCCAGCCTTATGCCTTCGACGGCTTGCTTCCCAGCGAACAATGGATTGCGAACATCCAGGAGCAACGTACACAAGCCACCGGCGAAGCAGACATGCCGTGGAATTTGCAGTGGGCGCGGCGTTCACATTTATATTCGTTCATAAACCTGACTGTTTGGGGACTCGGTCTTCCGCTTGGCATCCTCGCATGGATCGGTTTCATCTACATGGGCTGGCGCATCCTCAAAGGCGAATGGCGCCATGCGCTGCTCTGGGGCTGGACGGCGGCTTATTTCATCTGGCAGTCGCTTCAATTCAACCCCACCATGCGATATCAACTTCCCATCTATCCGTTGCTGGCGATGATGGCGGCGTGGCTCATTTTCGAGTTGGCAGGTTTGAAGGTTGGAACGTTCAAACGCTTGAACGTTCCAATGGTTCTTGCAAGCGTAATTGGAATAATGGTTGTTGCGTTGACCGCCGCCTGGGCGTTCGCCTTCCACAGCATTTACCTGCGTGACGAACCTCGCATGGCCGCCTCGCGCTGGATCTTCCAGAACGTGCCCGGCCCCATCAATGTACAATATCAAACAGCGGAGGGCATCTACAACCAACCTCTTCCATTTCCCACGGATGGATTTGTCGAAGCAGGATTCCCGTATGACACGACCTTTGTGGCAAATAGTGATGGAATGATCGAGTCCGTCAAGTTGGGATACGCGGCAAATACGCTCGCTTCTCCTTCAACCGTCAGTCTGACCCTGTCCGATGTGTCCATGCCAACTCCCGAGCAGGCTCTTGCCATTGCCTCGCTGACGGCGGATTTCCCTGCAGGGGATGACCTGCGCGGTAGCGAAGTCACACTTAAATTCAACAAACCGGTTTCCATCACAAAGGGACTGCAATACTACCTGCGCCTTGAAGTGAATCAGGGCATGTTGGTCATCAACGGTGCATCGGTCGCCAACGAAACGGATTACGATTACCCGCTTCCCTTCCGCATTGACGGCTACGACGCGTTCGGCGGCATCTATCGCGGTGACTTGAACCTGCAAGTCTATTGGGACGATAATATTGAAAAACTCGAACGTTTTGTCACTACGCTCAACCAGGCCGATTACATCTTCATTCCCACGAACCATCAATACACACAGATCACGCGCCTGCCGGAACGCTATCCACTAACCACAATGTACTACCGCGAACTGATGGGATGTCCCATCGGCGCGGATATCATCTCCTGTTACCACGAAGCCAGACCGGGAGATTACGATGGCAGACTCGGGTTTGAACTTGTCGCGGTCTTCGAAACCTTCCCGAAACTTGGACCATTCGAGATCAATGACCAGTACGCAGAGGAGGCATTCACCTTCTATGACCATCCAAAGGTCTTGATCTTCAAAAAGAATGCCGACTTCAACACCGAACAGGTGCGTTCCATCCTCAACACGGTAGACCTGACCAAAGTTGTCCGTCTCACGCCGCGTCAATTCAGTGACTATTCCAGCCTGCTCCTGCCTGCAGATGCACTTGCCAAACAACGCGCTGGCGGAACATGGTCTGAGTTATTTGATTACGATTGGATTCAAAACAAGTACCCAGTTCTTGGCTTGGTCGTCTGGTACATCTTTATCTTCATCCTTGGCCTGGCTGTCTATCCGGTGATCCGTTTAGCCATGCCCGGGCTTGCCGATAAAGGCTATCCCCTCAGCCGCGCATTGGGATTGGTCCTGTTCGCTTATCTTTCGTGGATGGCTGGTTCGGTTGGGATACCGTACACACGCACAACCATTGCGGTTGTGTTCGGGGCGATCTTTATTTTGGGCGCAGTGCTCGGGCACCTTCAGCGTGATGAATTGATCGAGGAATGGAAGACAAAACGCAAATACTTCCTGATGATCGAAGGGCTCTTCCTTGCCTTCTTCGTCATTGACCTGCTCATCCGCCTTGGCAACCCCGATATGTGGCATCCCTTCAAGGGTGGCGAGCGCCCCATGGACTTCTCCTACTTCAACGCGGTCATCAAGAGCACGTCCTTCCCACCCTACGATCCGTGGTTCGCGGGCGGATACATCAACTATTATTATTATGGTTTCGTGATTGTCGGTACGCCGGTCAAACTGCTCGGTATCGTACCATCCATCGCCTATAACTTTATTCTGCCAACACTTTTCGCCATAGTCGGCATCTCCGCGTTTTCGATTGGCTGGAATCTATTATCTACTTACCAATTACCAAGCACCAAAGATTCCTCATCCTTCACAATTCATCCTTCCTCTTTTGTTTCCGGCCTCTCCGCTTCCTTTCTCACCATCCTGCTTGGCAACCTCGGCACGATCCAACTTCTCTATCAAAAGATGCAGCAACTCGGCGCGGCTGGGACGTTCAATTGGGAGGCGACCCTCGTCCAGCGCCTGACCTGGGCATGGCAGGGATTTGCGATGACCCTCAGAGGCATCCCGCTTCCCATCGGACCTGGTGACTGGTACTGGAATCCAAGCCGTGTCGTCCCTCCGGGCGGAGACAACTCGATCACTGAATTCCCCCTCTTCACATTCCTCTACAGCGACCTGCATGCGCATATGATCATCATGCCGCTGGCATTACTGGCGATCAGTTGGGCGCTGTCCGTGCTGGCGGCACGCGCGAGGTGGAAGAATCAGGCCTCGGCTGGGTTGGGAATCGTGATCGGCGGCCTGATCGTCGGCGCGGTGTATCCCACCAATCTGTCCGACTCGTACACTTATCTGCTCATCTGTATCATCACGCTGGGATATTCCATTTTAAGATATGCGGATGTGGAGAATCTCTTCAAACGCATCACGTTGACCCTTGGCGCAGTGGTATTGTTTTATTTGCTCTCGCGTTTTATGTACGAACCATATCGCATCTGGTACAGTCAGGCATACAGCGCTCTTGATCTGTGGAAGGGACCTTTCACACCGCTTGCTTCCTATCTCACGCATTGGATGGTCCTCCTGTTCATTGTGACATCATGGATGGCATGGGAAACGCGCGAGTGGATGAGGGTCACACCGTTATCTGCATTGAAGAAACTCAAGCCGTATCAATTGTTGATCGAAGGCGCATTGGTTGCGCTCGTGATCGCAATCCTTGCGCTTCAATTCCACGGAACAGGCGTCGGGTGGATTGCCATTCCCCTCGCGGCATGGGCGGGAGCGCTGTTGCTCAACCCGCACCTGAGCGACGAGAAGCGCCTCGCCCTGTTCCTGATCGGCACGGCCATGTTCATCACGATCATCGTGGAAGTGGTCGTGGTACGCGGCGACATCGGGCGTCAGAACACCATCTTCAAGTTTTATTTGCAAGCCTGGGTGATGCTTGCCGCGAGCGCGGGCGCCGCCCTGGCATGGACTCTGCCGGCCTTCTTCAAATGGTTGCCGGGCTGGCGCGCCTTCTGGCAAATTACCATGATCGTGTTGATCTCGGGCGCCGCCTTGTTCACTGTGACCGGCACATCCGGCAAGATACGCGACCGCTGGATCGTCGAAGCGCCGCGCACACTCGATGCGATGACCTTCATGAACTATGCCCATTACGACGATTTTGGTCAACGCCTCGACCTGAGCGAGGATTACCGCGCCATCCGCTGGATGCAGGATAACGTGCAGGGTTCGCCGGTCATTGTAGAGGCGAATTGTCCCGAATATCGCTGGTGCACGCGCTTTACCATTTACACGGGCCTGCCCGGCGTCGTCGGCTGGAACTGGCATCAGCGCCAGCAACGCGTCTTCACCTCCACCCAGGTGCAGAGCCGTGTGGATGAAGTGGGCGCGTTCTATAACAATACGGATATTGAATCTGTCCGAAAATTCCTTAAAATATATGATGTGAGATACATCATCCTCGGCCAACTCGAACGCGCCGCGTACACGCCCGAAGGCATTGCCAAATTCGAGCAATTCGAAGGTTTGTACTGGCGCGCAGTGTATCATGATGGAAATACGGTGATCTATGAGGTGCTGCCATGATCTTCCACATCACACCCCGTGCGGACTGGGAAGCCGCACAAACAAAAGGTGAATATCTTTCCGATAGCCTGCGATTGGAGGGCTTCATCCACTGTTCGACACTCGCCCAGATATTGCCTGTCGCTGAGAAATACTACAAGGGACAAGGCGGACTTGTCCTGCTCATGATCGAACCCACGCTTCTTTCCTCGACCTTGAAATGGGAGTCCCCTTCCGGTGGGACTCCACCCCCCGGCGTCCCCGAAGGAGACAAGTTCCCGCACATTTACGGTCCCATCAACCTGGATGCAGTTGTGAACGTGTTCGATTTCATCCGCGACTCGAACGGCGACTGGGCTTTACCCTCTGTATGAATCCAACTCTCAGGATTCGGGCGGCACTGCCCGGCGACGCGCCCTTTGCCGCTTCCATGATCCATCTTTCCATGGATCATCTCGCGGATTATCTTTTTCAACTGACTACAGATGTCATTCAGGCGGTGATCGCGAAGTTATTTGCCCGGGATGCGGGCAGGTTCGGTTATAGTGACGCTTTTATCGCTGAGTTTGAAAATTGGCCGGTCGGGTTGTTGATCGCCTCACGCGGTGACAGGATAAACCGGCTCAATCTTGAGATAATACCGCATCTGGTTGCTGTCCTTGGTTTTACGAAAACCATTGGATTTATCCATCGCGGAGTCAGGTTGCCGGGCGGAAGGGAAGCCTATGACGATGAGTTCTTTCTGGGCAATCTTGGAATCCTCCCGTCCATGCAGAGACGTTCGTTCGGTTCGCAAATGCTTGCCTATGCAGAAGAACTTGCCCGTGAGAACAATTTGATGAAATGTTCCCTGATTGTGGGCGGTCACAATACAGGCGCCCGTCGCTTATATGAACGGATCGGCTATCAGGTCGTGGAAACCGTGCAGGATGAGAACAAGAGTCTCGGGTATTATCGAATGGTCAAGGTTTTATAACGATGACGGCATTTATTTCCTGGTACATCCTCATTACTCTTCTGGGCTGGGTCATGTTCCCGCTCGCGTATCGCCTCTTTCCTGCGCTGGCAGACCGTGGCTATACACTTTCGCGCGCGTTCGGTTTGATGCTCTGGGGATTTGTCTTCTGGATGTTTGCCACATTCGGCATTGCACAGAACGACCTGGGCGGATTGTTGTTGGGATTGATCGTCCTGGGCGGGTTGAGCGCGTGGGCGTACTTTACGCAATACGAAGCGAGCAGTACGCAATTGGCAGGATGGCTCCAGGAAAACAGGAAGCTCATCCTCACCACTGAGATTCTCTTCATTGTCGCCTTCGGCTTCATGGCATTCTTCCGTTCTGCGAATCCCGAGATCCTTGGCACCGAAAAACCAATGGAATTGATGTTCATCAACGGCATCATGAATTCGCCGACCTTCCCGCCGCGCGATTTGTGGCTTTCGGGGTATTCGATCTCATATTACTACTTCGGCTATGTGATGACTGCCATGCTTGCAACGTTCACCGGCGTCCCTGCGACGATGGCGTTCAACCTCATGCTTGCATTGATCTTCGGCATGGCCGCGGTCGGCGCGTATGGGATTTTGTATAACCTGTTGGTAACAGGTCGAAAGTCGAATGACGAAAGTCGGGAAATCGTCAACACTTGCACCTGGCGCAAGTGCAGGTGTCGTAAATCGTCAATCGTAAATTCCCTGCTCGCGCCTCTTTTCCTCCTCCTCATCTCCAACGCTGAAGGTTTCCTCGAAGTCCTTCATGCACGCGGACTCTTCTGGAAGGATGGCTCGAACTTCTGGACGTGGCTCGATATCAAGGAAATAAACGTGGAACCAGCTCCGCTTGCGGGGAGGGTCTTTGAACGACTCGGCTATTGGTGGAATCAAAAAGCCATAAGTGAAGTGCCTCCACCACAGGCAGCCAACTGGTTATCCCAAACCGCTTATTGGATGGATTTGAAATTCACGCTATTGGGAAGATGGTTTGCTGAACAATTCCTTCCCGACCGCTATTGGTGGTGGTGGCGTGCTTCGCGCGTTGTGCAGGATTACGACTTGCTTCGAAATCCACTCGAAGCAATTGATGAATTTCCCGCCTTTTCCTTTTTACTTGGTGACCTGCACCCGCATGTTTTGGCGATTCCGTTCTTTTTGCTGGCGATCGCTTTTGCGTTGAACCTGTTCCTCGGCGGCTTTCGCGGGCAGATCGATCTGTATATTGGTCGTTTGCACATCAGCAAAACAGGATTCTTCCTCGCGGCATTCATGCTGGGCGGCATGGCATTCCTCAATACATGGGATATCCTGCCCATCGCGGCGGTGATCGTTTTTAGCTACGTGTTGGCCCGGGTCCATGAAGCAGGCTGGGGCCGGGAAAGACTCGAAGATATCCTGCTGTTTGGCATTCCGGTCCTTGTTACCGCGTATGTGATGTATCTTCCGTTTTTCATCAGCTTTGATTCACAGGCAAGCGGCATCATCCCGAACTTCATGTATATCACGCGCGGCGCGCAGTTGTGGGTGATGTGGGGAACGTTGTTCATCCCGATCTTTGCGTTCCTGATCCATCTCGTGCGGACAAAACTGCCCGCGGCCTGGGGAAAAGGCATCGTCATTACATTGGGGTTTGTGATTGTGCTGATTGCTGTGATGATGGTGATGGGCTTTCTTGGATACAAATTGAAACCCGAGGTCGTCCTTCCTATTTTGGAGGGACAGGGACGTGATGCAAACACGTTCATCGCAGATAGTTTCACTCTCAGGCTGAACCATATTGGAAGTCTGCTCACGTTGATGGCATTGTTGATTCCAGTATTGTCATTTCTATTTGCTTACCGCAGACAGGAGGTCGAATCCCCTCTCCAATTGGAGTGGGTTGCTGCTGTTGGCCGTCAGCCGTCTGTAGTCTTTGTATTATTGCTCATTGCGCTTGGCGCTCTTCTCATCCTCAGCCCTGACTTCCTCTATTTGAGCGATAACTTTGGATACCGCATCAATACCATCTTCAAGTTCTATTATCAGGCATGGTTATTGATAAG
>DATIUT010000362.1:0-11442 GCA_035466615.1 Anaerolineales bacterium | reverse complement strand
ATCCTCTGTCTCTGCCAGACGCACTTTCGCTTCCCATAATCCCCGCACATCGCCAGGCAAATCGCGCAAAACTTCGCCAAGGAACCTGTCGAATCTCGCGCTTCGATAGGCTGGATACGTCTCATTGTGACCGGCATCCTGGCCTCGAACATAAGGTCTTTGTGCCTCCCAATTCCGGTAAAGCCCGGCATACAGGGAAGCCTCAGGCAAACCCGCCGTCACTTCACGTAAAAAGGCTGTATAAACACGTTCCCGCCACTCGTTGGCAAGCAAATCGTCAAATTGATGCAGACAGTGAATCGCCGCCATGACCCACGCGGTGGCCCGGTCAACAGCACTCAATTGCAGGTGATGCTGCGTAAGAGCCGTGTCAAAGCCATGCGTTTCGTTCGCATGTCGGCCGGTATCCTCGCGCAAGGCATAATCCACATAGAACTGCCAGGTGCCTTCGGGAAATGAGTCTAAAGGATCTATTCCCGCCAATTTGAGCAGGTTCTGGTAGCCCCAGATGATGGCGGCGGGCCCGGCAAAGAACGCCGCATATACCGCTTTATCTAAAACCTGCTCCACACCTTGAAACAACAAATCAACATCGCGCCTGACGGTCTTGAGCGGGAGGCGATGGCCAGCCAGGCGTGCCAGCCCGCTCAGGATGGCTCCGGGTACATTGCCAGCGGGAATGACTTGTGCGACCAAATTCGCAACAGCCTCGATCTCCGGCAGTGACAATCGCGAAAGATCGCGCAGAAGCTGTGACTGTGCGATCGTTTTGAGATTGTCGGCCGTCTTGATGGAGGCTTCCTTGTAGCGGGCATCCATGATTTTTGAGTATACTATCCAATCTGGACATTATCCATTTTTCAGAAAAAGTCAAAATTGAAAACTGCAACTACTCTTGAAATCCCGTCCGATACAATTCATAATACATCCCCTGATTCGCCAGCAACTCGGTATGCGTTCCCTGCTCGATGATCTTCCCGTCGTGAATGACCACGATCTTATCCGCATTTGTGATGGTCGAAAGGCGGTGCGCGATCACGAACGATGTGCGTCCCTTCAAGAGAGTCGCAAGCGCCTTTTGAATGATCTGCTCGGTCTGTGTATCCACCGAAGATGTCGCTTCATCGAGGATCAAAATGCGCGGATCGGCAAGCAACGCACGTGCAAAAGAGATCAACTGGCGCTGTCCCACGCTCAATGTCGCGCCGCCCTCCTCCACAGCTGAGTCATATCCATTCTTCAAGCTCATGATAAAGTCATGCGCGCCCACTGCCTGCGCCGCGGCGATCACATCTGCATCGCTTGCATCCAGCCTGCCGAACAGAATATTTTCCTTCACCGACCCATTGAACAGAAATGGGTCCTGCAACACCATGCCCATCTGCCTGCGCAACGATCCCTGAGTCACCGTCCGCAGGTCAACGCCGTCCACGCGCACACAGCCCGAAGTCGGGTCATGGAAGCGTGTCAACAATTTGACGATCGTCGTCTTACCTGCACCCGTCTCTCCCACCAATGCCACCGTCTGACCCGCATCCACATTTAGATCAATTCCATCGAGGACAAGGGTTGGGTCATCAGAATAATGGAACTGGACATCCTCGAATCGAACTCCACCGTTAATTGATTCCATTTCACGGGCATTTTCCGCGTCCTCGACCTCTATCGGTGTATTGAGCAACTCAAGAATGCGTTCGCCGCCCGCCATTGTGGACTGAAGCGTATCGAAGCGCCGACTCAAATCACGGATCGGTTCGAAGAGGCGGTCAATGTACAACACGAACGCAATCAAGACACCCGCCGAAATATTTTCACCCAACACCGACGTGCCGCCGATATACACAACCAGTGCGGTCGCGATGGCGCCAAGTACATCCACGATGGGCGTAAAGACGGACGCGACCTTCACTGCATCGAGACTCGTTTCGAGAAAATAACGATTGACATAATCTTTGAAATTCGAAAAGTTATGCGCCTGGCGCGAGAACGCCTGCACGACTCTCACACCGTTGACATTTTCTGCCAAGACAGAGTTCGTCCATGAGACAGCCGCACGCACCTTGCGGTAATTGCGGCGCGCGGTGTTGCGGTACAGGATGGTCGCCAGGACCATGATGGGCAAAACCGCAAACGTGATCAACGACAACCGCAAATTGAGCGACAGCATCGCGATCAACGTGCCAACGATCGCCAGCGAATTGCGGACAATCGCCAGCACCGCCCAGGTAATGAACTCGCGCAATGTGCCCACGTCATTGATGACGCGTGTAATGACGCGTCCCACGCTGTAGCGATTGTAAAAACTCAACGACAAATTCTGCAAATGATCGAACATCGCCGTGCGGACATCGTACAGCACATGCTGTCCCACACGAGACATGATGCGTACGCGGAGGACATTCGTGCCGAGTTGAAAACCAGCCACAACAAAGTAGGCGATTGCTATGTTTCCCAATGCATGAAGATCGCGCTTCCCAATCCCTTCGTCAATTGCAAGCTTGACGAAGTATGGTCCTGACACCGCCGCAGCAGTCACAATGACCATGAAGAACAGCGAGAGCAGCATCTGCCTTGAATAGGGCTTTACAAATTGCAACAGTCCACGCGCTACCTTGGGGTCATAGCCCTTGTCGTAGGCTTCTTCGGACTGGGTGATGAATGTTGGAGGGATGATTTTTGTCATTGGTTTCAAGTTTCAGGTGTTTAAAATTCGCCACAGATGAACACAGATAAAAAGGATGGATGAGTTTTGTTCGCCTGCGTTTATCTGTGATCAAAAACTTTCTTTCGTATGCTCGAACGGCGATGGTTTTTCGATCTCTTCCATCTCCTCGGCAAACCTGGCATGATCCACCAATTGCAAATCATGGATTTCCTTGTATAAGCCACCAACCTTGAGGAGTTCGTCGTGTGTGCCGCATTCGACGATGCGGCCTTTATCCATGACCAGGATCATATCCGCACGACGGACAGTGGAGAGACGATGCGCGATTACAAAAGTTGTGCGCCCTTCCATGAGGTTATCCAACGCGACCTGGATGAGTTTCTCTGTCTGGGTATCTACTGATGAGGTGGAGTCGTCCAAAATCAAGATGCGCGGATCCATCAGCAGGGCGCGCGCAATTGCCACACGCTGGCGCTGTCCACCTGAGAGGGTGACACCGCGCTCGCCAACGATGGTGTTGTATCCGTACGGAAAGCTCTCGATGAACTCGTGCGCCTGTGCGGCTTTGGCGGCGGCGATGACTTCGTCCATTGTTGCATCGGGACGACCATAGGCGATGTTGGCCTTGATGGTGTCCGAGAACAAAAGCGATGTCTGCAAGACGATGCCGATCTGCCTGCGCAATGTAACCAGGTCCACTTTGCGGACATCATATCCGTCCACACAAACTTCGCCTTCAGTCACATCATAGAATCGCGGGATGAGGTTGACGAATGATGTCTTTCCCGAACCTGTTGGCCCGATCAAGGCAATGATCTTGTTCGGTTTCGCGTGCACATTGATGCCGTCCAGGGATGCCGTTTTCTCATTGTGATATTTCAATCCGACATCCCGAAATTCCACTTCACCGCGCAAGATATCGAGCTTGATTGCATCCCCGGGCGTATGTATGGCGGGTTTCGTATCCAACACTTCGAACACGCGCTGCGCGCCCGCCGCAGCTTCGCCGCCCGCGTTGACAAGTCCGGTCAATGCCTGGGCAGGTTCAGCCAGCATCAAAACGTACGCATTGAACGCGACAATTGCACCGACGGTCAATGTGCCGTCAATGACCATTTGCCCGCCAAACCAAAGGATGAGGATCGTGCTGATGGCGATCAACCAGTTCGTCGTCGGCATGATCTTGGACCATTCGTCAATCACGTATACCCAAGTCTTGAATACTTCCTTGTTCGCGGCGTCGAAGCGACTAGTTTCATGGTCCTCGCGGGCAAAGGCGCGCACGACTTGAACTCCAACAACGTTTTCCTGTAAACGGTTCGACACTTCGCCAATCGCCTGATCCACGTCAAAGAACAGCTTGCCGATCTTCGTTCCAAACTGGGATGTCATGATGATAAGAGGGATGATGGGTAGAAGAGCGATCACTGCCAGACGCGTATTATCCGTCAGCATGATCGCAAGCACACCGAAGAAAAGGATGAAAAACCTCACCAACTCGGCGACCGAACCGCCCGCAAAACGTTCAATCGAACGGACGTCTTCGATACAACGCGAGATCAATTGTCCGCTTTGGGCATGGTCATGATACGTGAACGGCAGATATTGAATATGGTCGTACATGTCATTCCGCAGGTCGTAGCCCACACGTGCCGCGACCCACTCAGATATATAGCGATTACCCAGATTCAATATCGCAGAGACAAGACCGAGTCCAAGAAGTAGAAGCGCCGAGCGGACGAGGTATCCCGTTTCGCCACGCGCCAGCCCATCATCTATCACCGAACGGATGATGCGCGGTACGACGAGGCCAAGTCCTGTGATGGTCAACAGCATGAGGAGAGATGCCGCTATCTGCCAGAGATACGGCTTGAGGAAGGTGCGTATTCGAAGTAAGTGTTTCATAGGCGGGAGACGAGGATACCATAAAATCAAAGTGATTTTTGTCAATTGTTTCGTTGACAAATTCACTCTATACTATAAATATCCACAATCCCTAGGAGGAAGAATGACCGAACGCAAGAAAATCACGCTCCCACATCTGTTCAAAAAGGTGGCGGACGGTGAACCGATCACCTGGTTGACCTGTTACGATTACCCAACCGCCCACCTACAGGAACAGGCCGGTATCGAGATGATCCTGGTCGGCGACAGTCTCGGCATGACCATGCTAGGCTACGAATCCACACTACCCGTCACAATGGATGACATGATCCGGCACACACAAGCCGTGAGGCGCGGCGCACCGACCGCTTTTGTGGTTGGGGATATGCCGTATATGACGTATCAGCCTTCTGTGGAAACCGCCATTCGGAACGCGGGACGCTTCATGTCGGAAGCCGGAACGGATGCCATCAAATTGGAGGGAGGTGCGGCGATGGCGGATCGCATCAAAGGCATCGTGGACGCGGGAATCCCGGCGATTGGGCATCTCGGTCTGACGCCTCAATCTGTTTCAGCTTTGGGCGGGTTCAGGGTGCAGGGCAAGGACGCGTCACTTGCGAAGAAGATCATTGACGATGCCAAAGCGCTTGAAAAGGCTGGCGCATTCATGATTTTGCTTGAGATGGTTCCAGACAGAGTTTGCAAACTCATCACTCAACGCGCAGAGGACTGCATCATCATGAGTTTGGGATCGGGCCCAGATGCGCATGGCCAATTGTTGATCTACCACGACATGTTTGGACTTTACCCAAGGTTCAAGCCGAAGATGGCAAAGGTCTTCGGGAATGCGGGGGAAGTAATTTTGAATGGATTGAAGGGCTATCACGACGAAGTCATCGCGAAGAAATTCCCGCGGGAGGAAAATTGGTTCGGAATGAAGGATGAAGAGTACGATGAGTTGATGAAGATGTTGGATTAAATCCGCAGGGGCAAGTCCGGGACTTGCCCCTGCATAATTCCAGGAGAAAAAAATGGAAAACATTCAAAAACTGCTAAAAATTTCGCCAGAGAAACTCAAAGCGTTCAATTCTATTTTGCTCGATCCCAATTCACAGATCATGCAGGATTTTCTGGCAGTGGTTGCAAAATACGGCACGCCGGAGGAGATCAACAAAAAGCATCGCGCATCGCGCAAGATGGAGAACCTGTTCAAGATCGTGCAGGAGCGAAATCCCGATGCAGCCAAGGACTTGAACTGGCTGATCGAACAACGCGACAATGGCGCGTTCATTTCGGTTGCAGACTATCGCAGGAAGGTTCTCGGCGATGCGGCGAAGAAGATGAAGTTCAAGGATAAGTACGCGGTCACGTTGGAAGTTTCCGCGCTGCAATACTTCCCATGGATCCGCGCCATGGCAGAGCAAGCCATCGCCAACAGAACGCTCATGCCTGGGCGTTACATCGCTGTCCGCAAGATGAAAGAATCAGAATTGGACGGCGACCTGCCTGCCATCGTTGCCGCGCTGGATATCATTGGCGCGTCTTTCGTCGAGACATTGGACACCAAAGGCACGGATGGATCGAATCCGCATTTGGGCGGCCCTGCTACGATCACGGGGTACTTCGGGGGAATCGGTCAGCCCAATGGACACGCACTGATGTGGCTGGATGAGTTCCTGTACTATTACACTAATTACGGTGTTCAACATGTGCTGAACTTCAATGCAGGGACGATCCTGCTCGGCTTCCTGCTCTATCGCCTGGGCGTGAACATTCAGTTCAAGATCTCGGTCTTCTTCGGCAGTGACAATCCGTATCACGCGTTGTGGATCATGACGATGGCAAAACTGCTCAGCCGCGACGACGGCACTTCCCCATTGATCGGTTTCAATTGGTCAAACTCGGTCAACAACCAGACCATGGAATTGACCGCTGATTTCCGCAAAGCATTGGATTTCGAGAAAGTGATCCGTTTTGAACATCACATCACCGAACCGCAGAAAAGCATAGTCATCCAGCCGTATAACCGTCGCGTGGAACTGGTCGAACTGGCGGATCACGTCGCCAACATAGCCGCGAAGCACGAAGGCGGTGATCCGGAAGTGGACGTGACTCGCGCGCACCAGTCCGATCTTCTGGATTACTTCCGTGAGAAGAAGGAAGTCATCGCATCGGGGGATTGGGATAATTTGCTAATCAATTATCTCGATAAAGTGGATGCATGCAATCGCACCGCCTGGGCATTGACAGAGAAAGGGCTGAGTTTCATCGCGGCGAAAAATTTGCACAAGTAATTTATCCTTGTCATCCTGAGGGACGCCGCACGCCACGAAGGATCTCCGAAGTCGTAGAGATTCTTCGCTCCGCTCAGAATGACATTTCCAAAGGTAGAATCAAGTGACTGTTATCCTTGATAACAGTCACTTGTGTTTTTTTATTGTACTTAAATGCCTACGCGCAGATAGGAGAAGCTTATGTATATCGTCGTTGTTCACAGTCACATCCAACCGGGGCAGGTGGAAAGATTCAGGGAGGTAACAATTCAGAACGCGGAAGCAAGCCGCGGCGAGGAAGGATGCGTACGGTTCGATGTCCTGCAACAAGCCGATGATCCGACGCGCTTCACTTTTGTCGAGATATTCAAATCCAAGGAAGATGGGTCGAGACACCTCGCGACGAGTCATTTCAAGAAGTGGCTTGAGGAGGCTGTCCCATTGATGGTCGAGGCGCGGACGCGGGTCATATATCATGATGTGTCGCTTTCATAAAATTGAGGGTGGTATAATGCCGATGCTTTTGATATCAAATTAAGGGAAGAAGCATGAAACTTCACGAATATCAATCAAAAACAATTTTTGCAAAGTATGGAATTCCCATCCCCAAGGGACGGGTGGCGGCTACCGCTGATGAGGCAAAACAAATTGCCGAGGAGCTGGGCGGCCGCGTTGTCATTAAATCGCAGGTGCTGGTGGGCGGACGCGGCAAGGCTGGCGGCGTGAAAGTTGCCAGGACCGCAGACGAAGCCGCGGAACTCGCACAACAGATCCTTACAATGACGATCAAGGGCCTGCCTGTCCGCAAAGTGCTGGTGGATGAAGCCGCCGCAATCGAACACGAAATTTATTTTTCGATCACAAACGACCGCGCCGCAAAGAAACCCGTGATGATCGCATCTGCCGCGGGCGGTGTGGACATCGAAGAGGTTGCCGCGACGACACCCGAAAAAATCATCAAGGTCCACATCGACCCGTTACTGGGACTGCGCGATTATCAATCACGCGACATTGCCGCTTCGATTGACCTACCGCGTGAATTGTGGCGCGACTTCAGCAAGATCGCTTCAGGTTTGTGGCAGGCATATAAAGAGACAGATGCAGAACTGGCGGAGATCAATCCGCTTGTGATCACGAAGGACAATAAACTTGTCGCTTTGGACGGCAAGATGTTGATTGACGATAATTCGTTGTTCCGCCATGCCGACCTGGCGGAAATCCGTGATGTGGATGCGGAAGCTCCCGCAGAAACCGAAGCTCGTCGTTATGGTCTCTCCTTCATTAAACTCGACGGTAATATTGGATGCATGGTCAACGGCGCAGGACTCGCGATGACCAGCATGGACATCGTCAAGTTGTTCGGCGGCGAACCAGCAAACTTTTTGGATATCGGCGGCGGCGCCAAAGCAGACAAAGTGGCAGCCGCGATGCGCATCATTCTTTCAGACCCGAACGTGAAAGCCATCCTCTTCAATATTTTCGGTGGAATCACCCGTTGTGACGAAGTGGCGAAAGGCATTCTGGTCGCGATGGATGAGGTGAAACCCAAAGTACCAATGGTCGTTCGTCTCGTTGGGACAAATGCGGAAGAAGGGCGCAAACTGCTCGAGAACGCGAACATGATCACAGCAGAGACTCTGGCAGATGCCGCGAAGAAGGCAGTTGCTGCGGCAAAGGGATAAAACGACTTCCGTCATTGCGAGTGGCGGGATGCGCCACGAAGCAATCCCCTACTTAATGAGGACGTTGCTTCTCGAAGACTCGTAACGACATGGTCTACGGAGAAAATATAAATGAGCATACTTATAAATAAAGAAACTCGCCTTCTCGTGCAAGGCATTACAGGCAATGACGGTCTCTTCCACACACGACAGATGGTGGCTTACGGGACGAATGTGGTTGCCGGTATGACCCCCGGGAAAGGCGGCGAATGGGTGGATGAAAAGATCCCTGTTTTCGATTCGGTCAAACTTGCAGTCGAAGCGACCGGCGCGAACTGCTCAGTGATCTTCGTCCCGGCACGCTTTGCCCCCGATGCGATGTTCGAAGCCGCGGATTCGGGAATTTCCTTGATTGTGTGTATTACGGAAGGCATTCCCGTTCAGGACATGATGCGCGTCCGCAACTACATTGATCAGAAGAATGTCCGCCTCGTTGGACCCAACTGCCCCGGCTTATTGACGCCCGGCGAAAGCAAGGTCGGCATTATTCCCGGCAACATCGCCATCCCCGGCAACGTAGGTGTGGTGTCCCGTTCCGGTACGCTGACCTACGAAGTGCTGTACGCGTTGAAGCTGGTTGGCATGGGCGCGTCCACTTGTGTGGGCATCGGCGGCGACCCGATCAATGGCACGAACTTCATTGACGTGCTTGAAATGTTCGAACACGATCCACAAACGGAAAAAGTAGTCATGATCGGTGAGATCGGCGGAAGCGATGAAGACAAAGCCGCCGAATACATCGCCGCGAGCATGACCAAGCCGGTTGTTTCCTTCATTGCTGGTCAGACCGCCCCTCCCGGGAAACGCATGGGACATGCCGGCGCGATCATCGAAGGAAGCGCAGGCAGTGCGGCGGACAAGATCAAAGCGCTTGAGGCCGCGGGCGTGAAGGTTGCAAAACACCCGGAAGAGATTCCGTCGCTTTTAAAATAACCATCCGTCATTGCGAGGAGCCCATAGGGGAGTGAAGCAATCCCTCTCTGCTTGGAGGTTGCTTCGCCCTATCGGGTTCGCAATGACAGGTGAAAGGTTTAAACACGTAGAGCCGTCCAGACTGGACGGCTCTACGGTTATAATTATTACTATCCTTTAGGGCAAAAACAGTTATTTGTGTGAGTCGATATAAGAAACGGCGTCGCCCACAGTCGTGATCTTCTGGGCATCGTCATCCGAGATCTCGGCACCGAACTTATCTTCAAAAGCCATGATGAGTTCAACCAGGTCGAGAGAATCTGCTTCGAGTTCCTCGCGGAAACGGGCTTCAGGTGTGATCTTCGCATCATCCGCACCAAGCAGATCCTTGATGATCGCCTTTACTTCTTCATATGTGTCAGACATTAGAGCCTCCTTGTAGATTTTCGTGGCAATTGTACCCGGACTAAAAGCCGTGTCAAGCCAGAGATAATTACTCAAACACAGGAACACTACCCCATGCCAAAAGTTGCGCCCATTGACCAGCGAAAAGCCGACCATATCAAGATCAATTTGGAGCAGGATGTCCGTTCTGCTCTGACGACCGGACTCGAAAACTACCACTTTATCCACGAAGCTTTACCCGAACTGGACTTAAAACGCACCGATACGACCCTCAGCCTGTTTGGCAAAAAACTATCTGCTCCCATTCTGATATCTTCCATGACCGGCGGGACAGAAGAAGCCGGCGAGATCAATCAGCGACTCGCCGAAACCGCACAGGAAATTGGTGTGGCAATGGGAGTGGGAAGTCAACGCGCGGCACTTGAACACCCCGAACAGATACCCACCTTCTCCATCACGCGCAAAGTCGCACCCGGTATTTTATTATTCGCCAATCTTGGTGCGATTCAACTGAATTATGGCTACAGCATTGACCACTGCCGCCGCGCCATGGACATGATCCAGGCTGACGCGCTCATCCTTCATTTGAATCCTTTGCAAGAAGCCGTACAGGATGCAGGCGATACAAACTTCACAGGACTCGCCAAGAAGATCGAAGAAGTGTGCAAACAAATCGAAGTGCCTGTCATTGCCAAAGAAGTTGGCTGGGGCGTTTCAGAACGGACTGCCAGACTCTTGGCAGATTGCGGCATCTCAGCCATTGACGTGGCAGGCGCGGGTGGGACAAGCTGGTCACAAGTGGAAATGCACCGTGCACCCGACGAATTCACCCGGCAACTCGCCGCCACGTTCGTCGGCTGGGGCATCCCCACTGCGGACTCAATTCTCAATGTCAAGAAAGCCGTTCCCGAAATGACAATCTTCGCCAGCGGTGGCATCAAAGACGGACTCGACATCGCCAAGTGCATCGCCCTCGGCGCAACCCTCGGCGGCATGGCAGGTCAATTCTTGAAAGCCGCGGCGGTTTCGACAGAGAAAGCCGTTGAGATGATGAAGTTGACAAAGAGGCAGATTGAAGTGACGATGTTCGCAGCGGGGGTTGAAAAGTTGGAAGGATTGAAGGATGGAAAGTTGTTTGAATTACAATAGGCATCGGAGAAATCATGATTCATTTGCTCAAAGAAAAGGTCGTCCCAGCGTAAGTCTATAATGTGCTAACAGGTGGTGAAGAAATGCACGCAGACTGTGAATCTGTTTTGCTGGAAGACGGAAGTGAGCAAGATGATCTTTGAGGCGCAAACTGGTATCCGAGTGAACAACGAATTGAATTCAAATCACTGATCAATATTCGCCCACGGCTAGGAAACCGAAACATTGTGATTCAAGACGAAAATCTCCACAAACAAGTTCAGTCTGTGACAAGACAATTGCTGGGAGGTGTTCAATGACAAACAAAGAAAAACTCCGCGAACGCTTTTTGCGCGACCCGCTAACCTGCCGCCTTGCATTTGAAAAAGTGTGCATTCCCATCGGTCTCATCAAGAAACAATATATTGACTTCGAAAATCAAACCCAAAAGGCG
>DATIUT010000361.1:0-4610 GCA_035466615.1 Anaerolineales bacterium | reverse complement strand
AGATTTATTGATGAAGGAATATCGTGAGAATGGCTTTCCTGTCACGATCATTCGCCCGTCGCTGACGTATGGTCCTTCGCAGATTCCGTTTTGTGTTGGTAGTTGGCTCCACCCGTGGACGGTGATAGACCGTATGAGACGCGGAAAGAAAATCATCATCCCCGGCGATGGGATGTCGCTTTGGGTGTTGACGTGGAATGCAGATTTTGCCAAAGGGCTGGCCGGGTTGTTGGGGAAAAATCAGGCAATTGGGGAGGCTTTTCAAATCACGTCAGATGAAGTTCTCAACTGGGATCAAATTTATCTCGAAGCGTATCAGGCTCTTGGTTTAAACCCGAACGTGATTCACATCCCATCTGATTTCATTGTGCGGTTCGATGATCATGCATTGGGGAGTCTCATCGGCGATAAATCCAATAGTGTGGTGTTCGATAACAGCAAGATCAAACGGTTCGTGCCTGATTTCAAATGCGAGGTGAAATGGGCGGAGGGACTGCGGCGTTCACTGGCGTGGTTCGATGCGCATTCCGAATTTCAAACCATTGACAGTAAAGCGAACGAATTGTGGGACAGGATTATCACAGCCTACGAACGGGCATTGGAGTAGGAAACTCAAAAGACCCGTCGCGATACGGGCATATTTCAACTGACAGAATTCTGGGCGGATAATCGGTTGTTTGGGTATAATTTGTCAAATTCAAACAAGGAGTACTGCGACTATGAATTTTGCAATGTGGCGTAAAGCCCTCAATGTGATCCCGGATGTTTCAAAAGCCGAATGGGATGAACTGGATGTCATCTCAAAATGGCTGATTTCGACGCGTGCGGCTGTCCTCGTGATGACCTTCATCTCGGCGGCTCTCGCGGGACTTTTTGCCTGGCGCGACAGTTCGTTCAGTTTCCTGCCCTGGTTGGCGCTTGCATTGGGTCTTATCATGGCTCATGCCAGCAACAATATCTTCAACGATTATACTGATTTCATCCGCGGCGTGGATAAGGACAATTATTACCGTAACATCTATGGCGCACAGCCTGTTGCCAGCGGCCTGATGACCCGGCGCCAGCACCTTACATATTTTGCTGTCACTGCCCTGATCGCGCTCGCCTTTGGTCTATATCTGATCTCGTATGCTGACTATAACATCACTGCATGGATTCTCCTGAGCCTCGGTGCGTTCTTCCTGCTGTTCTACACCTGGCCCCTCAAGGGACTGGCTCTCGGTGAAGTTGCCGTGCTGATCGTGTGGGGACCGTTGATGATTGGCGGCGGTTATTTTGTTCTGGCTCAGGAGTGGAGTTGGAATGTTGTCATCGCCAGCCTGCCATATGTTTTGGGTGTGACAACGGTTATTTTCGGCAAGCACATTGACAAACTGGACATGGATAAGATCAAGAAGATCCATACTCTGCCGGTTGTGATCGGCGAAAAGGCATCTCGTTATGCCGTGCTTGCGATGATGATTGCACCTTATCTGTTCACACTTTATTTGATTGCCGTAAAGTTCTTCACTCCGATCATGCTGGTGGTATTCTTTGCACTCCCGGCATTCATGCAGATCTATCCCATCTTCCTGAAACCCAAGCCGGCGACCAGACCCGAAGGCCAGCCTGGCTGGCCCCTGTATTTTGTTGGGTACGCGTTCTACAACAACCGCAGGTTCGGCTCGTTGTTCATGTTTGGCTTGTTGATCGATGTATTGCTTCGGGTGATACCTTTCACGGCTGAACTGGTGAAACTCTACTGGAGCTGAATCCTTTTGTGAGACATGAGAGCAGGTGTCATCTCCTGCTCTTTCTATTTAATTTCAGATAATACCGCTCGGGTTCGGGTTTGGTTGTATAATTTTGCACGATTGGAGAGTGCAAAACGGTGTTGCCGTTATTAATACACAATAAGGAGAGAGAGTTATGCACATCAACTTTGCAATGTGGCGTAAAGCCTCGTGGCAACTCATCAAAATGGACGATAAGAAAGAATGGGATGCCCTCGATGTCGTTTCCAAATGGCTGATCGCCACCCGTTCCGCTGTGACGCTGGTCACTGTGTATTCCTGTATCATTTCAGGAATCCTTGCCTGGCGTGACGGATATTTTTCCTGGCTTCCGTTTCTGATCCTGACATTCGGTTTGTTCCTTGCGCATGGCACGAACAACCTGCTCAACGATTACACCGACTACAGCCGCGGCCTCGATAACGGAAACTACTTCCGCGCGCAATATGGAGTCCACCCGCTGGTGCAGGGATTCTTCACCAAGCCGCAGCAGATCCGCTGGTTCGTCATCAGCGGCGTGCTTTCCACGCTTGCGGGCGTGTGGGCACTGCTCAACACGGGCTTCAACGGCGTTGTCGTCGGACTATTTGCCTTTGGCGCGGTGGTGCTTCTGTTCTACACCTATCCGTTCAAATATTGGGGCATCGGTGAACTATCCATCTTCCTCATCTGGGGACCGATCATGATCGGCGGAGTATACTTCGTTCTCGCACTCGTCAGCGGGCAGGAGATTGTCGCATCGAATGTTTGGAGCGCGGTGCTGGCGGGCGTGCCGTATGGGCTTGGCGTTGCCAGCATCAACATTGCCAAGCATATTGATAAACGCGACGACGACAAAGCCCGCGGCGTTGGCACCTTCCCTGTGCGCGCGGGTGAGGCCTTTGCCCGCCGCATCGATCAATTCGCGGTTGTGATGATCTACCTCGTGATCCTGTATCTCGTCTTTGTCACCCGCTACTTCACGCCTGTCATGCTCATCGTCTTCCTCGCCGCAAAGGATGCATTGACCTTCTTCAAGGTTTTGAACACACCAAAACCTGAAAAAGCACCTGATGGCTGGCCCGCCTGGCCCGTGTGGTTCTCGGGTTTTGCCTTCCAGCATAATCGTCATTTTGGTGGTTATATTTTGCTGGGTTTGATTGTGGATGCGCTCCTGCGAATCTATCTCCCTAACTTTTGGGCTTTCTAACGCCGCTCAATTTCCAGGTCCTTCATTGGGTGTTTTGCGAGGCGGGCAATTGACTTGGGCATATCCTGGAGGCGTAATTCAGGCTTCTATGTTTCTCTCCATGTTCCTGTTTATTCATGTGAACATATGAGGAGATGGGGCCTGATACAATCGAGTCGGGTTGGGCAAAAAGTTGGTGCCAAGGAGATCAAAATGCCTGAATATGGAATGATCGACACGTATCTCGAAAAGAATCTTGACAAAAGCCTTAATGAACTCGGAAAACTTGTGGCACAGCCAAGCATTAGTGCGCAAGGCGTCGGATTGAAGGAATGTGCCAACCTTGTTGCTGAAATGCTTCGTGTGCGCGGCTTCACTGCCGAGATCATGGATACCGAAGGCGCGCCGGTCGTCTTTGCAGAACGAAAGGGCAAAGGCGATAAGACCCTGCTCTTCTATAATCATTATGATGTGCAGCCGCCCGAACCGCTGGAACTATGGGAATCGCCTCCCTTCGAACCAGCTATCCGCAACGGAAAGATGTATGGCCGCGGCGTCAGCGATGATAAAGGACATATCGTTTCCCGCCTGCATGCCATCGACGCGATCCTTGCAATCGACGGTAACCTGCCCTGCGATATCAAGTTCATCATCGAAGGTGAGGAGGAAACCGCCAGCGTTCACCTGCATGAGTTCATTCGCGAGAACAAGGAAAGGCTCAAAGCCGATGCCTGCATCTGGGAGTTCGGCGGTGTGGATCATCGCGGTGTGCCCATGCAATACCTCGGATTGCGCGGGATCTGTTATGTGGAACTTTCGGTCGAATCGCTCGGGACAGACGTCCATTCGGGACTCGGCGGTTCGATCTTCCCGAATGCTGCATGGCGACTGACATGGGCATTGTCCACCCTGAAAGGACCTGATGAACACATCCGCATCCCCGGCTTTTACGATGATGTCAAACAACCATCCGCACGTGACCGCGAATTGATGGACGCACTGCCCGATGTCGCTGATGAATACAAACAGCGTTATGGCGTCAGGCAATTTATCAAAGGTCTTACTGGCGGAACCGATCTCAAGATGGAAGAGGTCTTTACTCCTACTTGCACGATCTGTGGATTGACCAGCGGATATCAGGGACCCGGCTCGAAGACGGTCCAACCTGCTTTTGCTTCCGCCAAAGTGGATTTCCGTCTCATCCCTGACCAGAAGCCTGAGGACATCCTCAAAAAGCTTCGCGCTCACCTAGACTCTGAGGGCTTCGAGGACGTGCAAATCAAATTCCTTGGTGGTGAGCCGGCCGCTCGGACAGAACCAGATGACCCTTTCATACGAACCGTCGTCCAAGCCGCGGAGGAGGTTTACGAGGAGCCAATGCAGCTTGTCCCCATGGTGGGAGGTTCCGGTCCGAATTATCCATTTGTGCATGATCTTGGTTTGCCGGTTGCAACAGCAGGGTTGGGGTATCCCGATACGCGTGCCCACGCGCCGAACGAGAATATCCGCATCGACCTGTATCTCAAACATGCACGCCACATGGCGCGGGTGATCAAGGAATTTTCAAAATAGGAGAGAACATGCGAATCAATCGACCACTACAGTTGGACGATAGCGATCTAAAAGTATCCAGCCTGACCTGGGGGATATTTCTTGTAAGCATCCTTGGT
>DATIUT010000360.1:0-12505 GCA_035466615.1 Anaerolineales bacterium | reverse complement strand
CGCGTTCGCTAGAAGCCGGAATGAAACCTTCAAAGGTAATGTTCGCCCGTGAAGCATTGAACGAAAACAAGATCAACACAAGGATGGGCGCGTACAGGAATAAGTACACCAGCATGGCTGAGGAGAAAATAAGCGGATGACGGCGATGGGGATTCATGCGACAATGATCTCCTCTCCAAATCCGAATTTACGTGTATAGAAGTAGGTCACGATCAATGTCATGATCATCAAGATCAAGGACGCGGCACTTCCGAAGGTCGGGTCACGCGCATCGAGGAATTGCCGTTGGATCAGATTTCCAACGAGAATGACCTGCCTCCCACCCAGAATATCGGAGACGATGAATGTTCCCATCACCGGGATGAATACGAGGATCGTTCCCGCCACAACGCCCGGCATCGAAAGCGGAAGTGTGACCCGCAGGAAGGTCTTGATCGCGTTCGCGCCGAGGTCTGCGGCGGCTTCGTACAGCGAGCCGTCAATTTTTTCAAGCGATGTAAAGATCGGCAGGATCATGAACGGCAGGAACTCATAGATCATGCCAACCAGCACCGCGCCCGGCGTGTAGAGCATTTCCAACGGTTGAAACGGGATGTGAAGAAGATGAGCCACCCAGCCAATGACGATATTGATTGCACCCTCTTTTCTCAAGAGCATCATCCAAGCATACACACGGATGACAAAATTCGTCCATAACGGAATGAGTACCATGAACAGGAAGGTGTTGCGTCGTTTCGGGGCGGCGCGCGCAATGAAATACGCCAGCGGATACGCAAGCACGATCACCCAAATTGTCGTGTTGAAAGCCAGCGAAATCGACCGCCACATTATCTGCAAATATAACGGGTTGAAACAGGAAGCCTGCCCAGTGTCGCAATTCGTGCTGTAGCCGCCGAGGCGGATGTAATTATCCAATGTAAATGTGTAGATCACATTGCCATCGGGACTGCGTCTGCCAAATGAAATGACCAACGTCAGGATCAGTGGGATGATCAACAGTCCAAACATCCACAACATGGTCGGTGTAGCAAGCAATGTCCCCTGCACCGATTTATTTTCACGCAATCGTTGCAACATGTCGCCTCCTCTAGTCCTTTTTCAGGACCAGGACATTATCGGGCCACATCACGAGCAATACATCCTGCCCGACGGTGTAAAAGGACCCGGGATCCAGCCGCGAAATGCGGTTCTGTTCGAACACCTTGATTCGTTTGCCATTCAGATCCACATAGACATGTGTGTCCGTGCCGATGTAAACCGTGTTTATCACCTTCCCCGTAAACGAATTGACTTCCAATACTTTGTCTGAGATATGGATCTTCTCCGGGCGGATCGAAACCGTGACTTCCTCCCCATTGACCAATCCATTTGAGACGGGGATGCCGGTCAATTCCGCGTTCAACTGCGGGACAAACACACACGCTTCATCCTTCGATAAGGACCTGATCGTGCCTTCGAAGAAATTCGACTCGCCGATAAAATCCGCCACGAAACGGTTGGCTGGTCTTTCATAGATCTCCACAGGCGAACCCATTTGCTGGACCCTGCCATTACTCATTACCGCAATGCGGTCAGACATGGTCATGGCCTCCTCCTGGTCGTGAGTCACGTAGATAAAGGTAATACCAAGTTGTTGTTGAAGCGCCTTGAGCTCGAGTTGCATTTCCTTGCGGAGCTTCAGATCCAATGCGCCAAGAGGTTCGTCGAGCAAAAGCACATCCGGCACCTTGACCAGGGCACGCGCCACCGCCACGCGTTGTTGCTGTCCGCCGGAGAGTTGCTTGGGCTTGCGACGTTCCATGCCGGTCAGTTGAACCATTTCCAGCGCGCGTTTGACGCGTTTTTCGATTTCATCCTTCCCCACGCCCTCCATCTCCAGACCGAAGGCAACATTCTGAAACACGGTCATGTGCTGGAACAACGCATAACTTTGGAACACCGTGTTCACCTTGCGCTGAAATGGCGGCATATGACCCATCGGTTTTCCCTCAATGTAAACTTCCCCTTCGGTGGGCCACTCGAATCCGGCGATCATTCTCAGCGACGTGGTCTTGCCGCATCCCGACGAACCAAGCATCGAAAAGAATTCGCCGTTCTTGATCTGCATTGTCACATGGTCAACGGCGGCCAATTCATTACCTTCAGGTGTAATGAATCTTTTTACAACATCACGCAATTCAACTGCAAACTCAGCTGTCATCTAGCTACTCCTCAGAATGAAGTGGGATTATTTTACCGCAACTGATTTCAAAGCCATCATATTGCCCTCACCACGACACCAACGGCATCTCTCAAGCGGTTTAATCCTTCGTCAATTTCGCTCTGTTCGATAATCAACGGTGGTTCGATGCGGATGGTCTGCGCGCTGGTTAGTGTGCCCGCAACGACAACGCCGCGTTTGAATAATTCCGCCGCAATCTTATAACCCAGTTCAGGCGATTGGAAGTGTTGTCCGATCAACAAACCTCTGCCGGTTACCTCCTTATATAATTGTGGAAACTCTTCGGCAATCTCGGTCACCTTCTCGATGAGGTAACTGCCCTTCGCCGCCGCGCCCTCCCAAAGACGGTCACGAAGTGTGACGTTGATGGCGGCAATCGCGGCGGCACAGGCTAACGCACCTCCGCCGGTTGTGGTCGTGTGCATGAATGGATTCGGGTACATCATCGGCTTGAAGATTTCTTCAGTGGTCGTCACCGCGCTAACGGGCATCACCCCCCCGCCGAGCGATTTGGCGGTGGCAAGGATATCGGGCACCACATCCCAATGATTCACACCCCACAACTTCCCTGTCCGGCCGAGACCCGTCTGCACTTCGTCTGCAATCAATAGAACACCATACTTCTTTGTCACGGCGCGCACACGAGGCCAGAAATCATCAGGCGGGACAATCGCGCCGGCCTCACCCTGAATTGGTTCAAACAGCACGGCCGCCACCCCGATGCCCACCTTGGCGCAAATGTCGAGTTGCTGTTCGAGGGCGTCCGCGTCACCGAACGGGACGTGATAGATCTGCCCGCCGTACAACAGGCCCATTGCCTGTCGATAGTCCGCCTTGCCCATCATCGAGAGAGAACCCATCGTCTTGCCATGAAACGCCTTGACCGCAACAATGAAGGCGGATTTGCCTGTATAAAGTTTCGCGATCTTGATGGCGGCCTCGATCGCTTCGGTTCCACTGGCCGCGAACCATGAATATTTCAAGTCGCCCGGGGTGATCTCAGCCATCAGTTTGCCCAATACACCACGTAATGGGTCGATCAATTCCTGGGAGGGCATGGGGCTGCGTTTCAGCTGTGCCGTGACCGCATCCACAACTTCGGGATGGCACCAGCCCAGGTCCATCATACCGAAACCGCCCAACCAGTCAATATATTTGCGCCCAAGGACATCGGTGAACGTGGAGCCCTTGCCCGACCATTCCACTGAGGCCCAATCGCCGGCTTCCGTCACGGATTTGCGGTATTCCAGCCAGCCGCGATTGAAATGCTCGGCAAAGTTATGTTTTGATTCCTCGATGATCCTGTGCGCTTCCTCGATGGTGGGAAATTCATTTTCACGAATCACATCCAACCAGCGGGATGAATAATTTAATGCGTTTTCATAATTTTCATTCATGCAAAATCCTCCAAAATTCTATTCAGTCAAAGTTGTATATGTTTGAGGTTGCCGCTGATCAAAGAATGGGAATAATTGCATCCATTCACTGCGGACATCAAAATCCAATTCCGCGACCAGCGTGGCCGGCTCATTACGCGGCGCCTGCACGAGAATTTTGCCGGTCGGGTCGCTGATGAAGCTCGAGCCGTAAAATTGCATGTTATCCTCCTCACCCACACGGTTGACCGCGCACATGAACGTGTGCGCCATGATTCCGTTGGCAGTAATCACCCTTTGCCAGATGGGCTGCGAGTCAAAATGCGGAGCGGTCGGCTCGGAGCCGATGGCGGTGGGAAAGAAAATGATCTCCGCGCCTTTCTTGCCATAAATGCGCGATAGTTCCGGGAACCACTGGTCATAACAAGTTGGCATGGCAATCTTGTGATTCGCAATTTGATGAACGGGGTAATCAGAATCGCCGGGCGCGAAATAATGATCTTCGTAATACCCTTCACCCTGCGGAATATGCTGTTTGCGCGTCATAGCCTTAAGTTTGCCGTCTGGTCCAAAACAAACTGCGACGTTGTAACCCAGCCCATTTCCACTGGCAGGTTTTTCAAAAAGTGAAGCAATCACATGGATGCCGCTTTGCACAGCTACGTCGCTGGCAAATTTGCATGTCGCGCCGTTGGGGATGGTTTCCCAATACTGCGCGGGATCGCGATCGTTCTTCGAAGCAAAGTAACGATTCAGTGTCAACTCCTGCAGGCAAATGATTTTCGCCCCCCGCTTTGCCGCATCCACAATGCCCGCCGTAAGTCTGGCTATGTGTTTTTTGGGGTCTGGATACCAGCGTTCCTGTACAAAACCAATTTTAAATATGTTGTTCATTTGTGCGTTTCCTCTACTTTGAACCCGCCGCACGGCCGAGCAGAGCATTCCACCACTTGGGGACGTTCTTCTCCAGCAATTCGATTAACTGCATAAGCCCGCCGGGGAAGAACAACACTGTGATACAAATCAACGCGCCGAGCAACGCCAGGCGGAACGTGCCAGCAAGTCGAAGATATTCATTGCCGAAGATGATGACAAACGCGCCGATAATTGGCCCAAACAGCGTGCCAACACCCCCAAGCTCAACCATTGCGACGGTTAACAGGAATGGCTCAATACTCAACGTCGCAGGAGAAATATCGCCCAGCACGTGAATGTATACTCCGCCAGCCACTCCGGTGAGGAAGGAAGCCAGGGCAAAAACTTTGATGCGCTCGCGGAACTTATCCACGCCGAGGCTGTGTGCGAAGTTCTCATGGTCGCGCAAGGCAACGAAGGCCAGGCCGGTGGATGAGTTGATGACGCGGTAGATGACATACACGACGATCAAGAAAAAGACAAAGCACACATAATAGTTTTGCGTTTTCGTTGCCCCTTCAAAGAATGCGGGCACTTCGTGCAGCCCCATCGCGCCACCGGTCACACCACGCGTTTGCGAAAGGATGGAGGGCAGCGTATCCGCGAAGATCAGAGTCAGCAGGGTGATGTAAATGCCACTGAGTCGCAGCGCGGGCAGTCCCAAAAAAATGGTCACCAGAAAAGCCGTGAAAACGCCTGCGATAAAAATCGTAATCCACGGGGAGATGGGAAAGTATTTGGAAAGAACGCCGGAGGTATACGCGCCGATGGCAAGGAATCCAATTCCCGCCAGCGAACTGATGCCGGTGTAACCAATGAGCAAATTCCAGTTAATCGCCACAACCGCCCAGATGAAGAACAGGATGAATAGATGTTTCATGTACGAACTCGGACCAAGCGCGGGATACAGTGCAAGAAAGACAAGCACCAGCACAATCGCGACGGTCTTCCAGTTGCGAGGAATTTTCATATTTTTCATCGTTGTCCGCTCCTTAATTTCTGCCGCCGAGAATGCCGCGCGGGCGCACCAGCAGCACGACCAGGAACATGGCAAACCAAAGAGGCCAGACCCAGATTGCCCCGAGATATAATGTAGCGACCGCTTCAACGACGCCGAGGATGAATGCGGCGTATATCGCGCCTGTGGTACTTCCCAATCCGCCGAAGGTGACGATGACAAAGCCCTTCACCATCCATTCCCAACCGATGTGTGGGTTGAGAAAGTATTTGGTGCCGAGCAAAATGCCGCTAAAGCCGGTGACCGCAAACGCGAGTCCAAAAGTGAGTCCGTACACGTAATCAATATCAATGCCGACTACGCGCGCGCCGGGGATGGACTGCGCGACCGCCTGCATGGATTGTCCAAGCGTAGAGTATTTGAAAAACAGGTTCAGTACAATCACCGCGCAGACGGCGACCACGATCAAAATCACTTCGTGCCAGGTGATTTCAAGAAAACCGGCGTTGACCTTGCCCTCAAACAGCACGGGGATGGACTTGACGCGCGGCCCAAAGACCTGCAGCACGATATTTTCGAGCAGAATGCCAGCGCCGAGCATGAACAACACGGTGGAAATATCCCAGCCGGGTTTTTGGATAAGCGGCTTGATGGCATATCGGTATGTTGTCAGACCAAAGAAATACAACGCCACAAAAGAGAGAATCACCCCGATGGCAAAACCCGCGCCAATGGTTTCCGACATCCACCAGACAATGTAGGCGCCCACCAAGGCGACCGTGCCATGTCCAAAGTTGAACACGCGGCTTACACCATACAGAATGGAAAGCCCCAGCGCCATGATGGCGTACAAGGAACCCGAGATCATTCCGCTTACGATTGCGTTAATTAGGTTTTCCATGAAAGCCGGCTCCATTCCTATTGGAAATAGGACTTCTCGATTTCTTCAACTTTGACGTCTTTGGCGGCGCGCTCGAAGGCGACCTGCCCTTTCCTCATCACGTACACACGGTCGGCAAGTTCGAGCGCGTGTTTAATTTCCTGCTCGACGATCACGATGGTCATGTTGCGTTCGGCGTTGATGGCCTTGATGGCATCGAAAACGGTCATCTTCATGCCGGGCGAAAGACCGATGGAAGGTTCGTCGATCATCAACAACGACGGATGACTCATCAGCCCGCGCGCGATGGCAACCATGCGCGCCTCGCCGCCGCTCAGTGTGGAGCAGTATTGACTCTTGCGCTCTTCCAGGCGCGGAAAAATGCGGAAGACAAATTCGAGGTTCTGTTGATAATGCGGGCGCGCATTGCGGTTGTACGCGCCCATGTTCAAATTCTCAAGGACGGTCATGTCGGTGAAGAGGTTGCGGTCTTCGGGGATATAGATCAAACCCTGCTCGACCAGTATATGCGAAGGCAGTCCGGCCACCTCCTGCCCGTTGAATTGAATCGAGCCCGCGCCAGGTTTGTGCAGCCCGGAGATGGTCTTGAGCAGCGTGCTTTTGCCGTGTCCGTTGGGACCAAACAGCGCGACCGTTTCGCCTCCCCCGACCATGATGGATATTTTATGCAACACTTCCAGATCGCCGTAGGAGGCTTGCAACTGGTCAACATTAAGCATTATGCACCTCCAGCGCCGTGCCGAGATACACTTCCACCACGCGGCGGTCTTTGATGACGTCTTCGGAAGCTCCAAGAAACAACGGCGAACCGTAATGCAGAATCATCATGCGTCCAGTGATCTTGATCATGATATCGAGAAGATGTTCAATAATAACAACGGTGACCCCCCATTCTTTATTGATCTTGCGGATGACTTCGACAAACTGATTGATCTCGGTCATCGAAAAGCCCGCCATGGGCTCGTCGAGCATGATCAGTTTGCAGTCGGTAGAAAGCGCCGCGCCGAGCATGGTCATCTTGGTGGTGTACAAATCCTGATTGGCGACAGGTTGATCGGCTTTGGCGTCCAGCCCGAGGAAGTCAATCACCTTGGCTGAAATGTCGCTGCGCGCATTGCCAAACGTCGCCCCGACACGGATATTCTCGCGGATGGAAAGGCTGGAAAAAACCGCGGGAGTCTGGAAGGTGCGGGCAATTCCCAGATGGCAAATCCGGTGCGAACTCCAGCCTGAGATATCCCTGCCTTGAAAGAACACCTGTCCCTCGGAAGACGGGTACACACCATTCACCACGTTGAACAACGTGGATTTCCCCGCGCCGTTCGGTCCGGCAATGCCGAACACTTCCCCCTCTTCTACAGAAAAGGTGACTTCGGAGAGGGCGGTCAGTTTTTCAAAACTTTTGCCAAGGTTTTTCACTTCCAGCATGGGGAGACCTCTTTACGTCCGGCAGGCGGAACCACCTGCCGGACGTTTCATCCGACGAAGGGTTTATTTGATCCAGTAAGGCAGGACGTACTCGCCTTGCTTGTACGGCTCCGGAGCCATGGGCACGTTCTTGCCGCCTTGAATCTGATACCAGAGAGTGGGCACGTATTCGAGCCCGGATTTTGCCTGCTGGTCGTCTTCGGTGAATTCATAGCGTCCGCCGAAACCATCGTACTTCAAAGCGCGCAGGTTGGCAGCAACCTTATCGTAGCAATCGGCGCAGCCGGCCTGTTCAACGGCTTTCACCCACATATCAAACGCGTCGCGAGTGATGTACGCGTACACGGACTTGGGTTCCTCGCCGAACTTGGCTTTCCAACGTTCGGCATACGCGGGCGCGTCCTCGCTGATCGCGCCGATGGACGACGTCCACAACACGCCTTCCGCGGCATCCCCGGCGAGTTCATTGAATTCGGGGATGTTCGGGGTGTACTGCATGAACACCAGCGCGTCCAAGCCTTTTTCGCCAAATTTTTCCTTGAACTGAATCATGAAACGCGCCGCATCGGTCGGATCGAGATTCCAGAAAGTGACATACGCAGGCTGGGCCTCGTCGATCTTGGAGAGAATGGGGCCCCATTCCACCACGCCGAACTGGGTCAATTCGTCCACGACAATTTCATAACCAGCTTCCTTCGCCAATTCGCCAAACTTGTCGGCAGCCAAGACGTTGTAACTGTAGTCCACTTTGACAATGGCGATCTTCTTGTTGGGCGGGGTCCAGCCGAGTTTTTCCGGAATGGTGAACAGGTTGGCGGCTGCGTCCCGGCCGTAGGAGACTTCGCTCGGGCAATATTGGAATACATTGCGGTAATCGGGATTCTGCGCGACCAAATCGGTATCGGCAGACAGTGCATCCGCATGCAGGTAGGGAATATCGTATTCGCCAAACACCTTCGCATCCACGCCAGAATCTGCATAACCGGTGATGGCCGCGTCAACACCTTCACCAATCAAGCGCTCGCCCACAGCTTTGATCTTTTCGGCTTCCAGCGCGCCGACGTCGCCGGGAATCAATTCGAGCGTCCTGCCCAACACGCCGCCTTTTGCATTCTGTTCTTCGATGGCAAGTTCAAGCGCCTTTTGCATCTGTTCGCCATCACTGGCGTATGGGCCGGTGATAGGCATAGGTGCGCCGATTTTGATCGTCTCCGAGCCACCCTGGCCGCAGCCTGCCAGACTCGTGGCGAGCACGACCACGAGCAAACCCAATGAAACAACACGCATATTGCCTTTCATTTCGCATTCTCCTTTTGATAAAAAATTGAAACTACGCAAATCAGACCCTTGCCGCGCAAGGTTATGACTCAAAAACAATCCTGCCGGCGCAAATAGTCGCAGCCGGATGTACGTCCAGGTATTGTTCAGCGGGCGTTTTTTCGAGGTCGGCGGAGAGAATCACCGTGTCTGCGAGGTAGCCTTTGCGAATCTGCCCTTTTTGATTTTCCTGAAATTCCGCATAGGCGGCGTCGCGCGTATACCCGTGGAGGGTATCTCTCAAAGATTGCGTCTGCGCGGGCAGGTCGGACTTCCAGAGTTGGTAGTTGATCGCAGAATCAAGCCCCTGCATGGGATTCAAAGTTACGACTGGCCAATCGCTGCCGAACGCCATACATGCGCCCGCCCGGCGAAGCGTCTGCCATGCAAACGCGTCCTTCCAACGATATTCGGGAATGTTCTTTGTCCACACCATGCTTGCTTCGGGCACACGGTGATATGGCTGCATCGAAGCGATGACGCCGAGTTCGGCAAAACGCGCGATGTCTTCGGGGTGAAGCAACTCGATGTGTTCAACACGATGACGGCTATCGCGTTTTCCGTTCGCTTTTTGCGCGGCTTCGTAGCCATCCAGCGTGCGGCGCACCGCAGCATCGCCAATTGCGTGAGTGATGATCTGCAAGCCAAGTTTATCCGCCGCTGCTGCCATGCGGTTGAAATGCTCCGCGCTGTACATTGCGTCGCCCTTCCAGCCCGGGCGGGTGGCGTAATCTTCGGTCAGCAGGGCTGTCCACGCTTCGACAATACCGTCCATAAAGAATTTGACCGAACCCGCGTGAACCATCTCGCCTTGAAAATGCCTGCGCATCTCGACGGCTTCCTGCAAATCTTTTTCACTCGTGTCCGGCACGACCGAAAACGGCATATACACGCGCAAGGGCAATTCGCCCGAATCTTCCATCGCCGCGTACAGCGAGGCTTGATCGAAATCACCGTCCATGTTGTGGACGCTGGTCACGCCATGTTTGACGGCCAACTTCGCACCGTTGCGGACCGCTTCGCGTTCGGCTGCGAGTTCGTCGGCTGTTGGCATGGCGTTCTTATATCCGACCAGTGCGCCCATCGCGCGTCCCCACGGACCAGTCTGTTTCAACACGCGCATATAGGCGTCGGGCTCGCGGACTTCGCCGTTGGCGAGTCCGTCCACACCCATGACGATCTCAGTGTTGGCGGCAGTCTTTGCACCGTGCAACACACCCGCGATTTCGAGCGCGCGCGTGTTTGCCCACAGCGTGTGATGATCGTACGCCATCACCGCCACCGGGCGATCGGAAATAATCGCGTCGAGGTGATGACGGGTCAGGCGCTCGTTGCTGCCTTCGGGGAAAATCTCGTAATGAATGTTCGAGCCATTTACCCACAGCGAATCGGGATTCTCCTGGGCGTATTTCCGCAACACCGCTTCAAGGTCGCTGACGGAATTCACGTTCACCAAATTCGCGTTTTGTAATTCGATCGAACCGACGCGCAGATGGAAGTGACTGTCAATGAAACCAGGCAGGACCGTGCATCCTTGCGCATCGATCACGCGGGTGGACGCCTCCTTCCACGATTTGGCTTCCTCGTTCGAGCCGACAAACGCAATGCGCCCGCCCGTAATGGCAACCGCTTCGGCACGCGGATTGCTATCGTCGGATGTGATTACGCGACCGTTCAAAATCAAAATATCGGTAGAAGGCATACGTCACCTTTTTGCAGAGCAGGCTAAAGCCTGTGTTACGCTAAAATTTCCTGCTCCATTCCTTGGGCCAGCGCTCCACCACCACTTTCTTCTGCGTGAAGAACTCCACCGCGTCCATGCCCTGCCCATGCATATCACCGAAGAAAGAATCCTTCCAGCCGCTGAACGGGAAGAACGCCATCGGCGCGGCGACACCGATATTGATTCCAATATTGCCCGCATCTGCTTCATATCTGAACTTGCGCGCGGCAGAACCGCTGGAGGTGAACAAACTCGCCTGGTTGCCGTACTGTCCGCTGTTGACCAACTCGATCGCATCTTCAATCGTATTGACATGCATAAGGCTCAGCACAGGCCCAAAGATTTCCGTCCTGGAAATTTCACTTCCGCGCGGGACATCCGCCAAAATTGTGGGGCGGACAAAACTACCGCCTTCATATCCTTTGATGGAAGTGCCGCGTCCATCTACAGGGACAGTTGCTCCTTCCTGTGCGCCAAGCCCAATCAATGACTCGATTCTCGCCTTTGACGAGGCGTTGATGACGGGTCCCATTTGGACACCTGCATCCAGACCATAACCAACAACACGGCTTGAAGCCGCGTCACAGATCAGCTCGGTAAAGGTGTTTCGCGCCTCGGCAACCGTCACTGCGAAAGACACGGCCAGACAGCGCTGACCCGCGCATCCAAAGGCAGAGTCTGCGATAATCTTGGTTGCCATTTCCATATCAGCATCAGGCAAAACAACAACTGGATTCTTCGCCCCACCCTGCGCCTGGACGCGCTTGCCATGCGCCGCGGCGGTGGAATAAATATATTTGGCAACGTTGGTCGAGCCAACAAACGTGATCGCGCGAATGGCAGGATGTTCGAGAATGCCATCCACAGTTTCCTTTGCACCGTTGACAAGATTGACCACGCCTTTTGGGAAACCAACCTGCTCGATGAGCTTGAAGATGAACTGCATTGTAGTAGGAACTTTTTCGGAGGGCTTGACAATGTAAGTGTTACCCGCCGCCAATGCATACGGCAGATACCAAAACGGGATCATGCCGGGAAAATTGAATGGCGCAATCGTGGCGCACACACCCACAGGCTGACGGATCATGACCTCGTCTATGCCGGAGGCAATGTCTTCGACAAATTCGCCCTTGCCCAAATGTGGCATACCGCAGGCAATTTCCACATTTTCGATGGCGCGCACCATTTCGGCCTTGGCCTCTTCGAATGTTTTGCCACACTCATTCGTAATCAATTTTGATATTCCATCCTGATTCGTTTTGAGCAGGTCGCGCAACTTAAAAAGATACTGTACTCGGTCCTGCACAGGGGTTCTGCGCCATGCAGGGAAGGCTTCGCTCGCCGCCTTCGCCACGACGTTCACGTCTGCTTTTGTGCCGAGGGGAGTCTTTGCGATGACCCCTCCCGTGGCGGGATTGATGACATCGAGGTAATCTGAGGCGTTGGGTTTGACCCATTCACCGTTGATGTAATTCAATATTTCCATAAATTCTCCAAAATCATTTGAAGGATTTCAGGTTCGAATGTTTGAACCTTTCAACCTGAAATCCTGCCAGCTTTCTAACTAACCAGTTTGTCCATTAACTCCGCCAACCCCTCATCCAATAAATTCAGCCCTTCATCCAATTGCTCTTCGGTAATCACCAGCGGCGGCACAACAAAAAGG
>DATIUT010000359.1:0-2788 GCA_035466615.1 Anaerolineales bacterium | reverse complement strand
CGCGCATTTTTCGCGCGGCTTTCGTTTTCATGAGCCGATGTTATTCACCCGGGATGATGATCCACAGGATGAGGTAGATCAATATGCCCGGCACGCCGCCCGGAATGAACGCGATGATCAATGCAAGGCGGAACCAGAACGAACTGATGCCGAAGAACTCGGCGAGTCCGCCACAGACGCCGGCGATGATGCGGTTATTTTTGGATCGGCGCAAAGCCCTTTTCTGACTGGCTGACATTTTAAACTCCTTTATCGTTAATTCGATTCCATATACGCAGGAATCCCCAAAAAGTAGCACCTGATTTCAAAAAATGGCGGGGGAGGCGAAGGCATTTTGTTTAGGCAGCGGGAATCAGGTCCGATCAGAAGCACCCTACCCAATTCTCCGCTGTACGACCTGAAGGGAGAACGGGTAAAATACTGAGACTTCGGATGGCGAAAGAAAAACTGTCCGAAGCATAAACTACCCACGTGGTATAAAGCACCTTGATAGCATGACATATTCAAACAATGTACGGCCCGAATCCATCAAATCCCTTTCCAATGTAACATATATCCCCTACTGGCTGGACGACCCGCTTCGTCCCGCCCCCCAGCCTGCTCTGACAAAAGAGACATCCGCCGAACTCCTCATCATCGGCGCAGGCTATTCAGGCTTATGGACAGCCCTGCTCGCCAAAGAGGAAAATCCCAACCGCGACATTATCATCCTTGAAGCCGGCGAGGTTGCCACAGGCGCCTCGGGACGTAATGGCGGTTTCATGGCTTCGTCCCTCACGCATGGATTCAGCAATGGATTCTCGCGCTGGCCCAAAGAACTCCCGGCACTGCTTGCAATGGGACTCCAAAATCTCAAAGAGATCGAAGAGACTCTGCAACGCCGCAATATCGCCTGTGACTACATCCGCACAGGCGATATTGACATGGCAACCGAGCCTCACCACATCGAAGAGATGAAGGATGAGTTGGAAGAGTCCGCCCCTTTCAACACAAACTTCCAATTCATGGATCGTGACGAAGTACAGACGGTTGTCAGGTCTCCAATCTTTATTGCAGGGCTTAAAAAACCTGATACGGCCCTTGTCAACCCCGCCCACCTTGCATGGGGGCTTCGCAAAGCCTGTCTCGACCTGGGCGTGCAGATATATGAAAACTCTCCTGTCACAAAACTGGAAGAGGAAGGCAGGTATGTAATTGCCCATACCCCACGCGGACGCGTTCGCACCGCACGTGTTGCGCTTGCCACCAATGCGTTCCCTCCGCTATTGAAACGGCTTTCATATTACGTTGTCCCCGTATATGACTATGCCCTGGTGACCGAGCCGCTCACACCCGCGCAACGCGAGTCCATTGGGTGGTTTGGCCGCGAAGGTGTCAGCGACGCAAGCAGGCAATTCCACTACACCCGCGTGACCGCTGACGGGCGCATCCTATGGGGCGGTTATGACGCGGTCTATTACTGGAACAACGGCTTCGGCACACATCTTGAGTCGTCACAACGTGAATTCGAAAGACTGGCTGGACATTTCTTCCAGGCATTTCCGCAACTCGAAGGGCTCCGTTTCACCCACGCCTGGGGCGGCGCCATTGACACCTGCTCGCGTTTCAGTCCATTCTGGGGGACAACACATCATGGCAAGACCGCCTACTCCATGGGCTTCACAGGTTTGGGGGTGGGATCCACCCGCTTCGGCGCAAAGGTCATGCTTGACTTACTCGACAACAGGAAGACAGAACGCACCGATCTCGAATTTGTCCGCACCAAACCGCTCCCGTTTCCACCTGAACCACTTCGTTCCATTGGCATCAGCCTCACCCGCTGGTCCATGGAGCAGGCCGACCGCAATGGCGGCCGCGAAAATCTCTGGCTCAAAACGATGGATTGGCTCGGCCTCGGCTTCGACAGTTGACCAACCGGATGTACAAGTTATTTCCGCTCACATCCCATCGGCGTTCCCGGCGACGAATCACACCAAGGATACGCCGATGCCACATCCCAAACCAGGACATTCTAATAACACAAACCTTTGGGCAGTCCCTTGCACAAAAATCACCGGCAGGTGAAAATACTGAATAGAAAAATACTTTTCATGGCGTTAATCATTTTCGACTTTGACGGTGTTCTTGCAGATACTCTTGATGACCTGATTCAGTTTGGTCAGGAAGTTTGCGATGAATTAGGTATAAAACACGTCGTAAATAAAGAGGATCTAAGCAATCTTGAGAGTATGTCCTTTGCGTCATTTGGGCGGGCATGCGAAGTCCCCGAACATCTTGTAGATGAATTTGTCCAAAGGTGTTTGAAACGCTTTGCCGAAAGAAAATCCCCGCCTGCAATTTTCAATGGGTTGAGTGTTATTATCAGAGAATTCGCTATCAACAACACACTTGCCATTATCACAACGAATTCATCGCAAAATGTAAATGCTTTTCTAATCGAACATGATATGGATCAGTGCATTCACACAGTGTACGGAGTCGATATCCCTGGTTCCAAGGCACAGAAAATAGCAATGGCACGGAATCAGTTTTCAGCAGACGCAAACCGGGAATCGGTATTTATGATAGGCGATTCGTTAAGTGATATCACTGCAGCAAAAGAGGCATCTGTTACGAGTGTAGCGGTAACTTGGGGGCATCAGAGTTTGGAACATTTGCTTCGCGGCAACCCTGATTACGTGGTTCATTTTCCGCAGGATCTTGTTGAGGTAATTGAAAAAACAGCATGAGAGAGCGGCGTCCTTTTATCTGCCATGGTGCCATTCAAAAGAACTGCTCAACACAGTCC
>DATIUT010000358.1:0-13691 GCA_035466615.1 Anaerolineales bacterium | reverse complement strand
AAGGGGCGTTGCGCCGCCGCATCTGTCCGAGTTGGACTAAGCCGCACACCCAATCCCACGACGAGGGGTTTGGGAATTAAAGACGATCCTGGTTACTCAAAAACGCCGCTCATGGGTCAATCACCTGCTTGACAAAATAATTGTACATGAAAAAGATCCTTCCTGCGCACACGATACCCATCTTGTGAAGATCTCAAACTGCTGACTGCCCGATCCAGGGAAGCTCGGGGACGAGAGCGGACCCAGGGCGAACGACAGGCAAGCGGAGGCAGATCATGTTGGAAGAACATGGGTTGACCACACCTGGGACAAAGGAGCGTATGTGGCAAAGGTGATGCGGGAAGATGTCATGTCACCCGTGTCAACGCAGCGGATCAGGCAACGTTGCTGAGAGCGACACGGAAAATGTAGGGAGCCAGATATTTGAGCGCCGCCTGTCAATTGCCGACCGGCTTGCAGTGCATGACCCCTTTTCCTTGCTGTACACAAATACCAAAACTGGTTTTATTCCAGTGATGGCTGTCCTGGAATATGGCGCTCCGCCTTACATCACTGCGCCGTATTCCCCCCGTCCACCAGCAGCAGATGACCCGTCACGAAGGAAGAATCATCCGAAGCCAGGAACAAGGCAGCGCTGGCGATCTCTTCGGGTCTGCCGAAGCGTCCCATCGGGATGTACGCGCTGGATTCCTTCATCGCTTCTTCAACCGTCACCGGGTCGGAACTCTCGAAGTAACCCTTTTCCAGCCATCTATCCACGAACGTGTCGCCCGGGCAGACCGCGTTCACGCGGATGTTGTCGCGCGCATAATCGAGCGCCATCGCCTTTGTCATCAGTCCCACCGCGCCCTTGCTCGCCACATATGGGAAGGCGTTCTTCCCTGCCACCACCGACCAGTCAGAGCCGTTGTTGACGATCACGCCTCCGCCCTGTTTCTTCATGTGCGGGATGACCAGCCTGCACATGCGCCACACGGCGGTCACATTGATTGCCAGGGTTTCATTCCACACTTCATCGGACGTGGTTTCGGCTGTCCCGCTCGTGACGATGCCCGCGTTATTGAACAGGATGTCGACGCTCCCGAATTCAGCGAGAGTCCGCTCGACGACGCGGGAACAATCATCGGCCCGGGAATGATCCGCCTGGACGAACACGCATCGGACTCCCTTCTGCCTGATCTCTTCCTCCACGCGTCCGCCCAGTTCCGCGCGGCGTCCTGTAATCACCACATCCGCGCCCTCTTCTGCAAACAATGAGGCAGTCGCCTTTCCGATCCCCGATGTCGCGCCCGTAATGATTGCAACCCTGCCTGTGAGTTTTCCCATATTGTTCTCCTTTTATTGACTTGACAACCTCATTATATTCGCAATAACATAGCGTGATGAATTCAAACCGCTCCATCAAGGCAATCTTCTTCGACCTCGATGGCACGCTCCGCCATAGTGTGCCGTCCGGCGGTGACGTGTTCACCGATCATGTTTCCTCGCTTGGCCTGCACATCAACCCCGAAGACCGCCTGCGCGCCGCACGCTGGGAACATTTTTATTGGGCGAGTTCCGTTGACCTGCGCGATGACCTGCTGGCGCACTCCGGCGAAACCGAAAATTTTTGGATCGAATACAGCCGCCGCCGTCTCGTTGCTCTGGGTGTATCGCCTTCCATGTCGATGGAACTTGCGGCAAAGGTGTCCGGACACATGGGCGAGATGTACCGTCCCGAAAGCATCGTCCCGGAGGACGTGCGCGCGGCGCTCCCGAAGTTAAAGGACGCGGGTTACATCATGGCGGTCATCTCGAACCGCGAGAAACCGTTCCATGAGGTGCTGGCGAGTCACAACCTGGGCGAATTCTTTCACTTTTCGCTCGCGGCCGGTGAAATTAACATTTACAAACCCGACCCGGGCGTCTTCCAACATGCGCTGGACCGCGCCAATGTGACCGCGCAGGAGGCCGTGTATGTGGGTGATAATTATTTCGCGGATGTGGTGGGCTCGCTTCGCGCGGGACTTCAACCCGTGCTTTACGACCCAAAGGGAATCTTCCCCCAGGCTGACTGCACCACGATCCAATCGTTCGACAAGCTGGAGTCAGTGATCAAAGCTTTATAGGATAAGTTATCAATAGGCAGTCACCCTGAGCGGCAGGCGAAGGGCCTTCAGGATGACATGCTGATGAAAGGATGTGAATCATGGCATGGGAACGCAAGATCATGCGGACTGTCCGTGTCCGTAACGAACACAAGGTGGGAACACTGGCGCGTTTGATGACCGCCATCTCGAATTTGAACGCAAGCGTCGGAACCATCGAGTTGATCAACGAGACCGCACAATCGGTGGTGCGTGATATTACCGTCTACGCCGATGACGCCGAACATATGGATCATGTCATCGAGGCGATCCGCACCAATGAAGGCACGCGCGTGCTCGCTGTCCGCGATGAGGTCCTTGAACTGCATCAAAAGGGAAAGATCGCCATCCGCTCGCGTTTTCCCATCGATTCGATCGCCACACTGCGCCGCGTCTACACGCCCGGTGTTGCCGAGGTCTGCTTGAAGATCGCAGACGACCCGGCACTGGCGCGTTTGTATACGAGCGTGAGTCACATGGTTGCCATCGTCACCGACGGGACAGCTGTGTTGGGACTGGGCGATATTGGTCCGCTTGCCAGTATGCCGGTCATGGAAGGCAAGGCCATGTTGATGGAAACGCTCGTGGGGTTATCGGGCATGCCGATCCTGCTCGATACAAAAGACCCGCAGGAGATCGTCAAAGCCGTCGCCGCCATCGCTCCGACGTTCGGCGCGATCCAACTGGAGGATATCTCTGCGCCGCGTTGCTTCGAGGTGGAGGAAAAACTGCAGGCCTTGCTCGATATCCCTGTGATGCACGATGACCAGCATGGCACGGCGGTCGTCGGCACCGCCGCGTTGATGACCGCGGCAAAACGCGCCAAAGTGGACATCACCAGGGTGACCATCGGTCAGATCGGTTTGGGCGCGGCGGGAAATGCCATCGGTAAGATGCTGATGGGGTTGACCGGTAATCCGGTTTTCGGGGCAGACCTGAGCGAAGAGGCGGTGACGAGGTTTGTGGGGGCAGGCGGGAGGAAATCCGATTTGAAGGAGATCATGGCAGAGTGTGATATTGTCATCGGAACGACCGGCGCGCCGAATCTCATCAAGCCGGAGATGGTCCGCAAGGGACAGATCATCCTTGCGTTGTCCAATCCCAATGCAGAGATCGACCCCGATATGGCTTTGGCAAATGGAGCGGCGTTCGCCGCGGACGGCAAGTCTGTGAACAACGTGCTGGGATTCCCCGGCATCTTCCGCGGCGCAGTGGATGCGAACGCGCCGCGCATCACCCACGAGATGTTGATCGCGGCTGTGGAAGTGTTGGTACGGGAAACACCGGCAGGCGAGTTATTGCCCAACCCGCTCGATAAAAAGGTGCATCACGAAGTTGCCCGTGCCGTGGCAGAGACCGCCATCAAGCAGGGCATCGCCCGCGCCGATTATGTTCCGTATGTAGAGGGATGATTTCAAACCATCGTCACGGGTTTTTAAGAGCTGTTGAGAAAAAAAACCGGCCCGTATGGGTCGGTTTTTAATTCAGTGTAAATCCGCGGCTGAGGAACTTAAACGGCCTCTGCGATCAATTCTTTCAGTGCTGTTCCCATTCGTGTAATGCCTTCACGGATCGTATCCGGCGCCGAGTAGGAGAAGTTAATGCGCATGGTATTCTTCCCGCCGCCATTGGGATGGAACGCCTGTCCCGGGACAAAGGCAACCTTCTTCTCGATGGCGCGTTTGAGGACTTCCGCCGCATCCATATCCTTGGGGAGCACCCCCCATAGGAACATGCCGCCCTGCGGCCTGCTCCAGGTGACTCCGGCCGGGAACATCTCTTCCATCATTTCGAACATCACATCGCGGCGCTCCTTGTAGGTGGCGCGGATCACCTTGACGTGTTCGTCCAGGAATCCGCCTTTCGCCACTTCGTAAGCCACATATTGGTTGAACGATGATGTGTGCAGGTCGGCGGCTTGTTTTGTCATCACAAGTTTGCGGGTCACTTCAGGAGGTGCGATCACCCACGCCAGGCGCAGGCCCGGCGCAAGCAGTTTCGAGAACGTGCTCAGATAGATGACGTTGCCGCTGTAATGCCCGCCATTGGGACCGCGAAACTCGCTGTCCAGTGCCACGACCGAGGGAATGTGTTCCCCTTCGTATCGCAATTGACCGTATGGATCATCCTCGACGATCGGCACGCCGTACTTGTCTGCAAGTTCCACCAGTTTTTTACGCCGTTCGAGGGTCAGGGTCGAGCCGCTTGGGTTTTGGAAGTTCGGGAGGATGTAGATGAATTTCGGTCCGACCCGAAGCGCCGCTTCCAGTTCATCCACGACCATGCCGTTCTCGTCCGAACGGACCGGAATGTACTGTGCTCCATACGCGTTCCATGCCTGCAAGGCGCCAAGATAGGTTGGCGATTCGACCACGATGTAATCCCCCCGGTTGAGGAACAGGCGCCCGATGAAATCCAGCGCCTGCTGTGAACCGGACGTGATCATGATGTTATCGGCTGAGACATCCACGCTGTAACGAGCGGTGTGGCGCGCGATCATTTCGCGCAAAGGAAGATACCCCTCGGTTGTGCTGTATTGCAAAGCCTGCGGACCAAAATTATCAAGCACACAATTACAGGCTTCGCGAAACTCCTTTACCGGAAAGACCTCGGGCGCCGGTAAACCGCCTGCAAACGAGATAATGTCGGGCTGTTCGGTCAACTTGAGCAGTTCGCGGATGACCGAACTTCCCATTTTCTGCGTACGATGGGCGTAACGATACTCCCAGGGTGTTTGCATTCTTACTCCTTTATGAAAGAGATAAAAAAGCCTGACAGGTATACTGGTACCTGTCAGGCATGCTGACTTTCTGGCATAAATACGCCTAGAAGAATGAGAGCCAGATTATATATCATGGCTGACTTATATTACACCATTTTCACCCTTGTGACAAATGACAAAAGAACTGTTTTTATATGACGGACTGGAAACTCCTAGTAAAATGGACGCATGTCCCCCGCCTCCCAATCAACCTCGAGCCTGCTCCCCTTTCAGCAGGGCGGACTCGACTCCCTGTGTGGACTCTACAGTGTCGTCAACGCCGAGCAGATCATCAATCACTCCTCCGACGAAGAAACACAACAGCACCAGAGGTATTTTCTTTCATAATGAAGAGTCAAGTTGCGCACAAGGAACCTAAACCGATGATAGAAAACCCACTCCGTTACCCGACTGTCCTTTTCGATTGGGGCGATACCGTCATGCGCGACCGCCCCGAGATCACCACGCCGATGGTCGAGTGGGAGGCGGTTGAAGTTGTCGAAGGCATTGCAGACCTGCTTGCGTTTCTCCACACCAGTGGGCGGCGAATTGTCCTCGCCACAAGCGCCGCCATTTCAGATGAAAATCAGATCCGCGGGGCATTGGCGCGCGGCGGACTCGACAGCTATTTCTCGCGCGTCTATTGCTTCAAGAATACGAACCTGCCAAAAGGCGAAGCTTTTTATCGTTACATTTTGAACGATTTGCACATCTCCGCCTCCGACGCGCTGATGGTCGGCGATCATTTTGAAAAGGATGTTCAAGTTCCGAATTCACTCGGTATGTTTGCCGTATGGTTCAACCCGGGATCGGAGGAGACTCGCAATAGTGAGTTGCACGTCACCGTCCATTCGATGAGGGAGTTGCGCGCTTTTTTCGAGTCGTTGGATCAGGAATAGTTACTCCAACCCATCATCTCAAAATCGACACAAAAGATCGGTGCACACCTGTCTTTTTTTGCTCTCGCGGTAAAATTTCTTAACTCAACAACCATGTCACTCTGAGGGAGCGCTCTTCGCGACCGAAAAGCCTCGCACTTTCGCAATCAGAGACCCTTCGCTATCGTTCAGGGTGACATTATGATATGGAGCAACTCTATGGGCGTCATGATGCAAACCTTCTTTTGGGATTGTCCACGCGTGGATGGGAAAGAATTCCAGTGGTGGAATTATGTGCGCCAGCAGGTGCCTTCGCTGGCAAAGGCGGGATTCACGTCACTGTGGCTTCCGCCGGTCCACAAAGCCGCCAACTTGAGCGGACCATCCATGGGCTACGACCCATACGATTATTATGACCTCGGCGAGTTCGACCAGAAGGGAAGTGTCCCAACGTGGTTTGGGACGCGTCAGGAGTTGGAGTCGCTGATCGAAACGGCACACAGCCATCAGTTAAGCCTGATCGCAGATATCGTCATCAACCACAACAGCGGAGCGGACGGGCAGGAGGTCAATCCGCTCATCAATCAATCGCGCTGGACAAGGTTCGATCCAAAAAGCGGAAAGTTCCCGCGCAATTGGGAATGTTTTCATCCGTGCATGTATGAAAGCTGGGATGAGATGACCTTCGGCGACATGCCCGACCTTTCGCATCGCAATCCATACGTGTATGCAGAACTGCTCAAACTGGCGCGCTGGCTGATCGAGGAGGTCGGTTTCGATGGATTCCGTTATGACTTTGTGAAAGGCTACGGGGCGAACACCATCACGGCATTTCAGGAGTATCGTTATATGCGTAACGGTCAGCCGGTCCTGCCGTATGGCGTCGCCGAGTTTTGGGACTCTGCCACCAACACGCTCCGCTGGGTGGAGGAGGCGAATTTTTCCAATTCGAATCCGGTCGATGCGTTCGATTTCCCCCTGCGTGAAATGCTCAAGGCGTTGTGCGATCAATTCGGGTTCAGCCTGCGCAACCTGCTTGCATGGGAAACGATCCTGCAAAAACAGCCGCAGACCACGGTAACCTTCGTCGAGAACCACGACCTGCGCGATGAAGGACGTCCCATCGTCAACGACAAATTACTTGCCTACAGTTACATTCTTACGCATGAAGGCTATCCGTGCGTGTTCTGGCATGATTACTTCAACCTTAATCTCGCGCTGGACGACACGCCGAACGGCATCGCCGCGCTCGTCACTGCGCATGAAAAATACGCGGGCGGAAGCACTGAAGTGTTATATGTGGATGACAACATCTACATCATGCAACGCGCGGGATTTGGAGACCGGCCTGGACTCATCTACGTACTCAACAACCGCGGCGATAACTGGAACGGACGGATGGTCACCACCCAATTTCACAACGCTTCCTTCGTACCTGTAGCCTGGTGGAGCAAAACCGACCTTTCGCGCCCGATCAACCAGCCCACCGACCGCGATGGCCGCGCCCAGTTCTATGCCCCGCCGCGCGGGTACGCTGTGTATGCGATGAGGTAAACCCGTACCCTGAATGCGACATCTGCAAAGCAGGGAAATCCAGCATGGGAAAGAAGTCCCCATCCCAAATCTGTTAAGCCCGCGGGAAAATCGGTTGTGCTATCATGAAACTGGTGTTTGAATATTTTCTGACGATATTCGGAGGAAACCATGAACACAAACAATAGGCCGCTTCTTCGATGGCTGTTGCTGGCCGGGCATCTGGGAATCATACTCTTCATGGTGTCCTGCTCGGTATTTGGCGGAGTGCAACAGAGTGACGACGGACTGTTCCAACTTGATGACGGGAATCTTGAGGTTCAGGATGAAAACGGCGATTGGGTGCCGGTGGGCGGTACCTCCTTTGAATTGGTCGGCGAACTCGAAAGCACCGATCCCTGGACTGTGGCAGGCGCTGAACTGGAGACGCGTGACCCAACGCTGATCGAGGAGGGGTTGACAGTCGGTGATCTGGTGAGGGTCCGCGGCGTCATACTGGAAGATGAAACATGGGTGGCATATTCCATTGAATCCGCCGAAGAAGTGACAGAGCCCATCCTGGTGCTGATTGGTGTCGTTGACTCAATCGACCCCTGGGTGGTAAATGGGATTGAACTCAACGTCACAGAGGAAACGGATATTCAAGGCGACATCACTCCCGGCATGATCGCCCGCGTGGAAATTCTGCTCCTGCCCGATGGCACACGGGAGGTCATCAGCATTGCCCCGCTCGGTGAATCAACCGAGACATCCGGCTGTGTAACGGTTATCGCGACAGTTGTCAGCGTGGATGGAAACGAAGTCCAATTTTTGGGCTGGCCCACAACAGTGACCATTGTGGATGATGAACAAGCCGAAGATAACGAAAACAGTCAAGTAAATGATAATGAGAGCAACGAAGCCTCTGATGAAAATGACAATGCAAATGACGCGGGTGAAGAAACAATCAGCGCAAATCAAGTCGTTATGGCTGTGGTTTGTATTTCCGATGACGGTCAATTGATCATTGTGCAGATCACCCTTTTGAACGGCGACGACAATGACGGCATTTCAGGCGGCGAAAAAGTGTTGATATGTCATAAGCCGAGTAAAAATGCGAACACGCTGAGCATTTCATCCTCCGCAGTGCCTGCGCACCTCGCCCACGGAGATACACTGGGACCGTGTCCATGAAATAGTCTCTTATGCCCCAGACCCTCAATTCGAATAATTCCCGCCTTAAACAAAGGTGTTAGAATTTCCCTTCGAAGAAGGTGACAATCAACATCATGGAGGGTTAGATGCCCGTAACGTATCAACAGACAACAGACAAGGAAATCCACGAGCGGGTCAGGCGCAAACACTGGACATCAATTAATGAGCTCAAACGCCTGGGATTCGAGGAATCGTACTTTTTCGGTGAAACCGTCGAGGCGTTGGGATTTTCACCTCTTGGGCTGGCAGGTTTCCTTGGAACGCTCATTGCCATGCTCAATGAGGTTGCCAAAGTGGAAAGCAATCTAAATGTAAGTGTGTTCAATGTTGTGATGGCATCGAAGGGATATGCAACATATGCCTGTCCGTTCGGGCTGGGGGTGAAGTTCTACACCAGTTTTACAGACGGGACATGTGTGATAACAGCCAATTTCGAGAGTCCCCCAATCAGTGATGAAAAGGAAAAACTCTACAAATTCGCCCTGCCAAGAACCGTTGGGGCCGCCTGGTTGGATCACAAAACATTGGTGGATAAATTATGCCTTGATGGAAAACAAAAGATCGAACATCTCTCCTTTGCAGGCTATCTCCAGCTTGCCCAAAAGGAGGATGAGTACATGCTCAAACGCAAAAACAAAACAATCGTTAGCGGCTTGTTCTCGGAAATTATTTCCACGATCATCGCATTCAGTCCCATAATCAGTGTTGTTGGCCTGGGACTCATCGGCGCATCCCTCCTGCAAAAATTGTACCCGGCCTGCTTAATCTATGGTGACAAAGCGTCCATATGGCAAAATCTATTGATGACTTTTGTCCCCATCCTGGTCGGTTGGATACTGGCGCGCTTTCAAAAAAACATGTTCACAGTAAACGGTTCGGGAACAAAACTATTTGGCCGCTTCCCAATTGGCGATTCGCAGGAATATGTTTCCACAAAGTGGTTGACTCTCTTTATCCCCATTCTTCCTGTCAGGTCATATCGAATTATGGGTGAACAGTCGGGACCTTTGGACAAAATCTATTATGCGATGACTCCTCTCGAACGGCTTGATTGGGGGCAGGTCAGGCAAACGCTACGTGAGTGGTGGTGGGGGTATTTGATATTCATCCTCATTATGATCGGTTTCATCTCACTACCGGTATGGAAGTGTCTGTAATCAAAGGGCGCTTCAGATTACACTTGAACAGTCATCAAAATCCATCCTTCTTCATTTATAATCCCCGTCTAAAAACATTCCCGGAGGCTCCATTGCGAAAAATCATATTGATCCTTTCCCTCATCCTTGCCGGCATCATCCTCGCCGCCTGCGCATCGGATACCGACGCGCCCGCACAGGCTGTTGAAAACTATCTCAACGCCCTTGTCAACAAAGAGTCGGACCGGCTCCCCACCCTCGTCTGCGGTGAATGGGAGGAGGACGCCCTCATCGAACTTGACTCCTTCCAGGTGGTCACCGCACGGCTTGAAAATGTTGCCTGTTCCCAAACAGGCACCGAAGGCGACACCGCCCTCGTCCTCTGCACCGGGGACATCGTCGCCACTTACAACAACGAAGATCAAAAACTTGATCTCTCCGTCCGCACCTATCAAGTCATCGAACAGGGCGGCGATTGGCTCGTATGCGGAACGCGCTAAAAAGGATCTTCACGCCCGAAAACATCTGGGCGCTCGTGCTTTTCCTCATCGTGGTCGCGTTGATCATCCTCACAACGGATGACAGCCCCAACTGGATCTATCAGGGCTTCTAAATGGGACTGACCCAGATCGCCGCTTCCATCCTGACCTCGATCCTGGTCGGTGCACTGACGCGTGGCGTGTGGCGGATGTATTCCCTGCTCGCGCTTAGTGTGCTGGCTATTTATTGGTTCCAACCCGTCATCCCGTTACGTTCGTTTGATTTCTGGATTCCCACACTTTCTCTTGCGCTTGTCCTATTGACGTGGTTCGTCACTGCAAAGTCAGGTGCATGGAAGACAAGACAAAACATAGCTGGCTTGCTCATCATCATCGGGGTAAGCACAATCGTTGACCTTACGCGTTACCTCCCCGAACCGGTAATTACAAACACCACCACCCCGCAACTCATCCTCTTCGCCGCCTTCCTTGCGATGATGGCTGTCGTGATCCTGTTCTCTTCCCATCTCTCCAGCCGCTTTGTGTGGACGTTATCCATTGCAACAGGTTTACTGATCGCAATTCTCGTCGTTCTCAAAACCCCGTCACTTTCACTTCAAGCCAGCATTCTGTTCCGCACATTGGCAAACCGCCCCATCGAAACCGCCTCCGCATTGGACCTGCGCTGGCTTGGCTTTTCCTACATTGCCTTCCGCCTCATCCATGTCCTGCGCGATAAACAAACAGGACGCCTGCCCGAACTGTCTCTGCCTGAGTTCGCGACCTATGTCGTTTTCTTCCCTTCCCTGTCCGCTGGCCCCATTGACCGCGCCGAACGCTTTGCAAAAGATTTACAACAAAAGGACTTTGCCCTCACACAAGAGGAAACTTTACTGGCAGGCCGGAGAATCATGATCGGTTTGTTCAAGAAATTCGTGATTGCTGATGCGCTGGCTTTGATCGCATTGAACGACGCGCTCGCGGCTCAAGTCCGGTTCGCGGGCTGGATGTGGCTCCACCTCTACGCCTACACCTTCCAGATCTACTTCGACTTCAGCGGCTATACCGATATTGCCATCGGCATCGCGCGCCTTGTCGGCATCAAACTCCCTGAAAACTTCCTCTCACCCTATATCAAACCCAACCTGACCCAGTTTTGGAACAGTTGGCACATCACGCTCACGCAATGGATCCGCTCGTATTTCTTCAACCCTTTCAACCGCTGGATTCGCGGATACAAATCCATCCCTGCATGGGTAATGATCCTCATCGGTCAAATTTCCACGATGCTGCTCATTGGTCTATGGCACGGCATCACCTGGAACTTCATCCTGTGGGGCGCGTGGCATGGGCTCGGTCTCTTCCTCCAGAATCGCTGGAGCGATTTCGCGAAGACTCGAATCATCACAAACGATCCGCGCTTACAGACAGCGTTGCAACTCGGCGGCGTCCTGCTTACTTTTCATTTTGTTGTGTTGGGATGGGTGTTCTTTGCATTAAGCAAACCATCCCTCTCGGGGATGGTTTTCAGGAAGTTGTTTGGCTTATAGGCAATGCATATATCGAACAATAAAACAGGGCACACGTTGCGTACCCTGTTTTATTTTAAGGTCTTGAGATATTTCCTTCCAGGTCCAGTTCGGGCGCGATCCGCCGCATGGCTTGAATGACATTCCCTACATGCTCCCACAACTCGATGCCGAACTCCTTTGCGGCATGTTCCATTTCAGGGCGCGAAGTGCCTGCGGCAAAGGCCTTGTCCTTCCATTTCTTTTTGACGGACGAAGCCTCAAGGTCATAAAGCGAGCGAGACGGGCGCACCAACGCCACGGCAGTGATCAAGCCCGTGATCTCATCACAGGCGCAGATGGCTTTACGAACCAATGTGTCACGCGGTATTTGCAGATGATCGGCATGACTCAAAATATCCTGAATGATGTCCTCGGGGACGCTGTGCTCGCGTAATATCGGCGCGCCTTCCTGCGGATGTTGTTCCAGCGTTGGATGAATCTCCCAATCAAAATCATGGAGCAGGCCGATCAACCCCCAGCGTTCCACATCCTCGCCAAACTTCCCTGCATAGAAACGCATCGCGGCCTCCACCGACAGCATGTGACGTACGAGGCCTTCGTTTTTTACATATTCACGTACGAGAGACAGGGCTTCATCGCGGGTCATAGTTTCCTCTCATCATTGCGAGCTCCCGAAGGGAGCGAAACAATCTCTCACGTACAATTGAGATTGTTTCGGGTCATCGCCCTCCCAATGACATTTATATTGATGTCGAAGTTTCCAAACCGTATTGCGCGGCGAGATCATCGAGCAGGGCCTCCACTTCATCGAGGAAATGGTCAAGCGCTTCCACGCGCTCCTCGATTCCCACTGCCGTCAACCCCAGTTGAGCACACGCCCCCCGCCATGAATTGCCCGCCATATCAGGCAGAACATCCACAGCAAGAGTCCATGTTTGCAACAAGGGCCACAACGCGGCATACGGTTTATCGCTATCAAGCATGGCAAGGATCGCCTTCTCGTAATAATTCACACGCGCGGGATGGATGCGCGGATCCACGCGGCTGCTCTCCATCGCGGACTCGAACGCAAGTTTCCAATCAGGCAACCATGACCGCATCGTGGATGCATCCAAAGTGGACGCACCCAACAGGCCGACAAACACCGCGTCCAAGCCGGGACGTTGGGCTGTTTCCGTCCGAGCGGCAAATTCCAGCATCAGACGGCGTTCCTGCAAGGGCGGACCCGATAACTCCGCCACCGCATTGACCGCGTGATACAGTGACTTCATGTACTTTGCCACATCCTTCGGCGTGACCATGTCATTGATCCCCAACAAGTCACGCCAGATCTGGCGTCCATGTGACAACAAAGAGCGCGAACGTTGTAATGCGGGGGCCGGGGCGTTGAACTCAAAGCCCGCGCGCAAACCCGCCTGCACAAATTCAAAGAATTTCTCTCGCTCAAAGAGGAGTTGGGGGTCGTACATTTCCCACCCCAGCCACGGATCGAGACGCAACTCGCGCGGACGCTTGAACTCCGCCTTGGCGCGGTGGCTGATGTCCACGTGGAAATCGGGAGTCAGCCGGACGAACTCGCGTCTGTGTTTCGGCTCATTGACGTGGACGAAGATGATATCGATATCGGCCGTGCCGCCGAGCATGGGGTCAAGTTCATCGTTCACAAGCGAACCTGTCAGGTACGCGGCGATGATTTCCTTGTCGTTGTAGGCGCGTTCCTGCGCGGTCTCTTTGGCTATTCGGATCAGTGATTCACGCGTGACTCGCATTAATAATATCCTCTCACAGAGCGGAGTAGCCTAGGTCAGCGGCAAAGCCTGTTGAAACGGAGGCAGGCTCAGGCTTTGTCTGATGCGGTTCTCTATCAATTTCAAGTCTTCAACGTTCTGTATAACGTTCAGGTTATTCGAGTCTACGACTAAAACGGGCGTGTGGTCAAATGGCTTTGAAAAGAATTCTTCATAAGCGATGTTGAGGTCGTTGATATATGAGCGCTCCATCTGGCGTTCATACGGTCTGTCGCGCAGGGCAATGCGCTGCATGAGGGTGTCA
>DATIUT010000357.1:0-4449 GCA_035466615.1 Anaerolineales bacterium | reverse complement strand
GGCGCCAAAGCGCAACCGGCGGGTGGTCAATGGTCTCGCCAGTGATGCAGGCTTGAATTCTTTCCTTGTGAGTTGTCATCGGTTTTGTTTCACTACGCAAAATATGGCATTATTGTTTGTGACCTCAAGAACGACCGGCGCATCTGCAAAAAGAAGAATGTCTTCATTGGTTCGAGTGCTGATTAATACATAGTCACCCGGTTGCATATTGCCGACCTGCCCGCGCAGGTTGTATGTATGGATGTTGTCATTGGCATAGTATTTGGCGATATAAGCTTCCCGATAGACATAAAGGTTGATATCTGTCTTGATTGTGTCATTTAGTTCTTCCACTGCTTGCTTGTAACAGGTGAGCCAGTATTCCGTTTCATACGACCGAAATACGCCACCTGTGCCGCCAACAAACGAATTGTAATACGCATACTGATACGGGTGGAGTTTTGTGATCCCGATCAGCCCTGGAACGATGAGCAGGATTCCCAGGCCAGCGTGCAGCCAGGCAGGGGATTTAATCCATGAATTGATTTGTTCCAAAATGAATTGAAACCCAAATCCGATGAAGATAAAGACAGGTGGAAGGATGAAAAGGAAATGCCGAATCCCATCGTACATGGCAGGTTTGCGTATGAGCACATAAGCGGCCAGGATCAGAAGCAGGGAAAATGCCAGAGACAGGGAAATGATCTGACTGCGATATGCTTCGTGGTTTGCGCGGCGGTTTTTGATGAGTTTCCAATGGCCGTCTATGAAGCCAATGGCAAATAACAGCCATGTCGGTTCGGTCAATGTAGTGATGAGCATGAAGGGCAGGTAGCGCCTCGGGAGTTCACCTGCATTATAGACGGTGCCCCCAAACAACACGGACAGGTGGGTCGGATTATCGGACATGAAGCGGAAGACATCGATAAAATTTCCGATCGGGTTTTCCCAAAGATAGGGCCAGGTGATGAACATGACCGCGAGTGCAACAAAGCCATACATAATGAGGGAACGCCACGCGGAAAGGCCCTTGACGGATTTGCCCTTTGAAAGGAAATAAATGAAAACGAGCGCTCCCGCCAGTGGTCCCAGCACGCGAATCGACGTTGCGATCCCGAGAAAGAGTGAAGCGAGGAGAATCCTTTTTGTTTTGTCCCGTGCGCCCTTTGCAATGGCATCCACCATTTCAAAGCCGAGACACATGGATGCAAGAAAGAAGGTCAGGAACGGCGGGTCTTTGGGATTGATGAAAGCATGTCCCCACAGGAGAGGCTGGAAGGAGAAAAACGCGGAAGCGAAGAATGCAGCTGGTTTGCCCATCCAACGTGTTGAGAATCGATGGAGGAAGTAAACGCCAAGTTGAAAGAAGAGGAAGTTGACAAAATGCCAGGCTGAGGCGGAGTCTGAGCCAAACGCTTCCAATCCGTAAACGAAATTACGGGCGAGGAAAAGATAGGCAGGCCCGCGATTCTTGTGGTCGTCGCCGCTGGCGCCGTACGAGTTGTAAAGGTCGAAGTTTCCGCTGAACCATTCCTTTGGGGAGTAGGCATATCCGAGGGCATCGCCGTAACTGTAAAAGTATGGTTCATCCCAGTTAAGGCCAAAATCACGAAAGATAAATAAACCGATCAGGATGTTGATGGTTATCAGGAGGATGATTGGTTTTTCTAATATTTTCTTAAAGAGGAAATTCATAACAACGGATCGCCGTGTGCATCAAAGACATTGATCTGAGCCTTGACTGACGGACTGTTCGGGTATTCTGTTTCAAGCAGTCCCCAGATCATGGAGTCGCTCCAACGGTCCAGGAAGGGAGTCTTTGCGCGCAGTGTGCCTTCGTGAGTGAATCCGAGTTTGCGCGGGATGGATGCCGATGCAAAGTTGCCGGGATCGCAGTGAATCTCGATGCGATGAACATGAATGATCTCGAATGCAACTTTGATCAGCGCGGCGGTGGATTCAGTGACAAGGCCCCGGTTGACGTAATCCTTGTGGATCCAATAACCGATTTCGAGTTCATTGTCGCCGAGACGCGGGTGCAGACCTGTGCCGCCAAGCAGTTTGGTCTCTGAGGGATTGAATATGCCATAACCATAATTCTCGTGAAGATCGAACGCCCCGCGGAATCGCACGACGCGTTTTTTCTTTTCTTCAAAAGGTTCTGGTTCAGCATGCACCCAGGGCATCCAGGGTTTGAGGTGCTCAATATTTTCAGCAACCGACTCCGCAAGCAGTTGCGCATCCAGGGGTTGGTAGCATCGTACAACAAGCCTCTCCGTTTGGATGCGATAGGCTGGATTGATGATCTTTGATTCGCTCATTTACGTTTACTGTTTTTCTTTATGGTTGTTTTCTTTTGCCCAAAGCCACCCAGCAGCATTTGCATTTCCCTTTCCTCACCCTGCTGCCCCTTGAAATACTCGTTCATGTAAGTTGAACGGCGCAGGCGCAGAGTCATTGCCGCAACAGCCTTGAGGTCTTCGAGCGATACTTCGTCGTGCCCATCTGCGGCGGCATAGGCGCGCGCGGCTTCGAACCATGTGATCTCCGCACGAAGCGAATCGACCCCCATTTTTTGCACCAGTTGGATGGCGGGATTTGCGATCTTATCCGGCAATTTGACCTTTTTCACGCGCTCGCGCGCAGTCCGAATCTCGGATGCAGCCGCTTCCATCTCCTCCGCAAACTGCGCGATCATTTGACGCGGATTTGCCAGATAAGCATTGACTCTTCGATACGCTTCCAGACGTTCGTTTGAATCCTCAAGCCCGCGTACAATGACGCGCAAGCCGAAGCGGTCCAAAATCTGCGGGCGGAGGCGTCCTTCTTCCGGGTTCATAGAGCCGACCAACACGAAGCGCGAACGATATGTCGCGGCCAGCGGACCGCGCCGCACGGTATATGATCCCTGCGCGGCGGCATCGAGAATGGAATCAATGATGTCATCGCCAAGCAGGTTGATCTCGTCAATGTAAAGGATGTTGCGGTCGGCTTGCGCGAGGATGCCGCGCCGTACTCTCATGCGGTCGTGTGCCGCGGCGCGTTCATCAATGCCGCCGACTACATCTTCCAGGCGCGCATTCAATGGCAGTTCGATCAAGCGGACAGGATCCGGCGCGGTGAGCGGAGTCCCTTCGCCGTATTTTTTCGCGCAGTCGGGACAAACAGCATCAATGCCGCCGAGTTCGATGTCTTCCGGGAGACACCCGTAATAACAGGTGCTTCGTTCCACTTGCGGAAGCAGGTTCAACAAACTGCGGACAGCAGTCGTCTTGGCGGTGCCGCGCGGGCCGATCAGGAGAATCCCGCCAATGTTCGGGTTGATGAGTCCGAGCAGGAGCGCGAGTTTCATTTCCATCTGACCGACAATGGCGAGGAAGGGGAAAGGCGTCGGTTCAGTGATCCGCCCGTCATCCGGGGGAAGAGGCGGGAGGGATTTCCCTGCGACATGGTCGATGAGTTCGCGCAGGCTTTTGATCGGATGCGCGACGCGTTCCTTCGGTTCCGCTTGTTCAGCGTGGGATTCGGATTGGGGGAGGTCGGGTGAGGTCATATGGTCGGTGCCTGTCATCCTGAGGAAGTGTGACGACCGGATGTTGCTCAGAATGACATAATAGGAATTACTTTTTTTGCAGTCTTCGTTCCTGTCTTTCAAGTGCGTCGGTCATCTTGCGTTTTTCCTCCTGTGTCTCTGCCTTCAACAGCGGGACCGGGGTCGGCGTGCCATCATTATCCAGGGCAACATAAACGAGATAGGCTGTGTTGGTGTGTGTGCGCTCGCCGGTGACCGGGTTCTCGGCCAGCACCTGCACTTCGGCTTCCATGGAGGTGCGGCCTGCGTACGTCACTTCTGCGTTGAGGATGATCAGGTCACCGATGCGGATTGGTTCACGGAAAGTCATCGAGTCGATGGCGACCGTTACAACCCTCTTCTGGGCGTGACGCATGCAGGCGAGCGCGCCGGCTTCATCCACGAGCTTCATGATCCACCCGCCATGGACGTTACCCAGCAGGTTGGCATGTTCAGGGTGCATGAGTTGAGACAGGGTCACGCGTGAGGCGCGGATGGGTTTTGGGGTGGCTGCATTGTTCATGTGCCATGAGTTTACCATGTCCAGCGATTGCTTTGGAGAGAGAAAAGGGGACTGCCGACAAAGCGAAGTGCGCTACAATTACCTTATGGGTACGATGTTAGGTGTGACCCCCACGGACATACCTTCACGGGACAGTACTCTGACAGTTACATTTCGCCGGATTCCATGGTATTGCTTGCTTCACAAGGCGTGCAAGCCTGGGTATATGATTTTCTCATTATCGCTTGACAAAAGGTAAAAAGTAGATCCTTCTCGGTGGAATTGCGTTTGGACAAAGCAAAAACCGAGGAGGATCTGGGCTGCAGCATAGTACAGCGAAAATTGGGCGAGAAATCAATGCGATTGTCCTGTCGCTGGATCCCGGCTCATGACGGGA
>DATIUT010000356.1:0-5670 GCA_035466615.1 Anaerolineales bacterium | reverse complement strand
TCCGAGCGAGAGGGCGAGACCCAATGATGCCAGGACGATTCCCCAACGCAATAAGCCTTTACCTGATTTTCTTTCGGGGCGCGTCAATCCTTTTTCGGCGGGGGCGAGAGTCTCCTTGTAGTTCATGTAACGAAAAAAGGCGGGGATGCCAAAGATGATGACGAGTATTCCAACGATACCAAGACAAACGATCAGCCCATCCATGTTTCCTCTCAACAAAAAACGGAGTGACCGTATTCTACCAGTCACTCCGTTTTTACGAGGATGTGGGTTACTTCAATATCTTGATGTTGATGCTGCCGCTGTTCGTATTCACTTTGAATTCTGCACCGCCACCGTTCATCGTGCCGGATTGCTGCGCTTCCGAAATGTCGCCTGTGAGCGTGACAGTGATCGGGATGTCGGACGTGATCTTGCCTGACTGTGTTTCCATGTCTATGTTGAGGGCGGAGTCGGCGGGGAGGTTCAATTCGATATTGCCGAAATCCGAGTGGACAGTATGCGGACCTTCGCCAAGCGATCCTGAAAAATCAATGGAGCCGCTGTTGGTGTCAAGGTCAAGGGTGACATTTTCGGCAGCCTTGATGGTAATGTTTCCGAAGCCTGTGTGTGCCTTGACTCTACCTTTTACATCGTCAACGGTGATGGACCCGCTGTTGGTTTCTATATCATAGGAAGAGGCCTCTACCTGTTCGAGGACGATGTTGCCAAACTCGCCCTCCACGATCAGCGCATCATTGACAATCACGGACGCGATATCCACTGCTCCGCTTCTGGTTGAGATTGTCAACGTGCCAGCCGAGCCGTTTGCAAGGTTTACATTTCCATATTCCGTGGATAATTCCATGTCTTTTGAAGCGCGGACGTTTTTCGCTTCCAGAGCGCTGAAGGATTTGAATGTGATGTTTGCTCCCATGACATCAGTAAGGCTGATACTGCCGAAGAAAGAGTGCAATGACAGGTCTCCACTTCCCGCGTTGATGGAGCTGGCATCCACATGCCCGCTTTCCGTTTCGACGTTCACTGCTCCTGCAAGGCTGTCCAATTCCACATTACCGAATACTGAATTTATATCCACGGTTGTATTTGAGGGTACAGTGATGACAAAGTCGACGGTATCCACGTTCCCCGTGTCGCGTCGCAAATCCCTCTCTTCAAGGTCGTACGTCAGCGTGATAACACCACCTTCCTGTTTGACCTGATATTTGATGTTCTTGAGATCCTGTTCGGCGCGTGCCTGTGTGGACGCAACACCCGTCTTCACCACCTTCACGGTGACCTTGTCCACGTCTGCGCCGGTGACCGTGACATCTCCGGCATCATCCATCACTTTCAATGTGACGGGACCATCCACGTTCAAGGTCTTGCTCTCTTCGGCTGTGGCAAATTCGACGTGCCGGACCATCCCGAATTCTGGTAATCCAACCGTAAAGAACAACACCGCAACAATGCCCGCCAGCACAAATACCAGCGCAATGATCAATAGAACGATCACTATGGGTCTTTTCATTTTCTTTCTCCTTGTTTATGATGTTTCTCACTTCGTTTGACAGGAGATTTGATGAAAAGTTTCAGGTAATTTCCCGTTGGTCGAGTAGGTGGTGTTCGTCCGCCGTATCGAGACCAACAAATAACAAAAATGAATTGGCTTATATTGTGGCCTCGATACGCCCCTCGCGATAGCGCCGTGGCACCACTCGGGGCTACTCGACCACCAGAGCGCATTCGTTGAAACTTTTCCCTCTTTCCACTGTCTAACCCTCAAGAGAGTGTATGCCCGACACTGAACAGACCCTCATCCAGCGAGCGCAGAAAGGCAGTCATGATGCCTTTGCCGCCCTCGTGGATGAACATCAACGTTACGTTTACAATCTTGCGTTGCGTGTCGTGAGGGATGAAAACGAGGCGCTTGACCTGACGCAGGAAACCTTTGTCCGTGCCTGGACGGCGCTTCCCAATTTCAAGGGGCAGTCTCAGTTCCGCACGTGGCTGTACCGTATCGTCACCAACCTGTGCTACAACCGACTGCCCAACCTGCGCCGCTCCCTCAACGACCTCGGCGATGATGTTATGGAAGACATTCCCGGACCGCATTTCAATTCCCCTGCCAGCGAATTTGAATCAAACGAAATGAAACATCACCTACAGCAAGCGATTCAAAATCTGGATGCCAATTACCAGTTACTCATTACCCTCAGATACCAGAACGAACTCTCCTATGAAGAGATTGCCTCGACTCTTAACCTGCCGCTTGGCACTGTCAAAACGGGCATTTTTCGCGCCAAGCAACAACTTCGCAAGTCGCTTGCCCAATTGGAGGACGCATGGATAATCGCTTAAAACAGGACGCGCTCATCGAAGACGCGCTCAAGTCCCAGCCGCTTGCGCCGATGCCGCGCAATGTCACTGTGGATGTGATGGCGCGTATTCAACGGGGCACACGTTCCGCCCTCCTTGCGTGGAGCGATTTTGTTCCGGGTTTTGTAATTGCAGCCTGCATCGCGGCATTATGGTTCGCATCGCAGAATCTTCCTCCCATTTTGATTGCCAAGTTCCGCATTCAAGGCATTTTGCTGTATCAGGATTTTCTCGTGAATGCACGCTGGCTTGTGCCGGCGTTGTTCTTTGGACTGGCGGTGTTTTTATCCGCGCTGACAATACCGTCCCTTATACAAATGACCATGAACCGTGGACGATAGATCATGATGGTCCAGGTCTGATATTTCTTAATCCAATCTTTGCAAAATATGACTGACCGCTGTTGAGGCCGGTCCCCCAAGTGACTGGATCAAGGCGGTTTTTGCATTGGGGACTTGATTCGCTTCCGCCTGACCCCAAAGCTGGGTGACCGCGTCCACAGCCTGATACACACCCGCGGCGCCTCCGGGGAATCCGCGTGCTTTCATGCCGCCCATCGTCGCACAGGGAATCTTGCCTTTCAACCCGGTCTCGCCATCTGCAGCGAGCTTCCAACCCTTGCCTTTGATGGCGAACCCGACCGCTTCGAGTTGCAACGCGGCATAGATGCTGAACGCATCGTGATATTCAAAGAGGTGGATATCGTTGAGCGTGAGTCTCGCCTGTTTCATTGCCCTGCCTGCGGAGATCTGGGCGGTGTCAAAGTAGAGCATATCTTTGCGGTCGTGTAACGCGAGTGTATCTGACGAAGCGGCAGAACCGGTGATCTTCACGAGCGGATTCGCCCATTTGGATGGAAGCAGCTCGCGGCGAGTCAAAATGAGCGCCGCGGCACCATCCGCATTGGGAGCCATATCGAACATATTGAGCGGGTCGCTGACCATTTCCGCTTTGGCATAGGTTTCAGGTTTGATCGCTTTGCGGAACATGGCATTCTTGTTTGCCACACCGTTTGCGTGTGCTGTAAGCGCAAATCCTGCAAAACCGTTTGCGGGAACATCATACTCGTGGATGTAACGCCTCATGAGGAGCGCGGCTTGCGAGGCGGGTGTCATGCCTTGAATGGCTTCGAAATCAGAATCGCTCGTTGTAGCGAGAGCCGCGTCCACACCCGAACCAACTTTATCAGTGAACTTTTCCACACCGACGACGAGCGCCACATCCACCATGCCGCTGGCGACCGCCAGATAGCCCTGTCGCAACGCCGCGCCGCCTGACGCACCTGCGGCTTCGACGGTCACGGCTTCGATGCCAAGTAAACCTGCGAAATCAGCGATCAGCACGCCGAGATGCGCCTGGTTGGATAGATTCGGCGCGAGCATGTTGCCCACGAATAACGATTGTGGCTTGAGCCCCCCTGCATCCTTGACCGCGTCCTGGATGGCGGCGAAGGCAAGGTCACGCAGGCCAATATCCCAATGCTCGCCGACTTCTGTTTGTCCGATGCCTGCAATTACCACATCTGTCATGTTGTCTCACTTTGAAAAAAGAAATTGAACGGTACCTGCCGGTGCTGACACAGTAACCGATGATGGTGTGATTAATTTCAACGCGCTGTCTTTGGGCGCTTCCATGCTCACATCCACTGGATATTTGACGCCGCCAGGGACAAGGATAAAAGCGTTGCCTGTCTCGTCGGTGGCGTCGCCGAAGACTTTAACGCCATTGATTTCAACATGGAAAGTGGCATTCGCGATGGGCGTGTCTTCCGAGTCGATTTGTCCGTTGCCGTTCGCATCAAGCAGGGCCCGGCCAGAAAAGAAAGAATCGGCGAGGACCGGTTCCGTGGGCGTTGGCATTTGTGTTGGAGTTGGAGCACAGCCCGTCGCTGCAATCAGCAGAATAATGATAGTAAGTTTATGGATTGTGATGGTCATATGAATTCCATCCGTCATTGCGAGGAGGGCCGAGTAGAGCGGGTGTTTTTCCGCTTGTATCGACCCGGCCCGACGAAGCAATCTCCCTCATCGTGTTGGGGATTGCTTCAGGCGGAAAAGCACCGCCCTCGCAATGACGGCATTTTCTTTTTTATTTCATCGCCAACTTTCCGCGGAATCTTACATACGTTGCATAATCGATCTCCGCCCGCCTCTTCACGTAATCCTGTGTCTTCGCGGCGAGACCGGCGCGGAGCGGAGCTTTGTCGGTGACGGTGAGGTCGAAGGCGTCGGAGCCGGCTCCCGATCCGAATGAAACGACGAGGATCCGCTCGCCCGGCTGGGCGATGTCGAGCGTCGCAGTGAGTCCGATCAATGCCGCGCCCGCGTAGGTATTTCCAATCACAGGGACAAGAAGGCCGGGTTCGATCTGTTCCATTGAAAAACCAAGTTGTCCCGCGACTCGTTGCGGAAACTTCGTGTTGGGCTGATGGAAGACTGCCCACTTGTAATCCCTGGCGGTGGTGCTGGAGGCTTCCATCAGGTGCGTGGCGGCTTCGGTAATGTGTTTGAAGTAGGCAGGCTCGCCTGTGAAGCGCATGCCATGTTCTGGATACTTTTGATATTCGCGCCGCCAGAAGTCGGGCGTGTCTGTGACGTATGAATACGATGCGTTGATGATTGCCAGCGACTCTTCGGCGGGACCGAGGATGAACGCGCCGCCGCCCGCGCCCGCCGTGTATTCGAGCGCGTCGCCGGGCTTGCCTTGGGCGGTGTCCATGCCGATTGCCATGGCGTACTTGCCCATGCCCGAGCCCACCAACCCCATCGCGGCGACCAACGCTTCGGTGCCCGCTTTGCAGGCGAACTCCCAATCGGCGGCTTGCGTGTTGGGGACCGCGCCTATCGCTTCAGCGACCAGGGTGGAAGTTGGCTTCACCGCATAAGGGTGGGACTCGGACCCGACCCAGACCGCCCGCAATTCGGTCGGGTCAATTTGGGCGCGTTTCATGGCGTTGCGTGCCGCTTCAATGGACATCGTGATGACATCTTCATCCAGCCCAGGGACGGCTTTCTCCTTGATGGGGAGTCCGCCTTTGCCGCCGGTCCATACGCGCGCGACTTCCCTGGCGGGCAGGCGATAGCGCGGCACGTACGCGCCATAACCAATAATGCCAACGGGTTTGGCGGGTTTAAGTAATGTGGGGGAGTGAGTGTGAGGGGTTGTCATTCGTATTCCTAAATTTATATCGAAATTAATGGCGAAGTTTTGGAAATCTTTGATAAAGGGTTTCCAAATCCCATTGAATTTGTTTTTTGCTTTGATTATCTGGATTCAATTCAATAGCGCGCTCAAACCACCGAATGGCTTGTG
>DATIUT010000355.1:0-3844 GCA_035466615.1 Anaerolineales bacterium | reverse complement strand
GACGCAGATGTGGTGGCAGTGCCGGATGAAAACCGTTCCCAGATGGATGCACTGGTTGGTGAGCGTTGTGAGTTCGATGCTGATAAAAATGAATACAAGCCTTGTGAAGTGGTTGACAACTCCCTGCCGTACCGGCTGTATATCGGCCGTCCGGGCATCAACCGGACGGACATGTTCCTGAACTTCGATGTCGCAGAAGGTTCCAACTATGTTGGTTCAGGCAAGTTGGATGGCAACGGTATCCCGCGGGACTTCTTCTCTGATGTCCACATCCGCCGCGCCTTCGCCTATTGCTTTGACTGGGATGTCTACATCAGCGATGTCTTCGATGGCGAAGCGGTTCAGTCTCCTGTCATACCGCTGACTGGCATGCCCGGTTACCAGGCTGACATGACCGTGTATTCCTACGATCCTGGCAAGTGTGAGGAAGAATTCGAACTTGCTGACCTTGACAAAGATGGCATCCCCGCGGGTAACGATCCCGAAGACGATGTATGGACCACAGGCTTCCGCCTGCAGGCTTTGTACAACCAGGGCTACACCAGCCGCCAGACCATTGCCGATATCCTTGCAAACAATATTGCCTCGATTAACAATTTATTCGTGATCGAGACAGTGGGTTTACCGTGGCCGACCTTCCTGCGCACGATCCGTAATCGTCAGGCTCCCTATTTTGTGAGCGGTTGGGTGGAGGATATTCACGATCCACACAACTGGTACGTTCCATATCTGACCGGCACTTATGCCCTTCACCAGAGCCTGCCTGATGATCTGAGGAACCAGTTCAAGGATCTGATCAACCAGGGCGTGATGGAGACTGATACCACGGCACGCCAGGCTGTCTACGAACAACTCAACCAGATCTTTTATGATCAGGCTCCCACAATTCTGCTTGCCGTGACTACCAGTCATGGCTTCGAACAACGCTGGGTCAGGGGCACGGTTCTGAACCCGATCCACCCCGGTCATTATTTCTATCCGATGTATAAAGAGTAATCCAAGGAAGAGGCATGATGAAAATTCGATCTGTTCATATCCTGATTCTATTGACACTGACTTTTTCCGCCTGTACACCACAGGTGACCGAGATTCCGGTTATTCCAGTTGTGCCCACAGAGACATCATCGCCTCTTCCCATGCCGACACCTGCTTCGCGTTCATTGACAATTTGTCTTGGCGATGAGCCGACCACACTGTACCCATATGGAGGCTTGAACTCCGCCGCGCGCAGTGTGCTTTCCGCTGTCTATGACGGGCCGATGGATGTGTCCGATTATGTGCATGAAGCGGTCATCCTTGAAAAAGTTCCCAACCTTGCAGATGGTGATGCGCAGGTCGGCACGGTGACCGTGAGTGCAGGTGATCTCGTTGTCGAATCGGGCGGCGCAGTTGTTTCCCTCGAAACGGGTGTTCGCATCCGTCCAAGCGGTTGTCGCAGCGACTCTTGCGCGGTCAATTACGATGGTTCCAGCCAGATCCAAATGGACCAGATGGTCGCCACCTTCACCATGCTCGAAGGATTGACCTGGTCGGATGGCGAGCCGCTTACAGCGAATGACTCGGTCTACTCGTTCGGACTCGCATCCAGTGACGATACGCCAGTCAGCAAATTCCTGTTCGATCGCACGCAAACTTATGAAGCCGCGGACGATGTGACTGTGCAATGGTGGGGGTTGCCCGGCTTCATTGACCCCGAGTACTACACCAATTTTTGGATGCCCCTGCCTGAGCACAAGTGGAGCGAGTTCTCCGCATCTGAACTGTTGCAGGTGGATGTGTCCTCGCGCGCTCCGCTTGGCTGGGGACCATACATCCTCGAGGGTTGGACACCCGGTGAAAGCATTCATCTCATCAAGAACCTGAACTACTTCCGCGCCGAAAGCGGGCTTCCCAAATTCGATGAACTGACCTATCTCTTCATGCCTGATGCGAACACCGCCATGACCGCCCTCGTGGATGGGACCTGCGATGTGCTCGATCCCTCCATCAACCTGGACGGGCAGGTTTCCCTGCTCCAACAAATGCAGGCCGATGAACAGGCGCGATTGCTCACCGCGCAGACCAACACCATGGAATGGCTCGGCTTTGGCATCTTACACGCCTCCTACGATAATGGTTACAACTCGACCGGCTCGAACCCCGACCGCCCCGACTTCTTTGGTGATGTACGCATACGCAAGGCGATTGCCTTTTGCCTCGACCGCCAGAAGGTTGTGGATACCGTCCTCTTCGGGCTTACGCATGTGCCGGATAGTTACCTGCCCTTCGATCATCCGCTTCATAACGGCAATCTGCAAACCTATGAGTTCGATCCCGCTTCGGGACGCGAGATACTCGAACAGGCTGGCTGGATCGATCATGATAACGATCCCTCCACGCCGCGCCAGTCATTGGGAGTTTCGAAAGTACCCAATGGAATACCTCTCGTGTTGAATTACTTCACAACATCCGCCACACAAAGACGCCAGGTGGTCGAGATCTTCACGGCCTCACTGGCGGAGTGCGGCATCGGCTTGAACCCAGTCTATTACACTGCATCCGATTTTTACGCGCAGGGACCGGTGGGTCCGCTATTCGGACGTCAGTTTGATCTCGCGCAATACGCCATCGGTGTCGATACACTCGAACCGCAATGCAGTTGGTTCACCACGAATCAAATCCCGAAAGAATCCAATAACTGGGTTGGCACCAACGTCAGCGGATTCTCCGATCCTGATTTTGATAATGCATGTGAAGGGGCACTTCAGGTTCTGCCGAACGAACCCGAATACACATCCCATCAACGGGCGCAGGAATTCTTTGCATTTGAACTTCCATCCATTCCACTGTACATGCGCCTCAAAGTTGCCGCGACCCGGAATGATTTCTGTGGATTCACACTTGACCCGTTCTCCGCATACGCGCTGGCGGATATCGAATCGTTCGACTATGGAAGTGAATGTCAGCCATGATTTGACATCCACTTCACACCGTCCCGGTGCCTGTTACCATGAAAAAGGGTAAGATATTCCTGTAACATGTTCCTGTACGGTTATTTGAAAGGAGGTGCTTTCCCCTCATTATTTTTTCTCTTGTTGGCAAGTGCTTGACCAAAATTTTCAAATTAGTAGAGGAGAATGAACAATGCGTAAGTTATTTGCTTTACTGAGCCTGTTGGTCGTTGCAGGCATGCTCCTTGCGGCTTGTGGCACTCCCGCTACGGAAGCCCCTGCTACGGAAGAACCGGCTCCTGCTGCGGAAGAACCAGCTCCTGTTGCGGAAGAACCAGCTGCCTTTAAATCCAAGGATCCCACCACGCTGGTGATCGCGACCATCGGTGAACCCGAGACACTCGATCCCGCTCTGGCGTACGAAACCGCCGGTGGTGAGATCATCCAGAATGTCTACGAAACCCTCGTCTTCTACGATGGCGAAGCCACGGACAAATTCGTCCCGCAACTGGCTGAATCCTGGGAAGTCTCCACAGATGGCACGGTCTACACCTTCAAGATGCGCTCCGGCGTAAAGTTTCATGATGGCGCCGATATGACCGCTTCAGACGCTGCCTATTCCTTCCAGCGCGGTCTGCTCTTCGGTGGCTACAGCGGACCGCAGTGGCTGCTGGCTGAGCCGTTCTTCGGCATTGGCACCGATGATATCTCCATCGTCGTTGACGGCGAAGGCGCCTGTGCGGATGACAGCGAGTGCCTGAGCGCCCTGCCGGCTGAACAACTGCTTGCTGCCTGTGAAAAAGTCACTGGCACCATTGTAGCTGACGATGCCGCCGGCACCGTGACCATGACCTTGGCACAGCCTTGGGGTCCGTTCATTGCCACCATTGCCCAAGGCTGGGGTTCCGTCATGG
>DATIUT010000354.1:0-7331 GCA_035466615.1 Anaerolineales bacterium | reverse complement strand
GTTGGCGGGAAGCAGGTCAGCAACGCCTCGTTGTAGTTGTTTTGGGCAGTCTGATCCAACGCGGCAACCAATTGCGCGTTTTGATATTGGATGAGGGCTTCGTTTTCCTCGCAGACCAGTCCTTTTTCGAAGAGTTCATCGCCATAACGCATGGAGGCATACCAGAATCGTTGGGAGGCAGTTGATGTGCCGTCCCACAAGTTTCCCCAGTTTTGGGCTTGTGTGAAATAGAAAACCGCCTGTTCCCAATTGATTTCCCAGAACGACGCCCCGATGAGATACACGCGCGCGCCTTCGCGAATACTGCTGGCGTTGCTATCCAGTATGCCAAAGCGTTCGGCGAGTGTGATGTAGTAGATACCGCCTTCAAGGTTGCCGTGATTTGTGATCAGGTCATATCCGTTATTACGCAGGGCAAAATAATACATGCCGTCGACTTGTGAAGTGTTGTAGTTGGGGTCGAGTTTGCGCAATTGATCAAGCGCGCCCAGCGCACCGGGCCAATCCTGTGCGGTGATCATTTGTTGTGCATGTGAAAAGGCTTCCTCGGCTCCGCTGAAATCGGCTGTTGGCATCAGTGATGGCGTTGCTGTGGGTTCGACATGGTTTGCCTGCAGGTTGATCTGCACCAGCACTTCAGTCAGTTTTTCCTGCGCGCCGGGGAAGGACGGGTCCTTTTCGATGATGAACTCAAGACGTTGATTTGCGTTCTCGTAGCGGCCGAATTGAATATCCACGAGCGCGTATTGGAATTGTTCACCGAGTTGTTTCATCAATGTGGATGATTCTGCATTCCTGCGAATCGAGATGCCCGATTGATAGCCGCCGAACAGCCCCAAAGCAAGCAGGGCGATTAATATGAGCGTGTTGATTAGAAACCCGCGCCCGCGTTTGGGTTTTGTGACGGGTTTACTGGGTTGTGTGCCTTCCGGGTTGTTATTCGTTTGAATCATGGGCGGTATTATATCAGTCCTTATTTTTAGAGTCTTAAGAGCAATTTTATCTCAGGCCAGATGATTGGGATGCAGACAAGTCCTCCGATGACCATTCCCAGCAAGGCGGTCAATACTGCCGATCCGGGCACGATCACTGCCAGGCTGTAGGCTGTCATGCCCCCGATCAGGGCGGCGATCACGCCTTTACTGACCGCGCTCCACACGATGATCGGTTCGTGCATCCGATTGCTCAACCAGCCAAAGAGAACGATGGCTTCGACCAGCAGTGCGATCTCGGCAAATGCAATAATGGGCGCGCCGATTTGCCTGAAGAATGTGATTCCCGCAATGCCGATCCCGACGAATAGCGCCAGCCGCAAAATGACCGCGTACAACGGGAACATCGGTTCCTTGCGTGCATAGAACGAACGCGCTGCGATCTCTTGAATGGAAAAGCCCGTCAACGTGAGAAGATAGGCGCGCGTCGTCCATGTGATGAGTGTGGAGGTAGCCTGGTCAAAGCCAAATACCGCGCGCACAAGCGGGTTGATTCCCGCCGCCATAACTGCCGCAACAGGAAGGGTTAGGGCGATCAAGACTCGGATGGCGCGCTCGATCGTTGAACGGAATCCATGCCAGTCATCACGAGAGGCGAGTTCGGCGAGAGTGGGTAGCATGGCGGTGGCGATGGCGGTCCCAAGTAGGGTCTCTGGCACTTGCATGATCATCCAACCATAAGTGAGGGAAGTCACCGCGCCGACCTGGTCGAGGCGTGAAGCGAGGTTGTCGCGCGCAATGACGATAAGTTGAATTCCAAACATTGTCAATAAACGCGGACCGAGCAGTTTGAGTGCCTGAATCAAGCCTGTGTCACGTAAGTCAAGTGAGGGAGTCCATTTAAATTCATATTTGAACAATGCGGGGATCTGAACGAGCAGGTGCAATGTCGCACCAATGATGACCCCATAAACCAGACCGTGAATCCCAAAACGCGGCACGAGATAGATCGCGCCGAATATTTGACCGACGTTGTACATCGTGGGGGCAAGCGCGGGTAAAAGAAAATGCTGGTTGGCTTGCAGGCTTGCCATCACAAGCCCGCTGATCGAAAAGATGATCGTGCCGACAAGATTGAGGCGCATCAGTTCGACAAGCAGGGTGCGTTGCTCCACCCCAAAGCCGGGCGCAATGCCGATCTCTGCCTTCACGATCTGTTCGGCAAAGATGGCGACCAGAATGGCGGTGGAGCCCGTCACAACAAATGCAAGGTTGGCGACGCGCGAAAACAGGTCCCATGCGGCGGTGCGTCCCTTTGTTGTAAGGTATTCGCTCATCAACGGGATGAATGCCATTGCCAGTGCGCCGCCGGAGATCAACGCAAATAACACATCTGGTAAATTGTTCGCGGCGTTGAATGTATCGAGCAATTCAACCGAGTTTGCATATTGACGCGAGATGATTCCCACGCGCACGAACGCCAGGACTTTATCAATGAAAAAGAAGAACGCAATCAATATGGAAGTGCGCGCGAGGAAGGACAGTTTGCTCATGGTTATTAGTGCTGGTGTGTGGCAGACGGAAGAATTTCCACGCCGGGCAGTTTATCCGCCAATAGATGGATTTTGTGAATCAAGATCGGGAAGCACTGTACACAGATATGCCTTCCTTCACTTTTGAAGGTCAGGTTCAAAAGTGGCACTTGCTCGTCCGTGCGGTTGCAATTCAGGCAGGTGGGTTCGGCCATAAAGGGTGCTCCAAATTTTGGAATGGGCGAAGTGTACCATGATAAAAACGCCTCGGAGCTGATTTTAGTTCCGAGGCGTTTTGTGGACAGTTGAATTTATAGCGCGGTCTTGACTGCTCCGCCATCGAACATCAGTGCATGACCATGAATAAAGGATGCCGCGGGCGATGCCAGCCAGACAGCGGCACGTGCGAATTCCTCAACGGTGCCCATACGCCCCAATGGAACAAAGTCGGTGATTTTGGCGGCTTCGGCTTCGGGAGTGGTACCGGCTCGGGAGGCGCGGTCAGCCATCAGTTGTTCGACGCGCTCGGTCCAAGTCCAGGCGGGATTGATCGAGTTGACGCGAATACCCTTCGGTCCCAGTTCATTCGCCAGTGATTTCATAAATCCGATCACTGCCATGCGCAGGGAGTTGGAGAGGATGAGATTGTCTATGGGCTGTTTCACCGAATAGGATTGTGTGGTGATAATGCTCCCTCCACCCTGCTGGAGCATGTGCGGAACAACAGAATAGCACAATCGGACTGCGCTCATCAAGGTCAGGTTTGCAGCGGCTTCCCAGTCCTCGGGCTTGAGGGAGAGGAAAGTGCCTGGCTTGGGGCCGCCGGCGTTGACGAACAGGATGTCGATGCGGCCAAACTCCTTGATTGTGGCCGTAACAAGTTTATCGATATCCGCTGGCTGGGTGAGATCTGCATGCAAGCCCAGTACACGTGAACCGGTTTCCTTTGCGATCTCTTGCGCTACACTCTCAATGGCATCACTGCGGGCACACACGGCAATCTGGGCACCCTCCCGGGCGAACTCGTATGCAGTTGCCTTCCCCAATCCCTTTGAGGCGGCTGTGACCAAAACAATTTTATCTTTTAGTCCAAGATCCATGGTTTCATCTCCTTTATGGAAAGGCCGGCGGTCGCGTTTAAGATATGGCCTGCTAGAAAATCGCGTCCATCAAATCCCTTTCCCGTAACATGCGTCGCTTCCAGTTGTTGATGAGCGGGACAACAAATGGCAGGAGACGCATGCTGTAATATGGCGGCAGGATCGGTACGCCCAACAGGTCCCCAAAACTGATCAACACGAAAAGATGTTCCAGACTGCCGCGTTGCCGTGCCAGGATGCGTACCTGATCATGGATCGCCATGCCATAAAGAATTTCAGTAAGGGAACGGGAGAGATGCTTGAAAATCAATGTCATGAGTTGAAATTAATCGTGAGACGCGTTGCATTTTGCGCCTCACGATTTGCGTTTGATCTTTTATGTAAACAGCGCATCTCCCATCCGTGTCAGAGAGGTGATCCCGCGCACTTCTGTCTCGTAAAGCGGCAATTTGGCGCGCACCATGCCGTCGAACTTCTCCCAGATATCAACCATGTAGCGGTCCTGCATAGCCACACGGTTTTTGACAAAATCCGGCGATTGGTCGTTGACCTGCTTTTGATCGATCAGCATGTTCACGATCACGCCGCCAACCGGGATGCCAAAGTCGTGGAACCAGCCGATGAAGCGCGTGATGACAGCGATGGGAAGGGCTTCCGGCAGGGTGACGAAGAAGAAGGATGTCTGAGCCGGGTCAGTCAGCATGACGCGGGCCTTGCCCATGCGATCCCGGAATGCCACCAGATATTCCATCAACGGGTCTTTTTCCTTTTTCTTGGTGAAGGAAAGCAGTTCGCGCAGGGAACGGGCTTCGTCGCGGCTCTTCAGCATCTTGTTGACCCATAGCGAATAGACTTGGGACATGCCCAACAGCCGTCTGGCGTTGGCGGTCGGGGCGGTGTCAAAGACGTACACGTCATATTCGCCGCCCAACATTAAATCCACCATATTCTCAAACATCGCTGATTCTTCAAAGGCGGGATTCATCGTTGCCGATTCGACGAAGTCCTCGGCTTTCGTGGAAATATCGGCAAATTTCAGAAACCATTGGATTTTTTCGCGAATTTCCTGTTTCGAACGTTCAATGGTGTCCTTGGTGTCAATCTCGTAAGCCCACAGGTTTGGCACGCCATTGACCGCTGTAGGCTGGCCAAAAACGTTTTGTCCGAGCAGTCCGCTCAGGCTGTGGACGGGATTGGTGGAGGCTAGCATGACGCGCTTGCCCTGCTTCGCCAGCCAGATCGCCGTCGCACCCGCCATGGCAGTCTTGCCTACACCACCCTTGCCGCCGAAGAAAAGGTAACGCAGAGATTCATGTTCTTTGACATAAGCCTGCATCGTAGTTTCGATATCTTTCATGGCTGATTCTCCTTATTTCCCATACATGATTTCAGCCAGCTGCCGAATCATTTCCAGTCCGGTCACATCACGTTCCAGTTCAGGTACATGTGCCGCAACCTGTTGACCAAACGTGGTCTTGATCTGGTCCAGGTACTTGTCCTGCATCTCGATACGATTTTTCAGGTAGGCCGGGATATTCTGTTGAAGCAGTTCGCGAGGCACCACGCGGTTGACCACATAACCCATGATCGGCACGTCGAATTTGGCGAATAGCCCAGCCGCCTTGGCTGTGTCAATCAGGATCATCTCTTCAGGGATGATGACAAAGAAGAAGCCGGTCTTTTCCTTGTCGGTCAAAATACTGGACGATGCATTGATACGGGTGCGGATGTACTGGAGTTCCGTGAGGATTTGGTCTTCCTCGGTTTCCTTCTCCCGTTTCAAGCGGGAGACCATCTCCTCATACTCACGCATCTCCTCGCGCAGTTTCGTGATCTTGTTGATCCACTCGTCGTACACTTTTGCCATGCTCAGGTAGTACAGCGCATGACCAAGCGGCACAAGATCGTAGATGTAATAATCGTAATCGCCGCCCACAACGATATCCACCACTGCATCGAAGATGGCGCTTTCCTCCATGGCGGGTTCGGCGGAAGCGGCCTGGATGTATTGTTCGATCTCATCTGGCACCGCCTCAAAACCGTACATATCCAGGATCTTCTTGCGGATTTCATTTTGATACGCCTTGATGTGCTGGTCGGCGTCGATTTCCTGCGCCCACAGGTTTTCCATGATCTTTACGGGACCCTTGCCGAAAATGTCCTTCTGGAATATATCGGACAGGCTTGCTTGTGGATCAACAGAAAAGACCAGCACCTTCTTACCTTGTTGTGCAAGCCAATAGGCGGTCGCGGCGGAAAAGGTCGTTTTACCCAACCCGCCCTTGCCGCCAAACATGATATACCGTCGTTCCGGGTGCTCTTCAAAGATTTTTTTCAGTGACATCGTAGTGACTCCTAGAACATCGCATCAGAAACATCTTTCTCGCGCAACAGGCGCCGCTTCCAGGTGGAAATTTGCGGCACAACATACGGAAGCAGACGCAGGCTGTAGTACGGCGGCAGGATCGGGATGCCGATCATATCTCCCATTGTGATCAGGATAAAGAGATGCTCCATGCTGGCGCGGGTCCGCAGGGCATAGCGGCTCATGTCGTGCGAAGCCATGCCGTAGAGAATTTCCTTCATATTCTGCCAAAAACTTTTCTTCTCGGGTTCTTGATGGGTCATATTTGATATCCTTTCTTTGTATAATCAATGATGGCGCAGGGCGGGCTAAAGTCCTTCCAAATGATAATCGTGTTCATCGCTAAACTCGCGTTCACGCAGAACGCGTCGCTTCCAGGTGGAAATTTGCGGTACGATATAAGGCAGGAGGCGCAAACTGTAATAGGGCGGTAAAACCGGCACGCCGATCATATCTCCGACCGTGCCGAGCATGAATAAACTCTCCAGACTGGCGCGCATTTCCAGCGCATGCTCGGCAAACTCCATGCTGAACAAGCCATACATAAATTCCCGCACTGCCTGCCCAAAAGATTTTTTTTCTGGTTGACTTGAAACATTCATATTATACTCGTGCCTACTTGTCAACTCCGAGGTGCTCTGTGAATTCACAAATGATTGTTATTATTGCCGTTGCCGTTTTCATGGGTTGGTTTGCCATTGGCATGATCTATAATCTGCGGCGCGGCGACAAGGTTCTGAAATGGATGCAGGATGGCCTGCCACTCATCGGTCAACGCACCACATTTCGCTGGCTGGGTACCTCTGTGGCAGAGATGGGAATCTCAAAAACCAAACGCCCGTTCCAACGCATGGATATCCTGCTTGTTCTCAAGCCACGCGATGTTTTCTGGATGACGATCATCGCGCTCTTTCAGGGACGCGACGATGTCTTGATCTTTCGCGCCGCCCTTGGCACGGCTCCTCTTCTGGACCTTGAACTTGCCGACCCAAAGACCTGGAGCGGACGCGACGCTCTGGGTAAAGTGACCAAACGCGGCTGGGAAGGAATCGATTATCGTGGTATGCGCCTAATGGCACCCAAAGGGTTGCTCAACCTGGCACAGGAAACACTCGACCGGCTGGCTTCTCCGATGCAGTCACTTTCACCGCGCTATGTTCGTCTCAGTCTGCACAAGACCGCGCCGAATTTGGAAGTTCACTTGCCTTTTCCAAACCCACATGAAACAGACGCTAATGCCTACTTCCGTGCATTGAGTGAATTGGGGCGCGCTATCGGCGAGAGAAACTGATTCAACAGATGCCTACCGCGAGGGGAGACGCGAATCGTCGCGTCTCCCCTCGATTTGTTTTAAAGGCGGAGTTAATCCGCCGCCGCCGTTGCTTTCTTGGCAGGAGTCCTG
>DATIUT010000353.1:0-11084 GCA_035466615.1 Anaerolineales bacterium | reverse complement strand
TCCTCATCGCGGCGGCAATGGTCGCAGGCCTGCTGGGCGACTTGAAGAACACGATCGCCATTTCCGCCATCGTCATTCTCTATGCCGTGCTTGGCTTCATTCAGGAATATCGCGCCGAACAGGCGATTGCCGCGCTCAAGAAACTATCCGTGCCGAATGTGCGGGTGATGCGCGACGGCGCGCTCAAGGAGATCTCCGCCCGCGGCCTTGTGCCCGGTGACATCATCCAACTCGAAGCAGGGAATGTACTGCCCGCAGATGTCCGTTTGCTCGAGGCAATAAACCTTCGCATTCAGGAAGCCGCGCTTACCGGGGAATCTGAGCCTGTCGAAAAACAAATCGCCGCGCTTTCAGATGATGGCCTGCCCCTCGGTGACCGCCGCAACATGGGCTACATGGGAACCATTGTCACGCAGGGGCGCGGTCTCGCGCTGGTCGTTGCAACAAGTATGCAGACCGAACTCGGCAAGATCGCCGATCTCATTCAACAAAGCAGTTCGGAAGAAACGCCATTGCAAAAACGCCTCGACCGGCTCGGGAAAAATCTTGCGATTATAGGTGTTGTGATCGCTGTACTCATCGCGGTGTTGGGATTCCTGCGTGGCGACGAACTTCGTCACATGTTGCTTACGGCAGTCAGTGTCGCCGTTGCCATCGTGCCTGAGGGTCTGCCTGCTGTCGTCACCATCACACTTGCGCTCGGCGCGCAACGCATGCTCGCCAAGAACTCGCTCATTCGCAAACTTCCTGCTGTGGAAACGCTCGGCTCGGTTACTGTCATCTGTTCCGATAAAACAGGCACACTGACGGAAAACAGGATGACCGTCGTTATCCTGGATGTTGCCGATCACGAACTGGACTTATCCGCATCAATGGAACGGGATGGCTCGATTCATTCCACCCGAAATCTGGGCGCGCCGGCCCAGTCTGCTCTTTCACTGACAGCGATAGGCGGCGCGTTGTGTAACGATGCCCGTCTCATTGATGAAGGCGACGACCGATTCCATACTTTGGGCGACCCCACCGAAGGCGCGCTGGTTGTCTCTGCCGCGAAAATGGGATATTGGAAATCGTCGCTCGATCTATCGTTCCCACGTTCAACAGAACTTCCATTTGATTCGGAACGCAAACGCATGACAACCGTCCATCACTTGCAGGAATACGATTCATCCATCCTTGCAGGCTTGGATGTGGGCGAATATCGTTATATCGCTTTCACCAAGGGAAGCGTGGATGGTTTGCTGGGCCTGTCGAATCAGGTTTGGGTGAATGAAAAGGCTGAGATGATGGATGCAGGCTGGAGATCCAGAATTGAGGCGGCGAACGAGCGTCTCGCAAAGAAGGGGATGCGCGTCCTCGGAGTTGCATTCCGATTGATGAATCAGATCCCGGAAGTCATCCAAACGGATCTTGAACAGAACCTGACGTTCATCGGTTTGTTCGGTATGATCGACCCGCCGCGTGAAGAGGTAAAGGATGCAGTGGCAGTGACGAAAACGGCGGGCATCCGCACGGTGATGATCACGGGCGATCATCCATTAACCGCGCAGGAGATCGCGCGGCAGTTGGGGATCACAGATGCTCGAGCCGCCGGGAGTAAAGTTTTGACTGGCATTGAGTTGGAGAAGTTGAGTTTTGATGAGTTGAAGAGTGTGGTGGATGAGGTGCGTGTGTTCGCGCGCGTTTCGCCTGAACATAAGTTGAAGATCGTGCAGGCATTGCAGGAAAAGGGCCACATCGTTTCAATGACGGGCGATGGCGTGAACGATGCGCCTGCATTGCGGCGCGCGGATATCGGCGTGGCAATGGGTATTACGGGCACGGACGTTTCGAAGGAAGCCGCCGATATGATTCTGCTCGACGATAACTTTGCGACGATCGTTTCAGCGGTGAAAGAGGGGAGGACGATCTACGATAACATCCGCAAATTTGTGCGGTTCAGTGTTGCAGGGAATATTGGCAAGGTGTTGGTGATGTTGCTTGCTCCATTTTTGGGCAAGCCGATCCCGCTTTTGCCGTTGCAGTTGCTTTGGTTGAATCTGTTGACCGACGGTTTGCTTGGGTTGGGTATGGGCGTGGAAGCGCCTGAAAAAGACACGATGAATCGTCCGCCGTACTCACCGAGGGAGGGTGTGTTCTCACGCGGCGCGGGTGTACAGGTGGTCTGGGTGGGCGTGTTGATCGGCGCGCTGGCGCTGGGACTTGGTGCCTGGTATTACTTTGCCGGCCGCGAAGAATGGCAGACGATGGTCTTTACGTTCCTTGCGTTCGTGCAGGTCTTTCAGGCATGGGCATCACGTTCGAGCAGGGAGTATGCTTTATCAATGAGCATGGCATCCAACCCGCTGTTGTTTTGGTTGATGTTACTGGTCTCTACTTTGCAGTTGGCTGTCATCTACATCCCGCCTGTGGCCAAGTTCTTCTCCGTCAAACCGCTTGGCGTGGTTGATTTGTTGATCGCAATCGGGGCAGGATTTGTTGTGTTCCTTGTGATGGAAGTGGAGAAGGGGTTTAGAAAATAATTGTATAGGGGCGCCCAAATGGGTCGTCCCTGCTTTACTTTTCCTTCACCTGATACAACAGGTTATCCTCCACCTTATACAGCAGCGGAGCGACTTGTATCTTGGGATATCGTGACCGTAATCGTTTGGCTTCGCTCAGCACAAAATCCACTTCATTGCCGATCTCGAACATGGGGGCGAACTGTGTGAAGTGTTGTTCGGCAAAGTCTTTCTCCCATCCTGCCGACTCGACCAGTCCTTGAATGAATATATCTTTGCGGGATATCAGGTTTACCATCCCGCACTGGTTGTGACCGATCAACGCAATGCTTTTCACGCCTCCCACTGCGATCGCGTACGAGACCTTGAATTCGCTGTATCTCAGGTTTGCCCCTCCTGCACGGATGATGTATGAGAAGTTGTCGGGAATGTGCAGATGCTTGCGATTGTCCATGCACATGCCAACGAGTAACTGTGCCTGCGTGTAGGTCTCATATTCGCGGTTGAGGTTGTGGTATTCCAGTAAAAGTCCCACAGGGGTGTCGCGGTGTTCAGGGAAGATGTCTTCTCTTGTAGTAACAGGAATAAGTCGGTTCATAAGGTTGATTCTCCGAACAGGCAATGCACGCGTGCAATCCGTCATATCGAGTCTTCACGGGTTTAAATGAAATAAAAAACGAATAAAACAGGCCGGAAGCTCACTCCGCCCATCACGCCTTGCAGTAACTATTTGACAAGCTTAACAAGTTGGGGTCTTGAGTTGGGAACGCGCTTGACCTCTCCGCGCGCTTCCATATCCAATTTGACGGTGGTCACATACCAGGTGACCGACCCTTCGAATGTCCCACGCACTTCCTTTTCCACTGCACGGGCTAATTTCATGAAAGGCATTTCCTTGTTCCTGCGCAAGGTCGCTGTGATCGCTTTATGGATGACCTCGTATTTTTCCCTGCTAATGTTAACACCCTGCTTCTTGTCAGGATGAAGTGTGCGGATGGTATCTTTCATGAACTTCTCCTCCAATGAGCAGAAGTATTTTACACCCAACCGCGAACTTCTGTAGGCCTGATTCTGATGGCCGCTGAATATTCCTGACTGAATGCCTCTGGGGTCATCTTTAAACTCTCGATTCCTGATTTGTATTTTTTGAAGTAGACAGGAAGTTTATGGGCAGGAGGGACATTTGCATCAAGGGATGCATTACCGGAAAATACGATCACATGCTTTTCTCCAGCGCCGTCTTCTGTGTTGAAATGCAGTGACGCTTTTGGGTTGTTCTTCAAGTGTTTGACCTTGAACGCGTTCGGCTGGCTAAAGATCAGGAACGAATCATCATCCCAAATGAACCAGACGGGTCTTGGTTGCGGTGCACCTTTTGAATCCACGGTTGTTAGCCAGACGAAGTACTCACTCTTAAGATGTCTCTTTGCCACGCGCCCAAATTTAGTGTTGAGATCAATCATGAACATTCTCCGTTGGAACAATATCGTCCCGAAGATTTGTTCGACCGATTTGCAGGCCGAAGGGAAATCTTCGGGACGGTTATCTTCTCAATGCGCTTTTACAATTCCAATTGCTTTTCAAGCACCTCAGCAATATCCATCGTTTTGACCTTTTCGTTAAGTGCCTTGGATTTAATGGCATCCTCGAACATGATCATGCAGTAGGGGCAGGCGGTAGCGACCACGTCCGCTTTGGCATCGAGGGCATCCTGCAATCGGCGATGATTGATGCGTGTGTTGACGTCGGTTTCCATCCACATGCCGCCGCCTCCGCCTCCGCAACAGAAACTGTCCTCCATCTTGCGCGCCATCTCCACGCGCTCCACTCCAGACTTTGCAAGCAGGTCGCGGGGCTGATCGTAAATGTTGTTGTAACGTCCGAGATAGCACGAATCATGATAGGTCACTTTGCCTTTTATGCCATTCCCATTCGCGCCCGGCACGGGCAGGTTCGATTCAGCCAGAAGTTCGGTGTAATGCATTACCTTGTAATCGCCGCCCATTTGCGGGTATTCGTTCTTGAGCGTGTTGAAGCAGTGCGGACAAGCCGTCACGATGCGCTTGAACTTGATCTTGCCGAAGGTCTCAATGTTCTGCTTTGCAAATTCCTGGAACATGTATTCATGCCCCATGCGCCGGGCAGTTTCGCCGCAACACATCTCGTCAAAGCCAAGCACGCCGAAATCAACGTTTGCTTTCTGCATCAGTTTGACAAAAGCGCGTGCAACCTTTTTGTTGCGTTGATCGAACGCCGCGGCGCACCCGACGAAATACAGCACATCCACCTCGTCGCCTTCGGAGAGTTCTCGTATGTTCAGGTCTTTTGCCCAATCCATCTTCTGGTCGGCGGGAATGCCCCAGGGATTTGCCTGCCGCTCGAAGTTGCGGAGCAGGTCGGAGATTGACTTTGGAAGTTTGCCGCTGGTCAAAGCCTGGAAGCGACGCAGGTCCACGACTTCATCCACGGGGTTGATGAAAACAGGGCACTTGACAATGCACGCGCCGCAGGTTGTGCAGTTCCACGAATAATTCTCAGGCACCACTTCCCCGAGCAAATCATCTTCGGGCTTGGCATCTCCTGTAAGGAGTGTGTTGTTCATGCCTTTGCGAAGCATTTGGATGAGATCGCGAGGCGAATAATCCATGCCGCTGATGTTGGCGGGACATGCCTCATGACAACGCCCACACTTCAGGCACGCATCGAACGACAGAAGTTGCTGAGGCGTGAACTCGACGATTTTTCCGACCCCGAGGATTTCAGTCGTCTCGATATCTTCGATCTTTTCCAATGCTCCCATCGGCCGCGCAGGGCGGACAAGGATGTTGAGCGGACCATTGAACATATGCCGGAGTTTGGTGAACGGAACGGTCGCCACGAGCACAAGCGCCACAATGACGTGCACAACAACAAGTGCATTGTGCCATTCAAAGGCTTGTTCAACGGTCATGCCGCTGGCCAGGAAAACGCCCGCCAGCCAATTGCCGATCGGTGACCAGTTTGCCCACGTCGGTTTAACCGTCATCAGGCGCATGGCTTCGTTCGTGAAGCCGAGCAGAGCGATGAGGAGAAGCACCCCGAGGGCGAACCAGTCGTCCCAATTGGTGAGCAGTTCCTTCGGTCGAAGAACGAGGCGGCGGAATCCCGCCATCAAAACGCCAAGGATGATGAATAATCCAGCCACGTCCATCGCGATCTCGTAGCCGAGATACCATCCATTGCGCGGAAAAGTCTCCAGTGCAAATGGCAGGAATAGTTTCATCTGCATCAGGTTGATGGCAGTCCCTATGACCTGAATGCTGACGCCCCAGAAGATCAGGAAGTGCATTATGCCGGGATACCACTTCTTGAGGACGCGCGCCTGTCCGATCACCTGGACGAAGAAATCGCGCAGTGCGTGTTTATGGAAGGTCAGGCGGGGAGTTTGGGTTGACGTGGTCATGCTTCACTCACCCTGACGTAGATCTTTCCATCGACAGTTTCGGTTTCCAGTTTGAGAAGAGGCTTGGGTGGCGGGCCGCTGATCACAGATCCATCCTCCACCTTGAAGAAGCCTGCATGGCAGGGACACTCGAGTTTCCCGGATGCATCGTTCCATTTGACAGTGCAGGCAAAGTGTGTGCATGCGGCAGAGTAAGCCTTCAACCCATCGGTGGTGTTGATGATAATGGCTGGATACCGCCCGAAGGGGATTGTGCGAGATTCGCCGACAGGCAATTCATTTTCCGCGCAAACGAATGCCGGCTCGGATGGATAAATCTCGAGGTCAGTTGGATAGAAATACGCGACCACAGGGGCGGCAACCGCGCCGGCACAGACGGCGATGCCTGTGCCTTTCATCAGTTTGAGGAAGTCTCTTCGGGTAATATCGGGCATGGCTAACTCACTTCTCCCCAGATGGTCAGGGCAATGATGATGATTACGACAACCGCCGAAAGTACGGCACGGATGCGCCAGGCTCGTTTGGTATCATCCCTTTTGTCGAAGAACGGCAGGAGCATCAGTCCCAACAAGCCCACGATGGTCCCCACCGTGACGAGCACTCTGCCCTCGATCTGTCCAAAAAATACGTAATCGGGAACCACCTTGAGCATTTGATAAAGGAAGAGGAAATACCACTCCGGTTTTACATGCAGGGGGGTATTCAATGGGTCGGCGGGATCCTGCAAACCGATGGGCACGAACATGCCAATGGCGCCAATAATGATCGCCAGTCCCAGAAAGCCCATCGCCACCCAAAACTCGGTCATCAAGTGGTCTGGAAAAAACGGGACGGGCTTGTCGTCTGGGAGAATCTCGTGGGATGATCTATCTTTCATGTCTCCTCCTATAGTGGGCGCTTGACGCCCAGACGCCGTATCATCATGAAGTGCAACAGCATGGAGACGACGGTGGCGATGGGGATGACCAGCACATGCAAGCCGAAGAACCTTCCAAGCGTGGCTTCGGTCACGCCCCAACCGTCACGCAGAAAGATCAACACGAGGTTGCCAACCGCAGGCACGGCACCTGCGATTTCCGTCCCCACGGTGCTTGCCCAGAAGGCACGCTGGTCCCACGGGAGCAAATATCCTGTGAACCCAAAAGCAAGCGTGAGAACGAGCAGAATCACGCCGCTGACCCAGTTCAGTTCGCGCGGGGGCTTGTAAGCGCCCATGATGAAAACGCGGATCATGTGGGCAACCGCCATCACGATCATCCCATTGGCGGACCAGTGATGGATGGCGCGGATGGCAGCCCCGAAATAGACTTCGTTCTCGATGAATTGGATGCTGGCATACGCTTCGGCGGCAGTGGGTTTATAGTAGAAAGCTAGCAGAATACCCGTGGTTCCCTGAATGACAAACAGGAAGAAGGTTATTCCGCCCAAACAATACCACCACCAGCGGGCAAACGATGGGACAGGCTTTTTCAAAATGTCGTTCAACGGCTTGGCGATCTGATAACGTTCCTCCACCCATTCGGCGAATCGCGTCGTCAACGGCTTGAACGGCTTGCGCTGTATCCAAATGGATGTGGATTGATAAAAACCGAAGAGAAAGACCAGACCAAACGAGCCGAACGTCAGCCAGCGTAAAGTGGGAGTCCACAGGTTTTTGTGTTCGCCTTGAATGTGACAATGCAGGCATGGTTCCAGTTTGGCTGGTGGGATTTCCACGGAGACTTCGTCAAAAGACTGTCCCCTCGATGCAGTAGATTGGTACGCCTGCCCATGGGAATAGGTCACTAGGAGCAATACCCCGGACAGGATCAAAATGGCTGTCCCAGTGATAAGGAATTTGCTGGCTAACCGCATAGTCACCTCTTAAAAAGGATAACTTGGCCTGCTCCAGCCTGGTAATCCATTCACTGCCGGGACAGGACAATATTCTGGTTCAATCGCAATCTCCGCCCTTGTGGGTCTTTTTTATTACTAATAGGAGTATAGCATCTTGGCCAGCCTAGGACTTAAGACGTTTGGCAACTATTTCTGCGACATCCATCACATTAACTGACTCCCCATCGGCTTTGGATGCATCGGTCAGCATGACCATGCAGAATGGACAACCCACCGCAACGGTCTGAGCGCCGGTCGCTTTTGCTTCCCGGAACCTCGCTTCATTCACCCGACCTGAGCCTGCTTCCTCTTCCTTCCACATTTGCGCACCACCTGCGCCGCAACAGAAGGACTTGGCGGAATTACGCGGCATTTCAATCGTCACTGCACCGGCGCTCTGCAACACGTCGCGTGGAGCATCCGTGATCTTGTTATGACGCCCGAGATAACACGGGTCGTGGAATGTGACCTTGAGATCATCCTTTGTCACTTCCAACTGTATCCTCCCCAAACCGACGAGTTCATTGATGAACTGTGTATGATGGACCACTTCGTAATTTCCGCCAAACTCGGGGTACTCGTTCTTGATCGTGTGTAAACAATGCGGGCAGGTTGTCACGATCCGTTTGGGTGCGACCTCGTTCAGGATTTCCACATTCTGAGTCGCCAGGCCAAAAAAGATATCTTCACGTCCCGCGCGCCGCGCTGAGTCGCCGGTGCAGGATTCGTTCCTGCCAAGCACGGCAAAATTGACTCCCGCCGCGTTCAGGATTTTCGCAAAGGCCTGTGCGGTCTTTTGTGCGCGGGCATCTGTCGCCGGGGCGCATCCCACCCACCATAAAATATCGGGCTCAGCGTTTTGCTCAATCGTTGGAACATTCAATCCCTCTGCCCATTTCATGCGGTCCGCTTGCGAAACATTCCACGGGTTCATGTTTCGTTCCATGCCCTTGAACGCTGTTTCCAATTGTTTGGGGAACGCACTCTCCATCATGGACAGATTGCGGCGGATCTCCAAAATATCCCGCATCGGCTCGTTGCCAACAGGGCAAATATCCACGCATGCGCCGCAGGATGTGCACGCCCAAACCGCTTCTTCGGAGATGAGGTTTGTGAGAGTGACATCCGTCGCGCCGCCCTTGTTCAGATGATAGCGTTTGTTGATCTCCAGCGCGGCAGGGCTTAATAACTTCCCGGTGTTGTACGCTGGACAGACCTCCTGGCAACGGAAACACATGATGCAGGCATAGCTATCCATGATCTGTTCCCAGCCGAGGTCGCTCATCTTTGCCGCGCCGAACTGCTCGATGGATTGATCGTCGAGGTTGATGAATCCCAACTGCCCAATGGACTTGCGTTCGGGCTTGAACGCGACATTGAGCGGGGCGAAGAACATGTGAATATGTTTGGAATACGGGAAGTAGGGCAGGAAGACGAGAATCGCTCCAAAATAGATCCAGAACGTGAGATGCTCACCCAACACGATTCCCCCCGCATCCATACTGGACCATAAGCCTGCCACAGTAGAAGCGACAGGTTCCCATGCATTAGGCTCTCCTGCACCAGCAAGATAAAAGGAGTTCATCAACAACCGGGCAACATTACAAACAATGATAAATGATGCGACAAAAAACGAATCACGTTTGATGCCGAACTTTGCACTTGGAAGAAGAAGGGTGGACTCTCGCGTGGACAGGTTTGCCGGGCGGACGATAAAGCGGCGAATCACCATGAACGCGATGCCAATCAGCACTGCCGTATTGGCAATATCCGCGAATGATTGGTAGAGGTGGCCGATCAAGCCAAGGCGGTCAAGGACCCGTATCCCGGTCAGGGCATAGACCGGGTCAGTCAGGTCGATCACTGCAAGGGTGAGAAAACTCCAGCCGATCATCGCATGGAAAATGCTTGGCAAAAATCGAAAGCGAAAAACGGATCCGAACAACCCCACCCTGACGACGAGATCGCCGATCCGCTTCCAAACGAGACTGAAGTCGGGCTTGCCCTGTCCACTCGAGATGTGATGGATGATCCGCATCACACCGCGATATGTGAAATGGAATGAAGCGATGGATGCAACGATAAAGAGGATTTTTTCGGCGAGTGACAGCATGGTTGCTCCTGAATAAAAAAATGAGCGAAGCAAAGCCCTTGTTTAGGGTTTGCTCCGCCCGGGGTGATTTGATCTAACGTGAATCGGTTGCGGGAATGCTTTGCAGGGATGCCATGCCGTTAGTGTAGCATAACTTTACGCAATCGGTTCAAAGTTGACCAGACTCTCCCAGATCTCGTTGTTAATCTTTTCGTATTGTGATTTAGCAAATTCCCAGAATAGAGACTGCGCGCGCGTGAACGGGAAGCTGACATGCCGCGCCATGTAGATCTTCCGGCGCAGGTCCAAACCTTCCACTTCCACTTTTTTGATCCGTCCCAGTGCCAGCCCGCGCGCGGCAACCATTTCTGAGACGAAGGCAATGCCCATGCCACGCTCCACTGCCATTTCTATGGCTTCCGTGTTGCCGAGTTCCATGACGATATTGAAATTGTCGAGGGTGATGCTTTGTGGTTTGAGCCCCTCCATGACGGTTTCACAGGTGCCGGAAGTATCTTCGCGCATGATGAATGGCTGGTCGAGCAGGTCGGAGGGGAGGGCGCGCCCATACGCCGCCCAGGGGTGTTTGGAGGGAACGACCAGAATGATCCGGTCATCGAAAAGGGGCGTTGCTTCGATATCACGGTGTTCGATGTGACGACTGGCAATTCCGATGGGGATGGTTCGGTTGAGCAGTCTGTCCGTAACTGAGTCGCGGCTGATGATCTTGACGCGCGGATGTACAGCCGGGTAATCGTGCTGAAACTCGGAGAGCAATGTGGGCAGGAGGTATTTTCCCGCCGATGTTGAACAACCTATCAGCAGTTCACCGCCGATCTGGTTGTTGACTTCCTGCAGGCCATCTTCGAGCAGGCGGGCGGCAAGCAGGACCTCTCGTACCATTGGCAGTATCGTCTGCCCCGCCTCGCTCAATTCGACAGAACGTCCGCCGCGGATGAAGAGTTCCGTGTTATAGGCGCGTTCCATTGTTTGGATGTTCTGGCTGACCGCAGATTGCGACATGTGCAGTCGTTTTGCGGCTTTACTGAAATTTAATTCCTCCGCCGCAACGAGAAATACGCGCAAGTTGGAAAGCTCGACCATTTTTCTCTCCGCTATAAGGGAAGTTGATAGTTGTTGTGTAAGAGGATAAGCTTGTGCCATTTGTATGACC
>DATIUT010000352.1:0-17143 GCA_035466615.1 Anaerolineales bacterium | reverse complement strand
GCGGGTCGTGCCGCGCTTATAGGCATCCAGTTGGTCTGCCACCGAGCGCCACGCAGTCTGCACGCGTGGACGATACCCCGCCTTCTCCATCTCTTTCAACACTGTCTCGATCCGCGTACGGAAAGACGGATACAACTCCTGTAATTTATTCTTGTTATTTAGAATGCGCTCTGATTCAAGCATGGATCACCGCCAATGTAGAAGACAACAAATAGATCTCGAGTTTTTATTTTCCATATCCCCATAATGGGTTTCGATGGGAGGATGGAAATTGAATTATGTCACAGGGCGGATTATACCTTTTGATATAAAAACCCTGACAGGTTCCCCGAACCCTGTCAGGTCTGCGTGGCATACACTATGCGTGCTGGAAACCTTCAATTGCAATAGCGCGCCAAACCATCACGGTTGTAAACGCTGATCCTGCCCTCTGCATCTGTATCGATCAATCCCTGCTCTTTGAACAACACCATCGCCTGATTGACTCTCTTCCGCGATGCACCGACCAGGTCAGCGATATCGCTTTGCGTCAGTGCAATGTGGATTTGTGTCGCGCCGTCTTTTTCATGCCCATATTTCTCGGCGAAAGCCAGCAACTGGCGCGCCACACGTCCGTTTACATCCAAAGTTGCCAGTGCCTGGATCAACTGGTCGGAGAGACGCACACGAGCAGAGAGCATCTTCACCAAATTCCGTGCCATGGGCGGGAAGTTGTCGAGCATGTAATTGAACGTGGTCTTGTCCATCCATAACATCAGGCTGTTCTCCAGTGTCATCGCGCTGGCAGAACGACCGATGCTGTCGATCAGGCTCATCTCGCCGAGCATGTCGCCCGCGCCCAGAATCGCCAGTATCACGTCCCGCTCACCCTGTTCGACATGGATCTTCACCGTTCCATGCAGGATGATATACACAGCCTCACCGGGTTGTTCGATGGTCATTACATTGCGTCCCGCTTCGAAGGCGCGGCGATGCGCGTGCTGTGCGACCCAGTCCAATTGTGCGGGAGTCAGCCCGACAAACAGTTCGATGTCTGTGAGCAGGTTGCGTGTGCTGTCTTTCTTTGCCTCAATCATTCTGGACATATTTTACTTCCTTCCACTCCCTCTCCCCATGAGAGATGGGTAGGGGTGAGGGCGATTGCAGCACAATCTCCATACCTTCATACGCCGCGACCGAACCCGCAAACAGACTCTTCGCGCTCTGCTCCATGCCTGTCAGCATATCGTCAGTGTAGGATGGGTCATGGTGGAACAGAATCAGTTGTCCCGTGTGGGAAGAAGCGGCAACCTCACACGCCATCCTCACGGTCGAGTGGCCGTATCCCTGGGTGGATGGAAACCCTTCCAGTTGGCCCCAGTAATGCTCATCCAGATACTGAGCGTCGTGGATCAGCACATCCGCATCTTTCGTGAACTTCACCAGCCGTTTATCCGTACCGACATAACCCTCGGTATCCGTTGCGTACACAACGGATTTGCCACGCCATGTGATGCGATAGACGAAGACGCCGCCGGGGTGTGCATACGATTTGTGGATGCGGATGACGACCGCCTCATCGTCTAAACTGACGGCTGAGTCCTCCACACGGACTCCGCCCTCGTTCCAAACAATGGCCAGCGACTCGCGCACCGATTGAATATCCTTCGACGAAGCCATATCACGCAAACCGATTGGGAATGTCTCCGATGACTGATTGTGCTCCAACACATTCTTCAGCGACTCATGTGTGCCATCGGGACCGTAGATATGTAACTTGGCATTCGGCATGTAGGCAGGGACGAAGAACGGAAAGCCCTGCGTGTGGTCGTGGTGTAAATGACTGAACAGCAACAGCAATTCCCCTGCACGTTTCGTGCGTGCCAATTCGCGTCCCAATGGGATGATGCCTGTGCCCGCATCGAGGATGATCGTGCGATTCCCAGCCTGTACTTCAACACAAGCGGTGTTACCCCCAAATTTCACCGTCCCCGCGCCCGGCATAGGATAACTCCCACGCACACCCCAAAACCTGACTTTCATTTCGTTCGACATCCTGCACCTCCGCACTTTATTTTGGTAGATTCTCATTTCATCTTGCACTTGTATTATCCTCGCGACAGGCTTTCTCTCAAGGAAAATTGTCGCAAAGGATGTGGGAAATATTTCACAAGGTAAATCACCCGTCATTGCGAGGAGGGCGTAGCCCGACGAAGCAATCCCCATCAGGTGTTGGAGATTGCTTCGCTCCCTTCCGTCGTTGCAATGACGGAGTCGTGGGATTTTAGAAAATTTGTGCTATACTTTCACCCATGCCCATCACCCGTGCATCAGACATTGGAACCTATCTCTACTGCCGCCGCGCCTGGTGGTACAAAAAACAGGGAGTCGAATCTACGAATCAGGTTGAACTCGCGACTGGCACCGAACTTCACACCAGACATGGGCGCCAGGTGCTGGTATCGTCCATTTCGCGGAATATCGGTCTGGTTTTGCTGATGATCGCGTTGGTAATGTTGGTGGCATATTGCACGGCACAGGTTATCTAAAATAAGTAATACACATTACGCAATACTTATGCTTTACTTTGCTCTTGCCCTCCTCTTCTTCGCATTCCTCTTCTTCTGGCAATCAGGTCGCCAGCGTAAAGCCGCTGGGCTTCCCGGTGGGCGCGTCATCTATACCGACACGCGTGGTTGGAACAGGCTGGAGAAGCCGCTTTTTTCCGCGGCACTCGAATTAACTGGCAAGCCCGATTACCTCATCGAAAAAAATGGACAGATCATTCCTGTGGAGGTGAAATCGGGGCGGGCGCCGGAGGCACCGTATGATTCGCATATTTATCAACTGGCGTCGTATTGTCTGTTGGTTGAAAAAACATACAATAAACGCCCGCCGTATGGAATCATTCATTACGAAGGAAGGGATTTTGCCGTGGATTACACGCCTGAGTTGGAGTCGTCACTGCTCGACCTGCTCGCCGAGATGAAAAGGGACGAGCGCAGGAAAGAGGTTCCTCGGTCGCATGAGCAGGCGTCCCGTTGTAAACGATGCGGGTTCAGGGATGCGTGCGACCAGTCTCTGGCGTAAATAAGTGAATGGGTTGACCAGCCTGTGCACCGGTCTCCTTGTATACGTGTGTACCCGTATCCCTTATAATTACCTCACTATGCCCGACACATTCATTCCCAAACGACCAGTGGTCACCGCCTATCCTCGGATGCCCGAAGCCTTTACGGAGGCGCAGGCGATGTCTGCATATCTCAAAGAAAAGGGTGTGGATGCACCGTTTGGCTCGTTGTATGATGAGGATTTGCGCGGACACGTGAAGAACCGTGAATTTGACATGCTGGTCATTGCAGGCGGGGATGGGAGCGTCCTGCGTGCGGGACACTTGTGCGCTCCGCTGGGTCTGCCGATCCTTGGAGTTAATTTGGGCAGGCTTGGTTTCCTGATCCAGGTGGACCGCCAGGAATGGCGCGAGTACTTTGATAAATTGTTCGCCGGCGAGGCATGGATCGAGAACCGCATGATGCTTCGTGCAGAACATATCCGTGCAGGGGATTCCCTGGGGCAATGGAACGCGCTGAACGAGGTTGTTGTTGGGCGTGGACAGATCCTGCGCCCGGTACGACTTTCCGCTTCAGTGGATGGGCGCCACCTCACGAGTTATGTCTCGGATGGGTTGATCGCCTCCACTGCGACCGGTTCGACCGCGTATGCGCTGGCGGCGGGAGGTCCCATCCTGCCTCCTGAATTGCGGAATATCCTGCTTGTGCCGATCGCGCCGCATCTTTCCGTGGACCGGGCGGTCGTTCTGGCCGAAGGTTCAACGGTCAGCATCCTTGTGAGGGGCGACAACGCAGTCTTGAGCATTGACGGTCAGCCATCCATTGTGTTGATGGAAGATGACCGCGTGGATATCCGCGCTGCGGAAGTGACCGCACAATTTGTCCGCTTCGGGGACCCGGGTTATTTCTATCGAAACCTGACAGCACACATGAATGAAAATTCTTTAGGATTGCCACGATGACCAATACAACCACTCTCTATTGCTACGATCACCCCGGCCGGGAAACCGCCCTGCGGTGCAAACGATGCGACCATCCCATGTGCGCGTCCTGTGCAGTGCGCACGCCGACAGGCTACATGTGCAAGGATTGTGTCCGCCAGCATCAAAAGACGTTCGATACGGCGGTCTGGTACGATTACATCATAGTGTTCTTTGCCTCATCCTTTCTTTCAGGAATTGCCGCGGCATTGACCATTGTGATCACATCCGTCGTTTGGGGATTTTTCATTATCGGTCTTGCACCGATGGCAGGGGTAATGATCGGCAACCTGGTGCGGCGTTTTGTAAAAAATCACCGCGCGCGCCCTCTCAACTTCACCCTCATGGTCGGCATGATTCTTGGCGCCATACCCGTCATGTTGTTTAGCGGGTTACCAGCCCTGCTTGCCATGTTCCTGGGAGGCGCGGATTTTATGAGCGTAATTTATGCCTTTGGTCCGCTGGTCTGGCAGGTCGTTTACCTTGTACTCGGCGTGCCCGTCGCATATTATCAATTCTCTGGTCTGGTGTTTCGACGATAACTCATGATTACCGAACTCCACATTCAAAACTTTGCGATCATAGATAAACTCGACCTGCGCTTTGGCTCGGGTCTCATCATTCTCACAGGTGAGACCGGTGCAGGCAAGTCCATCATCCTCGATGCCGTGGTCATGCTCATTGGCGGCAAAGCGGACACGACCTACGTTCGCACGGATTCAGATGCCGCCCTGGTTGAGGGTGTGTTCCAGCTCAAAGGTCCGGAAAAAGAGGCGGTGCACGAGATCTTGAATCGCGAAGAATTGATGGATGATCCCGACTATGTGACTTTATCCCGCGAGATCCGCAAAGAGGGGCGAAGTGTGGCGCGCATCAACGGGCGGACGGTGGGGGTCTCCCTGTTGAAGGAGATCGGTGCGCTCGTGGTGGACATCCATGGACAGGCCGAGCATCTTTCACTTCTCGATTCACGCGCACACCTGGGCTTGCTCGATCGCTTCGCAGAAGTGACGCGGCCCCTCAACGACTACCGCCAGACCTATCATACGTTGTTGAACCTGCGTCATGAATTGGACGAGTTGCGAAAAGCACAGGCGGATGCCGAGCGCAAGATCGAAATGCTGACCTACCAGGCGGAGGAGATCGAAGCCGCGCGTTTGAAAGTGGGGGAGGATGAGGAGTTGCGCAAGGAACGTGACCGTCTTGCCAATGCCGAGTCGCTGGCGCAGAACGCACAGGAGGCGCTTGCCATCCTGGATGAAGGCTCGCCTGAAATGCCCGCCGCAAGCGACTTGATTGGACAGGCAGCACAGGCATTGGGCGCGCTTGCGAAGATCGACTCGGCACAAACTGAACTGGCAAATCAGGCGGAAGTATTGCTCGATACGATGTCCGAGATCGTCCATAATTTGCGGGGCTATCTCGAAGAGATCGAATTCAATCCGAAGCGGCTCGATGATGTGGAGGAACGGCTCGACCTGATCCATTCACTGACCCGCAAATATGGCGGGAGCGTTCCCGCAGTCATTGCCTACGGACAGGATGCGCGCAAACAACTTGAGACGATCACAGGCGCGGCGGAGCGCATTGACGAACTCGAATTGGAAGAAGCGAAACTGTTGAACATGCTCGCCAGGCAGGGCAGTTTGTTGAGCAATAAACGCAAGTCCGCCGCGGTTTCGATGGCAAAGGGCATTGAAGCGGAACTGGGCGATTTGAAAATGTCATCGGCGAAGTTTAGTGTGGACTTCCAAGTTCGGCCTGACCCGAACGGCGCGCCGCTCGAAAACGGAAATCGCATCGTCTTCGATCAGAATGGCTTCGACAAAGTGGAATTCCTGATCGCGCCAAACCCTGGTGAAGGGCTCAAACCGTTGGTCAAGATTGCCTCGGGCGGTGAGACATCACGTTTAATGCTGGGATTGAAGAACGTTCTGGCGCGTGCCGACGAGGTGCCGTCACTGATCTTCGATGAAATTGACCAGGGCATCGGCGGGCGCGTGGGAATGACCGTCGGGCAGAAGTTATGGAATCTCTCGCGTTCCCATCAGGTCTTTTGTGTGACGCACCTCCCGCAATTGGCTGTCTTTGGCGATGAACATTATCAGGTGCAGAAACTTGTCCAGGGCAACCGCACGTTGACGCGCGTCGAACGGCTGGATGGAGAGGCGCGCCTGCTTGAGCTTTCACAAATGCTTGGTGAGGTGGGTGAAGGGACTCTCAGGTCCGCGCATGAGTTGATGCAGGTGGCGAGGCAGATGATCAAGGGGAAATGAATAGCATGGTGTATCAAAAAGCACAGGCGCAGACCTGTGCTTTTTCTTTTATTCTGTCTATTTAATCGTGACTGTGGCACGAGCGATCATATACCTCTTCCCTCTCGCTGCGAGCAGATTGCACTCGGATTGAATTCCGCAGGTGGTGCAACATTGACCGTCGGGCCCAATCTCAAGCAATTTTCCTTTTTGAACCAGTAAATTGATCATGGATAGAACTGCCAAAGGCTGGGCATTCATGGCGCGGCTGATCTCGGAAAGGCTCAGTCCGTTCTCTTTGTCTTCCAGCAGTTTGACCAGTTGACTCAGCATGACATCATCCCAGCCCGAGAAGCGTCCCACCCTGATAGACGATGAAAGCGGCGATCCATGCGACCATGGTCTGGTAGATGGCGGAGGTCCATGCCCAGGAGGTGCCAAACTCCTGTTTGATCGCGCCCAGTGTCGCGACACAAGGCACATACAGCAGGACGAACACCAGCAATGCGGCCGCGCTCAAGGATGTGAAACGTTCACGCAATGCTATGCTCAAGGCGGTATCTTCACTTTCCGTTTCTTCATCCACCAAATTCACGCCGGGGAGGATGCTCAATAGGATTTTCCCCGAACTGACCGTTGCATCCACAAATCCCTGACCGATGCCGATCAAATCTTCGCCGAGGGTTGTGGGTTCGGCGACTTCTGTTTCTTCGCCGCCAAGATAGATCTGGCTCATGGTACTGACGACGATTTCCTTTGCCATGAAGCCGGAGACCAGCGCACCGCCCGTTTCCCAGTTGCCAAACCCAAGCGGGGCAAAGATGGGCGAGATCGCGCCGCTGACTTTACCAAAATAAGAGTCACGTTGGTCTGTCACACCCCAGGGAAGATTCAACAACAGCCACATGATCACCGATGTGAAGAGGATCAACGTCCCTGCCTTGCGGACGAATTCGCGCGTGTTCTCCCACATATGGATCAATACACTCTTCAACGCGGGCTGGCGATAGGGAGGCAGTTCCAACACAAAAGCGGACGTGACATCGGGTTTGAGGATGGTTCGCGTGAAGACCATTCCTGCCAGCATGGCGACGACGATGCCCAACGCGTACATCGCCCAGATGACCGTCCCCGCGCGTGCGCCGAAGAATGCCAGACCGAAGACGACATACACTGGCAAACGTGCCGAGCAGGACATGAGTGGAACGAGCAAGGCTGTGAGAACACGGTCGCGGCGGCTGGCGATGGTCCGTGTGGCGTAGATGGCGGGAACCGCGCAACCGAATCCCAGGATCATTGGAATGAACGATTTGCCATGCAGACCGACGACACGCATGAAACGGTCCATGACGAACGCGGCGCGGGACATGTAGCCCGAGTCTTCGAGCAATGCGAGGAAGAAATACAGGATCAGCAACCCGGGGACGAAGACCAGCACGCCTCCCACTCCGGCGACGATTCCATCAATGACGAGGGAATGAATCCATGCAGGAGCAGACACGAGGTCCAGAAGGAAGCGGAGCCAGTTGGCAATCGGACCATTGATGACCGCGTCCGTCCAATCCAAAAAGGGAGAGGAAACGTCAATCACGAGTCGGAAGACAATGTACATCACTGTAAAGAAAACAGGCAGGCCGAGCCATTTGTGTGTGGCGATGTCATCAATACGGTCGGTGAGGGTGATACGGTCAATGAACGGATGGTGGAACGACTGGCGCACGATGCCGTTGATGTAGCCGTAGCGGCGGTCGGCGGTGAGGAGGTCGAAGTCATCACCCAACATGGATGAAACATGTTCCGCACCTTGCCTGGCGAGCGCGATGACCTGTTCGCCGCCCGGCATCTTGTCCACGCGGTTGACGATATCGGCATCGGCTTCGAGCAGTTTAAGTGCAAGCCAGCGTTTGGGATAGCGGCCCGTATCGAATTGTATTTCGTCGAACGCGGCGATGAGTTTTGCGATCTCGCGTTCGATCTTGCCGCCGTAATCGAGTTTGAAAATGGGTTGAATGTTTGCTGTCATAATCTAATTTGCGCGCGCCAGGCGCACGGCTTTATTGAGCAGTTCGGCAATCCCCCTGCCTTTGTTGGCGGCGGTTTGCACAACGGGGACATTTCCAAGCAATTGGGATAGATGATCCACGTTGATCTTTGCGCCGTTCTTGTGCAGGTCATCGGTCATGTTGAGGGCGAGAATGACCGGCACATCTAGTTCAAGGATCTGGACGGTCAGATACAGATTACGTTCGAGGTTGGTCGCGTCAATGACGTTGATGACGATATCCGGGCGCTCCTCGATGATGTAATCTCGCGCGATGATCTCTTCGGGCGAGTAGGCGGTGAGGCTGTATGTGCCGGGCAGGTCCACAATGTTGATGATCCTGCCATCGTATTCGATCTCACCCTCTTTTTTTTCGACGGTCTTGCCGGGCCAATTGCCCGTGTGTTGACGCAATCCCGTCAGGGCGTTGAAGATGGTGGTCTTGCCCGCGTTTGGATTTCCTGCCAGTGCAATTGTCAGATCAGCCATCTGTTTCTCCATGCAGTGATACTTGAATGTGTGCGGCTTCCTCTTTTCGCAGGGCAAGGTGGTAGCCCTTGATGAAATATTCCACAGGATCGCCGAGGGGTGCATGACGCTCGATCAAAATGGTCTCGCCTTTGACGATTCCCATTTCTATGAAACGCCTGCGCAACGCGCTTGTCCCGCCGATGCGAGTGATGGTCCCCTTTTGTCCGGGGCGAAGAAGATGGAGTTGAATTGATTCGGACATATATTTCCTATTTTGTTTTGTTGGCCGAGTAGACACGAGCCGTTTTTGGCGAGTGTCAAATCGAGACCACCAGTACATATCTTTATTCCACGATCACAAACTCCGCCAGCGACAAGCCCAATGCAACCTCTTTCCCATCCACCTGCAGCGTGAGCGGACCTTGAAGCGGCGCGGCTTCCAGGACTTTTATCTTTTGTCCCGGCAAAATGTTTCGTTCCTGCAAATATCTGAGAACATCGGTTACGGTCGCGTTCACGGCAAGTACCGTAACTTCTTGGCCTACTGCAATCTCGTTCAGTGCGACCCCATTCAACGGCGTGAACGTTCCCTTCTCATCAGGGATCGGGTTGCCGCGCGGGCAGTTTGTTGGATTCCCCAAAAATTTTGCCAGCGCCTCCGTCACTTCAGGTGCGGTCGCATGTTCGAGCGAGCAGGCGAGTTCATAGATCCTTGCCCACTCGATCTTCAAATGGTCATACAGAAAAACCTCCCAAAGCCTTTGCCGCCGAAGGACATTCGACGCCGCTTCGCGCCCCTTCCTTGTCAGCGTCACTCCCTTATAAGGTATGTGAGTTACCAGTCCCTGTTCATCCAACTTCCGCACCATCTCATTCGCAGAGACGGGTGTCACACTCAGGCGCTCCGCCAGGCGGCCGATTGCCACTGCCTCGCGGCCGCTCATTTCAGCCATCGTCTTTAAATACATTTCCGTGCTTTCGCTCAATTGCGGTGCAGTCATAAGGCAACCCTTTGTAAAATGTTATGGTTGACCTTATTATTTCACCTGTCCCCGATTTTCCACATGGATGGATGTCATTATTTCCTTAAGAAGGAAGTACCCCGCTTCTTTCCGCCCTGACGATTGGTCTGGCTACAAAAAATACAGACCCTGCCTTCAGGCAGGGTCTGTAAAATCTCATGAGCGTGGTACCTTCAACGGCGGGAGTTTATTTCCCTCACCTCTCTTCGCCACCTCCACCCAAATGGACTGTGACAATTCATAACCAATGATGTGGTCGTGCGGTTTCATTTCCAATCGCAAAGGTCCCTTGAATGGGGCACAACTCAACAGGTGAAAGGGTGTCCCCGGCACGAGGCCCATCTCCGCGATGTAATGGAGTTTATCCATATCATGTGTGCGCACGCGGCTCACAACACAATTGGAGCCGGAGGGGACATTCACCAACGACTCGTCCTTCACGACAGGCATGACCCCATCCTTGGAAGGGATCGGTTCTCCATGCGGACAGCGTGAGGGATAACCAGCCAGTTCGTCCATGCGGTCTTCGAGTTCATCGTTGATGCCGCGTTCGAACGTATCCGATAACACATGTGCGGACGCCCAATCGTATTTCATCACTTTGACGAGGAACACTTCCGTCAGGCGATGACGGCGCAGGGATGGCATGGCGATCTTCTCGCCGGCAAGTGTCAGGCGTACACCTCGATAGGGTTCATGGACCAGGTATCCATTTTTGTTGAGGCGTTTCACCATTGTCGATATTGCCTGGGCGGAGGCTTCCACATGCAAACTTAAAAGGGAAAGCGGGACCTGTTTATGATCCTGTTGCAGGCGGTAAATCTCGGCGGCGTAACGACGCATGGCGGGACTGATGGTCATTATCTTTTCATGCTCCAAAATTTTTCAATTCGAAATTATACTACGCGCCCTTTAAAATAAGACTAAATAAATCCTAATTTAGCCAGGGACGCGAGTGCGTCCCACCAGGCAGGTGGTTTGTCTCATCCATAAGCGATGAGCCCATAAGATTGGATGAATCTTATTAATCCATGTGCAGCATAACCTTGATACCATCTCCACACCTGCTCACAAAACTCTAGTAGAATTCTACCTAAATCTACATTGTCTTGTGTAAATTTACGCCTACAATTACATGCAACAAGGCGAGGGCGTGCCAAACGCCCTCCTCATATTTAATCAGGTGAACATGTTCTTTAAGCGTCTCCAACTTGCCCTCATCCACACCGCCATTGCCATGACCCTCGTGCCCATCAACAGCACCCTCAACCGAGTCATGATCTTTGAGCTTGGCATCTCTAAAACCCTCTTCACACTTCTCGCTATTTTTCCCTATCTACTTTCCCCCATTCAAGTTGCCATCGGTTCCTTTTCAGACCGCCATCCTGTCTTTGGTTATCGCCGCTCGCCGTACATTCTCGCCGGTTTGATCCTTTGCGTACTTGGTGTTGCCATCGCGCCGCAAGTTGCCATCCTCATCGGTAAAAATTTTACGCTCGGGATCATCGTTGGCGTCCTCGCCTTTGGCATGTGGGGGATGGGTTACAACCTCTCTGCCGTTTGTTATCTCTCCCTCGCTTCCGAACTCTCCGGCGAAAAGGGACGCGGCAAAACTTTGGCGACGATGTTCACGCTCATGGTTATCGGTTTGATAGCGACGGGAATCAGCCTGAGGGTCATGGTGCCAACATTTGACCCGGTGACCCTCGAACGCGCCTTTGTCATCGTCGCCGCCTCAGCCCTGACCTTGGGTCTGCTCGGCCTCATCAAGCTCGAATCTCCCTCAAGCGGGCTCACATCCCATCCTCGCGCAGATACATACACTGTCAAGCAAATGATTTCCGCCATCACCGAGAATCCGGTTGCAAAGATCTTCTTCATTTATCTGTTATTGCTGCTTGCCGCCATCCTCGGGCAGGACGTCCTGCTCGAACCCTTCGGCGCGCAAGCCTTTGGAATGAGTGTAGGTGAAACAAACGCCATTGGCTCCATTACGAATTCATTTACGCTTGTAGCATTTATCATTGCGGGCTTGCTTGATGGACGCGTCCAAAAGAAATACGTTGCACAGACGGGAAACCTTGGAGCGCTCATTGGCTTTCTCACTATCGTCCTGAGCGGCATCACGACAAGTCAAACCGTCTTCTATATCGGCATCACCTTGCTGGGGCTTGGCACGGGCATTTCCACCATTGCCAATCTCTCGCTCATGTTCGATCTGACCGTTCCTGAAAAGGTTGGTCTCTACATCGGTGCCTGGGGCTTCTCGAATGGGCTCTCCCGTTTGGTGGGCCTGCTTATGGCTGGCATCGTTGCTGACATTGCCACCCATTTGACAGGTAATGCCTTGAACGGTTATCTCGTTGTATTTGGTATCGAGGCGTTGATGTTGTTCATTGCGGCGATCATGTTGTATCAAATTGATGTTGGTGTTTTCCAGAAAAAAGCGCACGAGCCGGCCTTCACAGAAAAGGTGGCCCTGGCGGTAGAATAATTTATACTCAAGTCGCCGTCCTCAGCGATGGCGCAGCTTGAGCAAGAGGATTTATGACTGACGAATGGCTTTCCCTCAGTGACGCGGCAAAACTGCTTGGAGTGCATCCGAGCACTGTCAGGCTTTGGTCTGATAAGGGCGCGCTGCCTGTCCACAAGACGCAGGGCGGACATCGCCGCTATAAGCGTGGAGAAATCCTCCTTTGGGCGGAATCAAACTCAAAGTTCAGAAATGAAGCGATTGAACCCGAGGGCATGATGCAGGAAGTGGTGAAGAACGTCCGCATGCAAATCTCCGAAGGACGTTTACAGGCTGAATCCTGGTATCAATTGTTGGACGAAGAGGCGCGTGTCCAATACCGGATGAGTGCGCGTTCTTTATTCCAGGGTTTGATGAATTACGTGGCAACCAATGGAGAGGAAGCCGCCACCGAAGCCTATGCCATAGGGTATGAATACGCTTCGCGTGCAAGAAGATATAACCTCAGCTATGTGGATGCGGCGAAGGCGTTTCTTTTCTTTCGGGATACACTGATCGAGTCGGTGGTCAAAGTGTATACCGAAGCGCATGTCCCAACGAGGCAGGCAACCGAGATGTACACCAAGATGCATACCTTTACCGATGAGATTTTGATCAGTTTGTTGGATACATTTCGCAAACTGGAACATGCCAATCATTAAGTTGGCGCCATTGCGAGTGAGTGACAGCGATCGGAGCAACCTCGAAATTAAAAAGCCGCGGAGAAACATATCCACGGCTTTGGTTTTGAGTCTGGTCTCTGTTAATCTGCGGATGCTGGTATGATGCTTGGTTCAACCGCTTCATCAGGTTGAGGCTTTGCCGCCATGCGGAAGCCCATGAACATCATGACCGCGGAGATCAACTCGCCCAGGTATAGATATTCACCATAACCAAGGCGGGTGAGTGTGCTTGCAAAGCCGATTGCCAGCGCGCCCGCCGCAATCAAAACATTGGCGATCACACGATTGGGCATCACGCGCTTGCGCCAGAACAAATACGCAGAATATATTGCACCGCCAACGAGTGTGAGCAAACCATAAATGTTGAAAAAGGGCGTTGTCAGACGCACGGGTGTGCCGAGCGGAAGAAGACCGCGAACAGCTTTCACTTCATTACCGCGATAAGTGGTGGTGAATGTCTGCGCATCGGTGGGTGCAATCTCGCCTTCCCCCAATGCCTTGGTGCCGTACTGTTCACTGATCGGTTTGTCTGTTGTGAAAACGGATGCATCCAGTTTGGGAATGGCTTGTAACATGAGATAGGTCGCGAACAAACTTCCTGCCACCAGAATCACAGTTACACCGTGCCGCCAGCTCTTGCGCACCAAAAGATACAGCGTTCCATGCCCCAGCCAGGCGGCGTTCAATGCCGCGCCGAACAGATACCATACAAAGAACACCCATTTGTTCCACGCGAGCGCAAGATAGGCTTCGGCGAAACTTCCCGCACCGAACATGGCAAGTCCGATGCCCCAGAACAGAAAGGCAGGATTTCGGCGGACAATGAAGCGCTGAAAGACATCCACTGTGAACCACGCCATGACGGCTGTCGAAATGAACGGAAGGATTTGATTAAGCGACATAATTATTTAGCTCCTATGTTTAGAAATTGACAAATCCAAGGATCACGCCCGCGGCGAAAAGGATCAAAGCGAATGTGACAATGCCCATTGTTATCAATGAAATGGGAACGATCTTTTCAAAGAAAAGGGAGCCCCTGGGTATATGTGATTTGCTGTTTGCACGAATTTTACCGGCCATGATCTCCTCACAAACAAACTGCGGTTTACCAGGTTATATTGTCTCAAAATCAGCTAAAAGAACAAGAGGATTTTGCACAGGATTTGATTAAATTTCTATAAAGAGATGGCAAATATCCCGTGATGTATGTCATCTATTCCATATACAATCATCACATAATCATCAGCCTCCCCAATTTCAGAAGCCGGGGAGGCTGATGATGGATTACCTTATCGAATTCATCGAGAATGTATGAAGAATGCTTCCATTACGATGATAACTCGTCCCTGCTGGGGCTTAGCAGGGTTTACTTGTGCCCCAACAACTCCAACGCCGCCGCAATGGACGGGTCGGTATCGAAGTGGAATGTGTCCCAATCTGCATAGGCTTGGATATCCGGGACGATGCCGGTCTGCTCCCAATTGTCATCCGAGAAGGCGGAATCAAATGTTTCAGATGCGATCCACATCACGGAGCCGTCCTCGAAGTCATACCCGTGCAACACCTCAACATTTCCCAAACTGGTCTCGCCTGTGATTACCGCACCGCGCGCATCCCTCAACACACCGGCAAAGATTTCCCCGAAGCTGACCGTGTCCTCACTGACCATCGCCACGAGCGGGACAGTCTGCGAGTTATGGATTGGATTCGCCTCTATGGTCAACGCGCGTGATTCTTTGCGGCTGACAAATTCACCGAGTTTGCCGCTGGTGAAGAAGGAAAGGATCGGGTAGGTGACCGTGCTGGTCCCGCCTCCGTTCAAACGGACATCCAAAATCAATCCGTCAAGTTCGCCAAATTCCTGTAATGCACGTTCGATCTGCGGCGGGAGGGTTTCATCGAAGAAGGATGGAATAAAGATATAACCGATCTTCGAACCGTCCGTGGTTGGGACGAGCCGCGCCTCGACGGGGATATTTCCCTCAATCGAAGACCGGATCAGAATCACGTCACGCGGCGATTCGCCTGGCGATTGGACGGTCAAAACGACGGCCGAACATTCGGGACCGAAGGTGCGAATGCCGGTCTCGGATGTGGTGGGCATTCCATCCACAAGCAGGATGCTGTCGTGTGCCTGCAAGCCTGCGCGGTTGGCTGGGGAATTGGGAAACGTCGAAATGACAATGATGCGTCCGCGTTCGAAATCCACGTTGCTGTAGATGCCAACGCCCACGAACTCGATCTTGCCTTTGAGTTCCGCCTCCGATTGTTGTGCTTCCACGGGGGAGACGAAGTAGGAATGTTCATCTCCCAGTTCATCTATCATGGATTGCATTTCATGATAGTACGCCTCTGTTGCCAGCCCGGCTTCGATCATTGAACGGTAACGCGCGACGATTCCCTTCCAATCCTTGCCGTTGTAATCCGGGTACACGTAAACCTGCTCTACGATATGTTCTATATCATCGAGTATTCGCAATTGCACCCGCTTCGAGATATCCTTTGTCCCGAATTCCGGCGTAGGCTGTATGGCCATTTCCGGCGAAATGGTTGCAAGCGGCGCAGCTGGGTCACATTGAGGTGGGATAAAGGCTGGTACAAGCGGAGTCGCCGTCGGGGTGGGTGACGCGGTGGCTGTTGCCGTCGGTGTCGCGGTCGGCGGGAAGACCATCTGTGTGACAAAATTGCATGACAGTAACGATAAGACCAAAAGTCCAAACAGGATTCGTTTTGTTTTCATTTGTTCCATTCCTTCACGCGTTCCAATAAATCTGATATCGGTTTGAGGTCGTGGACGGGCACAGCCAGGTTCTTCGTACGGGTCTTGTTGTATTGAAAGACGCGTGCACCCTCCTGAATGGGGCTTGCACGCTGTTTGAACTCAGCACGCGTCAGCCAGCCTGCCAGCATGACCTCCATGCCATAGACCCAGATGTTACCCCAATCCATTGTGCCGATGAGATGCGTCTCCCTGTGTGTGGGGCTGTGGATTCCGATGCGGGTACCCGGCAAGGACTTACTTTGGATGTACGTCACTGAGAAAAATTCGTCCTTGATCTGGACTCTTGTACCTGGCGGCAACTCCACCTCCAGCGACCGCGTCTCGCGCCCCTCATCCTGCCCATTGACCTCGATGACCTGGGTCTCCTCTGATTCCGACTTCAAGGCCAGTGCGCCAAGTGAATTCCAATGGGATGGTCGGATCCACGAATCAGGCATGACATGGACAAGGTGATACGGTTGCTTCCTATAAATCGCCTTTTGCAGGTCGTCCTGTGACGCGGCGATAAGCCCCGGGAGAAACCCGAAGAGATAAATGTCCTTGTCGGAATGTCCCTCCGCCGCATTTTGATCGGACGGTACCAGCGCGGGCGCGTTCAACACGATTTGCGGATCGCGTTTCATCTCCGCGATCTGCTCGCGATAGGTAATCAGGAATGATTTGATGTCGCATCTTCTTCCACCCAGGGCGATGTCATACCGATCAGGCTCGGTGAATGGAGTGGCACCCATCACATCAAAAGGGACGTTCTGCTCCGTAAGATACCGCCGAAACGCCAACTCCACCGCCACGCCCGCAACAATTCTTCGCAGGCGATCATACGGCGAGCCACCCATGCGATTGTACGTGTACGGCAATGAGTGGAGCGCGTAGGCGATCCCGCCCTCGGTCAGGTCGCGGGTGTAGGGGAGGTGGAGGAGGTCGGAGGGGGAAATCATCTTTCAATTTTGAGGTCAGGTTTTAAAAATTCATGAACCACACCATTCGATGCGATAAATTTGCCTAATTGTCGCTCTTTTTCTTTGGCTCGGATTGATCTAATATTCTTAGATCATCAAGTTTTGCGCCTGCTGGATAAATTAATTCCATTTGGTCGCTTTTGAGCCAATTATCTTTGCTAATTTTTCCGTCAAGCAATTTATCAAGTTCTGCAATAGTGTCGTCAACTACTCTTTTAGCTGTTTCAATATGATTTAGGCGAACCGCGTATGGATCCTTTGGAATTTGAGTTTGCCGATATACAAGTTCTGTTTCTTTTATACCTGATTTGCGAGGTATTTCTTTCCAAGATAAAGGTGTCCAATTATGAGATGCAATTGCACGATAATAAGCGGGACGATCATGTTT
>DATIUT010000351.1:0-19661 GCA_035466615.1 Anaerolineales bacterium | reverse complement strand
TTGATATTCCGGGGAGCTGAATATTTAACAGGATGTTAACCTGTTCTTCTCTGGACATTAAACACCTCTTGATAAGATGTCCGTGTATAAAAATTAGGAGAAAAATAGAAATGACCAAAACTGTTCGTTCATTATTGTTCGTGTTCGTCCTGGCAAACCTTGTGCTCGCTGCATGTGGAACATCCTTTTCAGAGGGTGGCGGCGCCGCCACCGAGGCTCCCGCCGCTGGGCCAACCGTCGTCCCGGCTGAACCGACTGCCGCGCCTGCCGAAGATCCTATGGCAATGTATGCCCCTGATGCGGCCTCCGGTGATGTCATCACCGCTGGTTCTTCCACCGTGTTCCCGCTTTCCGAGCGCATGGCGGAACTCTTCCAACAGGAAGGCTACACCGGCAACATCACTGTGGATAGCATTGGTACAGGCGCTGGTTTCGAACGCTTCTGCGAGACCGGTGAAACTGATATTTCAAACGCTTCCCGCGCCATCAAGGATAGCGAGAAGGAAGCCTGCGCCGAAATTGGCAGAGAGCCCATCGAATTCCGTGTGGGAACCGACGCCCTGGCGGTTGTTGTAAGTGCCGAAAACGACTTCGTCACCAACCTCACCAAGGAGCAACTCGGCAGGATCTTCCTCGGTGAATTCATCACTTGGGATCAGGTTGACCCCTCTTTGCCTGCCGAGACCATCCTCGTCTACAGCCCCGGCGCAGATAGCGGCACGTTTGATTACTTCGTCGAAGCCGTGGTTGCCCCCCTCACTCTCAATGCCGATGGCAAAGCCGACACAAAACTCGGTGAAGAGGCAGTGCTCGGACGCGAAGGCGCCCAGTTCTCCGAAGACGACAACGTACTCGTCCAGGGTGTGGAGGGCAGTCCGTATGCCATTGGCTATTTCGGCTATGCCTACTTCTCTGAAAACCAGGGCGCTTTGAAAGCGATTGCCATCGAAGGTGTTGAACCTTCACAGGTCAGCGTGGACGATGGCTCCTACCCTCTTGCACGTCCGCTCTTCATCTACTCGGACGCGAAGATCATGGCAGAGAAACCTCAGGTGGCCGCCTTCATCTATTTCTACCTTGCCAACGTCAATGACAACATCCTCGATGTTGGCTACTTCCCCGCTCCTGAAGCAGATTTTCGGTCCGCGATGGATGCGTGGAAGTCTGCGGCCGGCATGATGGACTAAACAAAAAATATTTTGCTGGGCTGGCCTCCAATATGAGGCCAGCCCATTTATGTGTAAAGAGGAAAATGGAACAGGAAATAAACACAATGGAAACACATCGTTTCCGTCCGCTCGACCTGAAAAAGAAAATGCGCCCCGCTGAAAGTGTGATGCAGGCCCTGCTATTCCTCGCAGGGATTTTGTCCATATTCATCACAGTGGCGATTGTCTACGAACTTGGCAAAGAAGCATGGCTCTTTTTCGGCGACCCTGAAGTAACACTGGCAAAATTCCTTGGAGGGACAAAATGGCAACCGGGCATCGGTCAATTCGGGATCTGGCCACTTGTGACGTCAACACTGATGACCAGCACCATCGCGATGTGTGTCTCGCTTCCACTCGGACTGGCAACTGCCCTGTTTCTAAGTGAATATGCCGCCCTGGGAACGCGTTCCGTACTAAAACCCGTTCTTGAAATTCTCGCAGGAATCCCAACCGTCGTCTATGGATATTTTGCCCTGCTCTTCATGACGCCGCTCTTGCAGAGAATCTTCGGTGAGCAGGTGCAGGTGTACAACATGGCGTCGGCGGGTATCGTGATGGGAATCATGATCCTGCCGCTCATTTCATCCATGAGCGAGGACGCGTTGAGCGCGGTGCCGCGTTCCCTGCGCGAGGCGGCTTACGCCATGGGCGCGACAAAATTCGAAACAAGTCTTCAAGTGGTGCTTCCCGCCGCGCTATCGGGTATCGGCGCGGCATTCATCATCGGTATCTCACGTGCGATCGGCGAGACGATGATCGTTGCCATCGCCGCGGGCGCAGGACCCAACTTCACATTCAACCCATTCCGGGCCGCCGAAACCATGACCGGTCATATCGCCCGCATCAGCGGCGGCGACCTCTCGTACAACTCGATTGATTACAACAGCCTCTTCGCCATCGCATTGATGTTGTTCCTTGTAACGCTTGTCTTGAACCTGATCAGCCAATGGGTGGTCAACCGCTTCAGGGAGAAATACGAATGAAACAAAATTATGATCAATTCCCGAAAGGCGACTCGTTTCGTTACGCATTGGATGCCCGCTATCGTGTTGCGTCCCTCTGGCAGGTATTGTTCTTTTCGGCTTTGCTGGTCGCCATCATCAGCCTGACCGCCCTGCTCTACAACGTAATGGACGGTGCATTTGGGTATGTCGCATTCGAATATAAAAAAGACCCTGCCGTCTTTACCTCCGTCCCCCTGGAAGAACTGACAAGGGATGAGCTACTCATCATCCTCAAGGATAATCTTTCATCAGGTGCATATAAAAAATTAAACAATGAGAAGGCGATGGAAAAGCGCTCACAGGCGGCCCTGTACACGCTCTTTCTCGAACGTCTGGTGCAGATCGACACAGAACAGACCTGGACGATGACTGAGTCCATTTTGAATGGGTCAGAAATTCGCGAGGAAGTTGCGAAGAAATATCCCGATGCAAAACTTGAATTCCGTTCATGGCTCACTCCGCAGTTTTTGGCCACACCCATGTCCTCCCGTGCGGAATTTGCGGGTGTGCGGACAGCCATATTGGGTTCGTTATGGATGGTCGGCATCGCGATCCTGTTTGCATTGCCCATCGGTACGGGCGCGGCGATTTACCTGCAGGAATATGCGCCGAAAAATCTGCTGACGCGGATCATCCAAACCAACATCAATAATCTGGCAGGCGTGCCAAGCATTGTGTATGGGATGCTTGGCCTGGCGATCTTTGTCCGTGCGTTGGAACCATTCACAAGCGGAAGCATGTTCGGGGTCACAGATACGAACGGGCGCACCATCCTTTCGGCAGGCCTGACCATGGGAGTGCTCGTCCTGCCGCTCATTATCATTAACGCCCAGGAAGCCATCAAAGCCGTGCCTGATTCGCTGAAACAGGCTTCGTTTGGGGTTGGCGCCACGCGCTGGCAGACGGTCTGGTATCACGTGTTGCCGAATGCATTGCCCGGCATCCTGACGGGAAGCATCCTTGCACTATCTCGCGCATTGGGTGAGACTGCGCCTCTCATCGTTGTGGGCGCGTCCACTTTCATCAGTGTGGACCCGGATGGACCCTTCTCCAAATTCACCGCATTACCAATTCAAATTTATCAATGGACGACGCGCGCCCAATCTGAATTTCATGCCATCGCTGCCAGCGCCATCATTGTCCTGCTTGTCCTCCTGCTGACCCTGAACGCAACTGCGATCCTGCTTCGCAACCGCTTCCACCGAAGACTGTAATCCAGGATGTAAACAATGGAAAACCATTACGCAATCGAAACCAATAACCTCTCCATTCATTACGGTAAATTCACCGCTGTAAAGGATGTGAACCTGAAAATCGAAAGGCAAAAGATCACAGCCATCATCGGGCCCTCGGGATGCGGGAAGTCCACACTCCTGCGCGCCTTTAACCGCATGAATGATTTTGTGCCGGGCAGTTACGTGACGGGCGAAGTCCTTTTACACGGACAGAACCTTTACGGCAGAAATGTCGACCCGGTGGAAGCCCGCCGCAGGATTGGCATGGTCTTTCAGAAACCGAATCCCTTCCCAAAATCCATCCATGAGAATATCGCCTGGGGCGCGCGCATTAACGGCTTCAAGGGGAACATGGATGAACTGGTCGAAAACTCCCTGCGCGGCGCGGCTCTCTGGGATGAAGTGAAGGATAAACTCAAAGAAAGCGCCTACGCCCTTTCCGGTGGACAACAACAGCGCCTGTGCATTGCCCGCACCATCGCCATCCAACCCGAGATCATTCTGATGGATGAACCCGCTTCAGCTCTGGACCCGATCTCGACTCTGCGCATCGAGGAGTTGATGCAGGAATTGAAGAGGAACTACACCATCATCATTGTCACCCATAACATGCAGCAGGCCGCGCGCGCCTCCGATAAAACCGCCATGATGATGATCGACGACCAGCGCGCCGGGACAGTCATTGAGTACGATAACACGAATAAGTTATTCACCAACCCCAAGGAGAAACGCACCGAAGATTACGTCACCGGCAGGTTTGGTTAATGTATAATAGATGGATACTATTGCGAGGCACTCATGCTCAGAAAAACATTTGAATCCGAAATTCAACAGGTAAAAGATGATGTCCTTATGCTTGGGAGTATGGTTGAGCAGGCGATCCTGAATACTGTTGAGGCATTGAAGAAGCGGGATCTCAAGGCATCTGAGGAGATCCTCAAGGCGGACAGACTGATCAACAAGAAGCGCTTCGACATAGAGAACAAGTTGATGATCCTCATTGCCACCCAACAACCAATGGCTCATGACCTGCGCCTGCTGGCATCCACCATGGAGATCATCTCCGAGTTGGAACGCATGGGCGATTATGCCAAAGGCATCGCCAACATCAACATCCGCATGGGGGATGAGGCCCTGCTCAAGCCGCTCATTGACATTCCGCGCATGGCACAAAAAGGCGTGGATATGCTCCACAGGGCATTGACCGCCTTCATCAATGAAGATGTGGAGACTGCAAGAACGCTTCCGGTCGAAGATGATGAAGTGGATGCACTTTACAACCAGATCTATCGCGAATTAATGACCTTCGTTATTCAAGACCCAAAAACCATCGAACGCGCCAACTGGCTCCTTTGGGTGGCGCACAACCTCGAACGGGTTGCCGACCGTGTGACGAATATTTGCGAACGCACGATCTTCATCGCCACAGGGGAAATGGGAGAGATCAAATCCACAGACGACGAGTTTTGGAAACAACAGAAACATGAGTAGAACGAAAATCCGCCGGCTTGCCTGGCGGATTTTTTTATCGGCTTGCGAGAATTTACTAGCCCATTCTTCCAGTAATATATGCTTCGGTTAATTCCTGTCTGGGCTTTGTGAACATGTCATTTGTATTGGAAAACTCGACAAGTTCTCCAAGCCAGAACAAGCCCGTGTAATCTGATACGCGCGCGGCCTGCTGCATGTTATGAGTCACGATTACGATTGTGTAGTCCTTTTTCAATTCAGCGATTAATTCCTCGATACTGAGTGTCGCTATCGGGTCGAGCGCGGATGTGGACTCGTCCATCAGGATCACTTCGGGCTGGACCGCAACAACGCGTGCAATGCAAAGCCTTTGTTGCTGACCCAGCGACAGGCCCAGCGCATCCTTTTTTAAGTCGTTTTTCACATCATCCCACAGGGCTGCGGCGCGCAGGGATTTCTCAACGACCTCGTCCATGTTCACATCCATGCCCAATACACGCGGACCAAACGCCACGTTGTCGTAAATGGATTGCGGGAAAGGATTCGGCTTTTGGAAGACCATGCCCACCCTTTGACGAAGTAATACCACATCCATATCAGAGTCGTAGATGTCTGTTCCGTCCAGCAGGATCCTCCCCTCCACGCGCGTGCCGGAGATCGTATCGTTCATGCGGTTCAGGCATCGCAGGAACGTGGATTTACCGCACCCGGAGGGGCCAATGAGCGCGGTTACTTTGTGCGGCTCGACTTCAATGCTGATGTTCGAAAGTGCCTTGGAGGGGCCATAATAGAAATCGAGATTCTGGACGGAAAATACGGATTGGGCATCAGACATAAGGCGATTTTATCATGTGACTGACATGCCGAATACTTTGGGCTATAATTCGCACCGATGAACCGACATCTTCTGTTTTTTACTGCTCTCATTACCATGCTTTTTATGTCATCATGCGGTCCCGCTTCATCCGCGGAGACCGCATCTGATTCTCAAGCGACTTATATTGAAAACAAAGGTTCGGACACCATCGTCAACCTTGCGCTTGCCTGGGCGGAGAAATATCAGGGCGACCATCCAGATGTCCGTATTTCGGTCACAGGCGGAGGGTCCGGAACAGGAATCGCATCCCTTATCAACGGGACAGTCGGGATTGCCAACGCGTCCCGCCAGATCAAATCCGAAGAGGTCGAGCAGGCAAGGGCCAATGGCATTGACCCGGTGGAGCACATCATCGCCCGTGACGCGATCGCGGTGATTGTGAATCCAGAGAATCCGGTAAGCCAGCTTACGCTCCAACAAATATCGGATATTTATAGCGGCAGGATCGCCAACTGGATGGAAATCGGTGGCGAAGACCGCCCCATTGTGCGGCTTTCGCGCGAGACCAATTCAGGCACGCATGTCTATTTTCTGGAAACAGTTTTGCGTCTGGGCAGCAAGGAAGATAAAACGCTCTTCTCGATGGACACGCTTTTGCTTCCATCATCAGAAGGCATCATTTCTGAGGTAAGACAAAACCCGAATGCGATCGGGTACGATGGGTTGGGGTATGTTCCCGATGACCTGAAAATGATCGCGATTGCCAAAGAGGAAGGCGGCGCGTACGTTCTGCCTTCGATCCTTACTGTGAACGATAAAAGTTACCCGATCGCACGCGACCTCTACATGTACACCAACGGACAACCCAAGGGTCTGCTCAAGGAATACCTGGATTGGATACTGTCGCCTGAGGCGCAGGAGATCGTGGCAGAACTTGGTTTTGTGCCTGTGAACTGACGTAATGGAGACAAATGGAAAAATCTTTAAACTGGCGCGAATTTATCATCACTCGTCTCATCAAGGCATCGGGATATTCAGCCATTCTTTTTGTGGCACTCATTTTTTTCTTTCTCGTCCGCGAAGGTGTGCCAACTTTCTTTGAAGTTGACTTCAAATCGCTTCTCAACCTTCGCTGGTATCCCATCGAAGATTACTTCGGGATCCTCCCGCTAATCACTGGTTCGCTCATCGTGACCATCGGCGCAACACTTGTCGCGGTTCCGTTTGGGATCGGGACAGCGGTCTACATTTCGGAAATTGCCCCGCGTTGGATGCGTGAAGTCCTCAAGCCTCTTGTAGAATTACTTGGCGGACTCCCTTCCGTTGTTTTGGGATTTCTCGGGATTCTCGTCCTTTCACCTTTCTTACGCGTCTTTCTGGACCTGCCAACTGGTCTGACCGCATTGACCGGCTCCCTGCTTTTGGGCGGAATCGCGGTTCCCACAGTTGTGTCGGTTGCAGAGGATGCGCTTGATGCCGTGCCGCGTGCCTATCGCGAAGGCGCCTGGGCACTGGGCGCAACCCGCTGGCAGACCATCTGGCGCGTGACATTGCCTGCGGCAAAATCAGGTGTTCTCACAGCTGTGATGCTCGGCATCGGACGTGCCATCGGCGAAACGATGACCGTCATGATGGTCACTGGGAATGCCCCTGTCCTCGCTCTGCGACTCGGGAGCCTATTCTCTCCAGTTCGCACAATGACGGCAACCATCGCGGCGGAAATGGGCGAAGTAGCGAACGGAAGCACACATTATCATGTCCTGTTCTTCATCGGCATGGTCCTGTTCCTGATCTCACTTGGAGTGAACATCGCGGCGTCATCGGTTGTCTTCCGTGCCAAAAAACGTGCTGAGAGGATATTGTCGTAGCCATGAAACGCACACCATTCCTCAACCGCCACCTTGTCCAACGCATCGGCCTTACCGGCATCACATTGATGGCATTTATCACTGTGGTACCAATTATTGCCACTGTCATCTACATCCTCATTCAAGGCGCTCCCGCCATTTCACTGGAGTTCCTTTCAGGCTTTCCACATGATGGTATGCGCGCGGGCGGTATTCTGCCGGCCATTATTGGAACATTGTATCTGACGCTCGGAACAGCGGTCTTTTCGGTTCCGCTTGGAATTGCCGCCGCCATCTATCTCTCCGAATACGCGTCGGACACCCCGCTCACGCGCACCATCCGCATTGCCATCATCAATCTCGCGGGCATTCCATCGGTTGTATATGGGTTGTTTGGGCTTGGTCTCTTCGTGCTCTTCCTGAAGTTCGGCACATCCATCCTCGCGGCTTCACTTACACTTTCCATCATGACGCTACCCGTCATCATCAGCACAGCGGAGGAGTCGTTGCGCGCAGTGCCACAGGCATTCCGCACCGTGAGTATTTCGCTTGGAGCAACGCGCTGGCAGACCATTCGCCGCATTGTGGTGAAGGAGGCTCTCCCAGGCATCATCACCGGCGTCATTCTTGGACTGGAACGCGCCGCAGGTGAAACAGCCCCCATCCTGTTCACGGGCGCGGCATTCTTCCTGCCGCGGCTTCCTCAATCACCGTTCGATGCAACCATGGCGTTACCCTATCATCTGTTTGTGATTTCGACACAAGTTCCTGAAATGCCAATTCAAATACAGTATGGCACAGCGCTTGTTCTTCTGGCATTTGTGCTTACCATGAATCTTGTCGCAACGGTCATTCGCTCGAGAGCGAGGGCAAAACGCCAATGGTAGACAAGATCATTATTGAAAATCTCTCGCTACAATATTCTGACGGCACCGAATCGTTACGTGGCATCAGTCTCAACGTCCGCGAAAAAGCGGTGACTGTCCTCTTCGGCCCTGCCGGGGGTGGCAAGTCAACGTTGTTGCGTTGTTTGAACCGTCTCAACGATCTGACTGAGGTCAAAGCTTCCTCAGGCCAAATCCTGATCGACGGCCACAATATACTCGACCCCAAAACGGATGTCATCGCGTTGCGCCGCAAGGTGGGGATGGTTTTTGCGCGCCCCGTTGTTTTGCCGATGAGCATCCGGGAAAATCTGACATACGGCCTGGAACTAGCAGGCGAAAAACGCCGCACCAAACTGGATGAAGCGGTCGAGCGGAGCCTGAAACTGGCCGCCATTTGGGAGGAGGTCAAAGACCGACTCGATGACCCCGCCATTGCACTCTCCGGCGGACAACAGCAACGTATCTGCCTCGCGCGTGTGCTGGCGCTTCAACCTGAAGTCATTCTGCTCGATGAACCGACCTCCGGTCTCGACCCGATCTCCACCGGCAAGGTGGAAGCCGCACTGCAGGAGCTCAAGAAGGAATACACCATTATCCTCGTGCCTCATTCCGTGCAACAGGCAGGACGCACTGCCGACCATGCCGCGTTTTTTTTGCAGGGTGAACTCGTGGAATATGACGAAGGAAAGACGATCTTCACCACCCCCAGGAATAAACGCACGGAGGATTACATCACAGGCAGGTTTGGGTAGGATCACAACCCGTCATTGCGAGGGCGGCGTTCTTCCGTCAGAAACAATCTTCCCCATCGTGTTGGAGATTGGTTCACCCATTGGGTTCGCAATGACGGATTATTTGTTTTATGAAAACCATCCTTTTCCTCTGCACAGGCAATTCATGCCGTTCGCAAATGGCGGAAGCCATTGTCAATGCGAAGTATGGCAGGGAGTGGAAGGCATATTCCGCCGGGACACAACCCGCAGGATATGTGCATCTCAAGGCAATTCAGGCGTTGAACGAAATTGGCATTGAACATGAGGGGAAATCAAAACACATTGATGAACTGTCCACAAAGGATTTTGATCTGGTTGTGACGGTTTGCGATTCGGCGGCGGAGGAATGCCCTGTTTGGCCCGGTAGGGCGGGCAAACGCATCCATCACAGTTTTATGGATCCTGCCAAGGCGGAGGGAGCGGACGAAAAACAGATGCAGGTTTTTCGGTCCGTAAGAGGCGAGATGCTGGAAGTCATCCCCAACATTTTGAAGGGAGAAAACACCCAATGAGCAATCCTTACGATATCCTGTTTGAAACGGTTCGTATCGGTCCGGTGACCGCTCCGAACCGTTTTTATCAAGTCCCGCACTGCAACGGTTTTGGTCATCGCATGCCGCGGGGCATGGCGGCGATGCGCGGCATGAAAGCCGAGGGAGGCTGGGGTGTGATATGCACGGAGGAGACAGAGATCCACCATTCGAGCGATCTCTCCCCGTTTTTCGAGGGGCGCATTTGGGACGACGGCGATATTCCAACGTGGCAATTGATGACGGATGCGGTGCATAAGCACGGCGCGCTGGCAGGGATCGAACTTTCATATAACGGGATCGATGCAGTGAACCTGTATTCGCGCGTGCCGCCGCTGGCTCCGCGTTCGATGGGAACGCTGGGCGGCTCCGGCTATGAGCCTGTGCAAACGCGCCGCATGGATAGGGATGATATTCGTAACGTCCGCAGGTGGCATCGCGAAGCAGCGTTGAGGGCGAAACGCGCGGGTTTCGATATCATTTATTGTTATGCGGGTCACGGCATGACCGCCGCGATGCAATTCATCGTGAAACGATTCAACGACCGCACGGACGAATACGGAGGCTCGCTCGAAAACCGCGTGCGATTCTTCCGCGAGTTGATCGAGGATGCAAAAGACGCGGTGGGCGACACGTGCGCGGTGGCTGTGAGATTTGCCGTTGATGAGTTGTTGGGCGAAGAAGGCATCACACATCAGGGCGAGGGGCATGATGTGGTTGCAATGCTTGCTGAATTGCCTGACCTGTGGGATGTGAATGTCAGTGACTGGAGCAATGACTCGGCAACTTCGCGTTTTGCCAGGGAGGGGCATCAGGAAAAATATATTTCCTTCGTAAAAAGGTTGACGACAAAACCTGTCGTAGGTGTCGGCAGGTACACATCACCTGACTCGATGGTCTCGGCGATCCAGCGCGGCGTCATGGATCTCATCGGCGCGGCGCGGCCTTCAATTGCCGACCCGTTTTTGCCGACGAAGGTCAAAGAGGGGCGTATTGAGGATATTCGTGAATGTATTGGCTGCAACATTTGTGTGACGGGTGACACACGCTACGTGCCGATCCGTTGTACACAGAATCCAACAATGGGAGAGGAGTGGCGGCGCGGCTGGCATCCTGAGATCATTTCTCAGAAGAAAAGCGAAAAGGAAGTGATGATCATCGGGGCGGGACCGGCGGGGTTGGAATGTGCGCGGGCATTGGGTCAACGCGGATATGAAGTGTCCCTGCTGGATGCGCGCAAGGAAGTGGGCGGACGTGTGTTGCGCGAATCCGCCCTGCCCGGTTTGAACGAGTGGCGGCGCGTGTTGGATTGGCGATTGACCCAGATTGGAAAAATGAAAAATATTTCAGTCTATCCATCCAGTCCAATGACCGCGCAGGATATTCTCGAGTCAGGATCGCAGAACGTCATCCTTGCCACGGGAGCAACGTGGAGGCGCGATGGTGTGGGGCGTACGCTGTGGAATCCGATTGTCGGGTCTGGTTCAGAAAACGTTTTCAGTCCCGACGATTTGATGGAAAATATGTCACTCACAGGTGATGTGGTCATTTACGATGACGACCATTACTACATGGGCGGTGTGCTGGCGGAATTGCTTGCAACCAACGGATGCAATGTCTCGCTCGTCACGCCTGCGCCGATGGTCTCGTATTGGTCGCAGTTCACCTTGGAGCAGGAACGGATTCAAGCCGGGTTGATGAGGCTTGGCGTAAAGTTATATACGCAAAACATATTGAGCGAGATCCAAAAGGATTCGGTTCGATTGTCGAATGTGATTTCGGGGGATGAGATTGAACTGCCGCGCGATGGGGTGGTATTGGTAAGTGACAGGAAGCCGAATGATGAGTTGTATCAAGCACTCCGCGCTTCGTCTGCGGGTCTCGATATGGACGAGAAAAGCACTCGTCCTACTCGACCCTCCGCTCAGCGCGGCTTGCGCATCATCGGCGACGCGGAGGCACCGAACATCATTGCACAGGCGGTGTTCGCGGGTCACCTTGCGGCGAGGGAATTCGATGAGGAAAAAGTGGAGGGGACGCCGTTCAAGGTCGAGAGGATATCAATGTAAAACAAAAAGGGCGGCCCATCGGGTCGCCCCTATGTTTACCACACCCTCTCCAAATTGGGGTTATCGAGCGGGGCGCGGCCCACCTTTGCCATGTCCACCCATTTGCCGTGAATTTTCACGCGCACCACGTCCCCGGTAAAATCTGTCACGGTGCTGCCGTTATTGTTGAACAGCCATGAACCCACCGCGTAAATATCCACAGGGACACCCAGCTTCTCGAAGCGGCGGATCTTCTCCGGGTTGAACCCGCCGGAGACAACGATCTTGATGTTGCGGCAGTACTCACGCGCCGCATCCTTCCAGACTTCGGGTATGCTCCATGACTCCCAGGCTGAGTCCATTGCCTGGCGGACGCTGAAAACAAGACGGGGAGTCACACCGAGATCCAATGAGGGGTCGCCCAAAGGCTCGACGGAAACATCGCGCAGGCTTCCGCTTGTATCGAGGCGGACGCCATAGAGAACATATTTCGCGGCTTCGGTCTCGTCGCCAAGATTCTTCAACTCCATGTAACGGTTGAACATCGCCTCCATCACGCGCAGGGTATCGCGGACAGAGTCATTGTTGAAATCCACCAGAGCAATGCGCGGGATGCGGGCAGGCAGGATGCGCGAGAACTGCATCATTGCCTCGGCAGTGTCGCCGAGGAAGGACGCGATGGCGGCGTGCGCAACCGTCCCGCCGCCTGCACCGCCCCACCAGTCACCCTGCGCATCGGTCGAAACGAAGGGACCGAGTTCATTACCGTAGTCCAGATTAAATCGCTTGACTGCGATGTTGTAGGCATATCCATCTGCGGCCTGCACTTCATGCAGGTCGAAGCGCGCCGGGAAGAACAGAATCGGTTTACCGCGCGCCGCCAGCATTGTCTCGTATACATTCGTTGCCACGCGGCTCGAGCGGGTCAGGATACCGAGCGTGGGCGTTTCGAGCAGTGCAAAGTCGCGGTAACGTCCGCGCACCCTGATGACCGGTTCGACGTGCAATGGGTCGCCATCCGATTTGACGGTGGTTCCATCGTGCACGGCCCAGACCTCAAGCTGGTCTGACGTATCAATGAACTGGTCGCCTTCCCAATAGCCTGTGCAATGCCTGAGCATGGCAAGCGCCTTGTCCACACCGACGACGGTGGTCTTGCCGGCACGGCGCGTGAACCATTGCATTTCCACTTCGATGTTACCGACAGCAATATCATCGGGCGAAATGGCGGGCGGCAGGTTATGATTCTTTCCCGAATAGATGTATCCTTCGGCGGCAAGCGCGATCAACATGCGGTTGATGTTCTCGAAGTATTTATCCGAATACCAGCCGCGGCGCATGCGTTCGATGTCGAGTTTGAAGGTTTCGTTGGTCAGGCGTTTTTTATCGAAGATGGACATGGGATTCTCGGTTTACGATTAAAGTTTGGAGATCAACTGATCGGATTTGATAAGGTGCATTCCTGCTTTTGTGAATCGTTCGTACGCCTCGTTCGCCGCGGCGGTGTGATCCACCACGCCGGGGACGACAACCGGGGAGGCACAATCATCGAGCAGATAGACCTTCCCGGCAAGTTCGGGGTCTGTGGCGTTGATGTCATCGAGCAGATCGGAGATCGTCCACGCAACGCAGTGGGATTTGGCCTGGCCGGCGATGATGAGCCTGTCGAATTGCGCCAACTGCTCTATGAATTTTGGATTGCGCGTTCCAAGCGCCTCACCCATGGGACCGGTCAGCACTTCGGGACCGACGACTGAATAATTTTCCGTGAAGGGCTTGTCGCCTTTGATCTCAATCTCGTATTGCGTGGCGCGCGCAATGGAGTGAAAGAATAAGGCTTCTTCAACCGAGGAGACCAGCGCATGACCGATGCCGCCGAGCATGGCGTGATAGGGCCAGATGGTGAGGGCGTATTTGCCTTTCCTCGCCAATCCCTCCGCGTAATGGACCATCATCTGCTGGCCATATTCGGGTGCGATCCCAAAATGCGGTGCGAGTTCGGCATTGAATTTCCATTTGCCGTCACGAATTTCAGAGGCTTGAATGTCGGTGTAGGGGGCGGGATGATTTCCATCCTTATCCACAAAGAAAATGGCGTGGAAGATCTGCATGGTTCTGTGGGTGTCCATGGTGGCAGTGATGTGCGTAATGTTCCCCAGGTTGCGATAAATGAATTCGCACAGGCGGATGTTGTCATCCACGGCGCCGCGTCCGCTTCTGCCGCCAACGTAGAGTTCGAAATCGGGGATGCAGAAGGTGTTTTGCACATCCACCAGCATCAGCCAGGAACGGGCCTGGTCGGTTGAAGCAGGCTGAAGTCCGTGTTGAAGCGCCCAGTCCTGTGCTCCTTTTGCGCGTTCCTCATAGGGAATCCGCCAGACCGTGCCGACCTTGTCTGCATTGAAAAATCCAGGAATGGGAAGTTTATCCATTTTGTCTCCTTATTGATTGTATACCCGTACAATTACGTGTCAAGTGTAACACCCTGCCGTTGACTTTTTTGCCTGATACCTTTAGACTCCTGTCATCATCATGACCGTAAGGAGAAATCATGGCGTCTCAATTCCAACTGATCATGCGGACGGGTCCGACCCCCGGGGCGACATTCGTACTGGAAGGCGACCAACTCAATATTGGACGCGATTCAACCAATGAGATCGCGATCAACGACGCGGAAATATCACGCCGGCACGCCCGCCTGACCTTTCAGGGCGGGAAGTATGTGCTGGAGGACCTCGGCTCGACCAACGGGACATTTGTCAATGGCCAGCGACTGGCTGGACCGCGCGTCCTGAAAGCGGGTGAGGTCGTTTCATTTGGCGAGCAGATCGTGCTGGTCTTTGAAGTGACAACGAACGACCCCGGCGCGACCATGGTTTCGCCGCGTGCCGCCGCAGTGCCGTCTGTTTCGCGCCCGGCAACTCCGCCGCCTCCCCCGCCCGCGGACTACGCCGGCAGTGTCCCTGCCAGCCCTGCGGCTGTGTCATTCTCCTCCATACCCGCAAAGAAGACGAACATCCTGCCGATCATCATTGCCGTGGCTGTTCTGTTCTTCCTGTGCCTGTGTGGAGGCATTCTCTGGTACATCGACGCGAACTTCCTGTGGTGCACGTTCTTCCCCTTCCTGGGCGGATGCTGATCTAAGAACCGATCCCCGCAAGGCGCATCGTCTTGCGGGGATTTTTGTTTAATGGTTGTCAAACACATCCCTATTGACCACAGAGTGCCGGATATTTGGGTAAACTCGAAGTATTGATTTTGGCTTATGAATGGTTCGAAAGTTTACTTATTTGTGATACAAGCGGTAGAATAGGAATGAGTTCGGAGATACATACATGATACAAAAAACAGACACTTCCCCGCGCTGGAGTTCGACCACCAAACTGCTTGTTGGGCTTGTCATCGTGAGCCTTGTGGCTTTCCTCATTTACCGCTTTTCCAACCTGGTTCCGCCGTTATTGATGATCTTTATCTTTACCTATTTACTGCACCCGGTGACCGCCTCCCTCTCACGCGGACTGCGGCTCCCGTGGAAACTTTCGGTCAACATCATTTACCTGTTGATCGTCATCATTCTGGCGGGCCTGCTTACCTGGGGCGGTGTCGGGCTGGTTGGGCAGGCGCAGAGTTTTGTGCGCTCCATTCAGGGGATCATCACAGACCTGCCGAGCTACATCTCTGAACTCTCCACGCAGGTGTTTGTCATCGGGCCGTTCGAATTGGATATGAAAACTTTCGACCTCAAAGACCTGAGCAGCCGCCTGCTTTCGTTCATCGAGCCATTGCTCGGACAGACGGGGAACCTCGTCGGCGCGCTGGCGGGCGGCGCGGCATCCACCCTCGGCTGGACGATTTTCATTCTGACCGTTTCATACTTCGTCATGGTGGAAAGCAGTGGTCTGCGCGAAGACCTGCTCAAGATCGACATCCCCGGCTATACCGAAGACCTTCAAAAACTTGGCAGTGAACTCAGCCGCATCTGGAACGCCTTCCTGCGCGGCCAGATCATCGTCTTCCTGCTGGCGCTGGCCATTTATTCGATCCTCCTGCCCGCGCTGGGGGTGCGTTACGCCATCGGCATTGCCTTTCTCGCCGGGCTGGCTAAATTCCTGCCGTATATCGGTCCCGCCATCACATGGGTCATCATGGCGCTGGTCACATTTTTTCAGCCTGCAAAACCCTTCGGGTTGCAGGACAACGCCCTGACCTACATGTTGATCGTCGTGATCACCACCTCCGTCATTGACTGGTTCATGGATAACTTCATCACGCCGCGCATCATGGCAAGGACGTTAAGGGTGCATCCCGCGGCGGTGCTCGTTGCCGCCATCATCGCCGCCAGCCTGCTGGGACTGCTGGGCGTCATCATTGCCGCGCCCTTCCTGGCCACATTCCTGCTGCTGGGCAGGTATATCATGCGCAAGATGTTCGACCTCGATCCCTGGCCTGAAAGGGAGGAGGTCCCTCCTCCGCCTAGTATTCGTGACTTGGTGAAAAATCTTGCACAATTCTGGCGGTCACGTTTCGTCAAAAACAGGGAAGATGCAAAACCCAAAAAGGAGAAGAAGAATGAGCGACAACCATAACGAACCAAAAACCGAGACGATTGCAGAGACCGATAACTTCTTTGCATGGAAAGCCGAAGAACCCGACGGCGAGACCACCTATCATATCGAGTTGAACAACGTCACCGTGCACTTCTTTGAAGAAGAGTGGAAGGAATTCCTGCAGTTGATCCGCAATTTCGGATAATTGCCTGTTCCCGCCGCGGCCCTTTGCCGGGCATCCCATTGGGACGGCGGCGCTCCACAGGAGTGCTTCGCGAGGGACGCCGCCTCGGGCAGACATGAAATTACTATGAACCTCAAAAACGCAATCACTGATGTGCGCGGTATTGAAGTGGGTCACGCGCAAAACGATGAAGCACTGACAGGTTGCACCGTCATCCTCTGCCGCAAGGGAGCCGTTGCAGGCGTGGATGTACGCGGCGGCGCACCCGGCACGCGCGAGACCGACCTGCTTAACCCGCTCAACCTGGTGGAGAAGGTTCATGCTGTTGTCCTCGCCGGCGGCTCTGCGTTCGGGCTGGACGCGGCAGGCGGTGTGATGAAATATCTCGAGGAGAACAAGGTCGGGTTCAATACCGGCGCGGCGAAGGTTCCCATCGTCCCCTCGGCCATTCTCTATGATTTGAACCTCGGTCGCGCGGACGTTCGGCCAGATTCAGCAATGGGATACCACGCGGCCGCCTCAGCCTCCTCCGGTGCGCCGGCTGAAGGGAACGTCGGCGCCGGGACGGGGGCATCGGTGGGGAAGATGTTCGGGGCGGGGCTCGCAACCAAATCGGGAATCGGAACCGCAGGCATGGACATCGGCGGAGGAGTCATCGTCGGTGCTCTGGCGGCGGTCAACGCCTGGGGGGATGTGGTGGATCCCCGCACGAACGAAATCATTGCGGGACTCAGGTCGGGAAAGGTCGGCCCGCTGCGCGTGGGCGGAAAGGGTCATTTTGCCGATACGCTGGCGATGATGAAAAAGCCGGTGGGACGTACTGTGCTCGGATTCGCCATGCGCGCGAACACTGTCATCGGGGTCGTGGCGACCAATGCAAAATTGACAAAGGCTCAGGCTGCCAAGGTTGCGCAGATGGCGCAGGACGGCATCGCCCGCACGATTCGCCCCGCTCATACCATGCTCGATGGGGATACGATCTTTGCCCTTGCGAGCGGCGCGCGCAGGGCGGATGTCACGACCGTTGGCGCGTTCGCGGCGGAGGCGATGGCGCAGGCCATTTTGCGCGCGGTGAAAATGGCGGGACCCGCCGGGGGATTGCCGGGGTTTCAAAACCCATGAATTACGGAAAGACCTCGATCTGATGCAAAACGAATGATTGCCGATGACGACAGAGATCACTTCCAAAGTAAAATCCTCAAATCTAAAATCCCATCTGATATTCCACCTGCTCGGGGTACCGGCATCCTTTCTTTTTACCAGTTACTTCTCCAATTTTCATCCCGGGTACATTCAATTCATATTCCTTGTCCTGTGCTCCCAGATATTGTTCGGAACAGGTGGTTATTTGATCCTGCAAGGCGCGTATGAAAAGTTAAGCGTCTCATGGCGTAATACCTGGGCCTCAATCCTCGTTCTGATCGTTGTTGGTACGCTGGCAGTTTCGTCTGTTCTCATCTCCTGGCAATTCCCTGGCTTGTTCAATCAACGTCTTGTCTCCATGGGTGAGTCCCTGCTTCCCGCCTTCTTTGGATTAACGACCCTGTCAACACCGGTGGTCTTGTGGCTGATCGGTCGCATTGAAAAAGGAAGGCTCCCTTTCATCGAAGAAGCCTGGTTTACTAGGTACATGCAGAGGAACCGGGCGGGCATTTTTCTGGCGATATTATTTTTCCTGACCTATTTCACTTTCACGCAGTCGGTAAACTTTCCCGGCTACTATACCCGGGATCAATACTTCGAAACAGACATCTCTGACTGGATAAAAAGGCTGACAGCCTCCCCAACGGAGGAAATTCTGCCCGTCCGTTCCGTTCATCCAGCCGTGTTGCTGATCCTGCGGCCGCTGACCGGGTTGTTGTCTGTTCTTATGAACGGGGACAAATTGCAGGCGGCATTCATGTTAAGCGCACTGGCGGGTTCTGCATGTGTGTTCATGACATGGATGATCGTAAAACAAAGGACCGGCAGTACGCCCTACGCGCTTATTTCGGCGTCCCTGCTGGGCGCGAGTGCATCCCACCTGCTGTTGAGTTCCATGCTCGAAACCTATATCTTCTCGGCGCTGGCGTTGGTTTCCTTTTGTTACCTGCTTCAAACTGACAGGATATCGCTCAAATCAACCGTCCCAATGGGTGTGGTGATATTCGGAATTACCATCACGAACCTGGCACAGGCCTGCATCCTGTATTTTCTGAAACTGCCCCGTGTAAAAGTCATGATCCAGTTCATTGGTTCGGTCGTGCTGACAGCCATTTTGCTCAATGTGATACAGGTTCGACTCTATTCATTTTCCAGGCCGTTCTATGACCCGTCCAGCCTGCTTTCGGAACAAAAATACAGATACACACTGTTCGAGACGCCCGGACGGTTTGGCGGGCGCGTCAACCAGATCTCCCGCGCCATTCTCCTGCATGGGATGGTTGCCCCAGATCCTTTCATCCTGACAGATGAACTTGGCGTCAGCGTGCCAAATTTTCGCACGTTCAAAATCGCGGCCGGAGAACTCCAGGTTGCCGGGTATAAGGGACTGGCAGACGTTACTGCAAAGATATGGATTGCCATCCTCGGACTGGCGATCATTCTATTCATCTTCAACCTTCTCAAATCGCCGGTACAGATGGTTTTCCCTGCCGGCCTTGTGCTGTGCATGGGTTTTAGTTTCGGACTTCATCTCCTTTACGGCGACGACCCGATGCTGTACTCGCCCAATTGGGTCTATGCCCTTGTCCTGTTTGTATCAGTCTCGTTCGAAAGATGGTCCCACAACAAATGGATTCAGGCCGGGCTGATCGTGTTCCTGGGATTGATGACCTGCATCAATCTTGGATTGCTCCATCGAATCATGAATGTCTCATTGCCTTTTTACGGCGGTTAATGAAAGAACGCCTGGGCTTGGACTAGCATCGCGGGGGATGACATCCTGCGCGCGCTGAAAATGGCGGGACCCGCCGGGGGATTGCCGGGGTTATATCGAAAGTGATTGGCAGGTCAAAATGGGGATTGGCTTAAAAACGAAATGGCGCCGGGCTTCGAACCCGGCGCCATTAATTCTTAAGTAACTTATTGCTCTTCCATCTTATTTATGGGATCACTGTCCATGTTGAC
>DATIUT010000350.1:0-22505 GCA_035466615.1 Anaerolineales bacterium | reverse complement strand
GCCGATAACGCCATCCGCAAACGGTTGAAAAGGATGGGTAAAAGCGCAAAGAACTGGACGGTAGTTTCTTCCGATAGGCAGGTACAAACAGAAGCGCGCGCCGTTCAGGCAAACGTTATTTCTTCAGATGTCTTTGCGAAGCAATTAAAACAGGCTCGTGACTCTGCCCCTAAACCATTGGATGATCAAAAACTTTCCAAACAGGAAGTGGATGACTGGCTGAGGTTGTTCAAGGAAGGAAAAAACAAGTAGGGTCTTATGCTATGTCCTCGGGCGTGATATTTGATATTGGAGTTTCTGCCGCAAGAAGCCCAACCCGCAGGAGGACTCTCCAATGATAAACAACTTCAACAATTTTTGTACGTGGATGTACATCGTGACAGATGACATTTGGCTCAAAATTGCTCTTTTTTTTCAAGCGTCCAGATCCGCCACCGGAGTGTACAGACAGTGAATTGCTGGCCATGGCGGTGGCTGGGATGTGGAAATGCTCAGCCAGTGGCAGGAACATCGAGACCCGTTTCCAGTGATTCTGATGCAAAGCCGCTTTAATCGCCGTTGTCGAGGCTTAATGCAAGCCTTCAATCTCATTCAGTGCGTGGTGCTTCAAGGCCTGGATGTTGGGTTTGAATTACTCTGTGAGCATACAGACCTGCAAGTTTTGGGTGATAAAGCCTATATCAACGCGGCCAAAGCCGCTCAGGTATGGCACGAGAACAGAATTGCACTCCAAACCATACCTCGCCGCAATCCACAAAAACAATTGCCACCTGCGGTTCAACGCCTTTTCAACTCGATTCGTCAGATGATCGAGACCGTCAATGCACAACTTTCCAAGCGGTTCAATATTGAGGTCAATCATGCTCATATTTTTTGGGGCTTATGCACTCGCCTCTACACTAAACTCGCCGCACATACTTTATGTATCTATCTCAATCGCCCGACCGGAAAGCCCGCCTTCCTGCAAATCAAGTCGCTGGCTTTTCCGATCTAGCATAAGACCCTACTCGGATGTGGCCGACGCCGGCCCAGGATCTACCGGGGGATCGTAAACGATTCTCGCGGGACTTTGAACTGCCTGCGCCCCGAACCGCGTGACTACCACCGAGCCTATCGCCAGCAAACCAACCACCGCAGGTATGGCCCAGGTGAAGCAACCCACGATCCAGGAAAAATTATTCACAGCCTGAACGGAACCGAGCACGAACATGAGCAGGAAAGTGCCCAGACCAGCGTTGAGGACCATTGCCCATTCCTGGCGCAAAGCCTTCCCCAACCTCTCACCAATCTCTTTCCCAATCGCGATCAAACCAAACAACCAGGCAATGACCAGCGCCACCACCGGAATAACGGTCAGGAACAGGGCGATACCGATGATAAGGGACAATAGACCTATACTGCCGGCCATAAGTGGCTGTGCCACCACGGCGTGTGAAACCTTGTCCAAACGTTCCTGGAAGAACAGGACTGCCAGTATTCCCAGGAAGGCCATCAAGAGTGAAGAGGCCAGTACACGCCCAAACTCGAAGAATGGATTGAAGTTCACATTCACAACGCTTGGAACGCTGGGCACGTCAGGCACACCGGGAACATCCGGCACAACTGGCGGAACACGTCCATTGGATATGTCAATTTGAGGGGCAACATTATTGACCAGGTCGCCTTTGATCTCCGCTCCCTCCGCGCGTTGGATTTGCCCGCCGACCAGCACCACATCACCAGAGACCACAGCGGTCGTCTCCAATTTGATTTGCCCGCCGACGACAACCACATCGCCATTCAGCAGGCCATCACTCACGATATTCCCGCCAATGACAACAAGGTCGCCATTAAGTTCCGCATCTTCTTCAACGGTCACATTGCCGCCAAAAAGAACGAGATCGCCATCGAAAGGCTTGCCGCTCTCAATGGTTATATTGCTTCCAAAGATGACGCGTCCACTGCCGGGACCCGGTCCCTGCGCATACACGGAACCCACGGGCAGGAATACCAACGCCAGCAATAGCAGGAAAGTTACGGTTCTAAATTTTATTTTCATACTTCACACTCCTTGCGGAACACGAGTGAACCGCCAGATTGATACCGACCAAAGAAGGCTGATGCCCGCAAACGCCGAAATGATAATCATCCATGCAAAGGGAGGCACAAAGCCGGGAAGTACGCGCAACAGCACAGAACCAGCCTGAGACAAGGCTTGCAGAGTCGTTATTGTAAATATCCCCCACTCCACGAGCGTGGCAACCCACATCTCGGGCGAGGATAGAAATTTAAGAATTGATGGACCTGCCAGCCACAACAGGAAGGACAGGCCACCGATCGGAAACAGGACGGCCCCCCAGATCCTGCGACGGCGTTCAGCAAGTTTGCGCTCCGCCAGACGCGCCCGGAAGCGCGCCGTAAACCCTTCGGCTGGCGCAACCATCCTCACCGAATGCAAGATCATTTCCGTTTCAAGGAGCGCAGAGCAATGGGCACACGAGCGTACATGCAGGTCAAGCTCGCGCTTCTGTTCGGGTGTTATGGGCGTTTCATTCAACAGCCACTCTTCAAAAGGCTGGTGTTTCATAAGCTCTCCTTTCGGGGCGGGTGCTGGGTGACGCTTCTTCCTGCCACATGCCTGCCAGCGCCCGTCGTGAGCGATGCAGGCGGCTTTTCACCGCGCTTACCGTGAGATTTAAAGATTGTGCAATTTCCACTTCGGAAAAGTCATACCAGTAACGCATAATGACCGCGGCTCTGTCGGTCGTATCCAGGTCGTTCATCAAAAGGTGCAGGCGGTCGCGTTGTTCCCGTTTGACGGATTCAGTTTCCGGGTCCGGGGCAGAGGCGTCTGGGAGTTCGAAGGTCGCGCCATCGTCATTTTCGGCATCCATCGAAAACATCGTGAATTTCTTCTTGCGGAGGAGGTCAATGCAATAATGGGCGGCGATGGAGAGAATCCACGTGCCAAACGAACGGGACGCGTCGTAACGATGCAGGTTCTGGTAGGCACGCAGAAACGTTTCCTGCCCGGCATCCTCCGCCGACTCAGGCTCACCCAGCATGCGATAGCACAGGTTATAAACGGGCTTCTGATAGGTCTCAACGAGCTGTGTAAATGCCTCGTCATTGCCCTGTTGCGCCTGGATGACCCAGGTCTTTTCGTCAGTCACTCGATCTCCTCTTGGGCTTTCTACAGAGACTTACGATGCAGGCGGGAAAAAGTTGCACCTTTACACTCAAACAAGTTAAAACCACAGGGCAGAAATACTAAAATTTCTCTTGTGCTACCTTCCAAGCTTAGTCATTGGAGTACTAATGGACATGCCCATGCCCATTCTCCCCGCCTCCCTCTGGACCGAGAACCTGCTCCCACCTGCCAAGTGAATCCACCCTGAGGGCGAACAGAGTTGCAATTGCCGTTGTCAACGGCACGGCGCCAACCAGTCCCAGCGACCCCACCAGCGTGCGCACGATCTCCTCGGCCACAAACTCAAAATTGACGAGGTAGCCCAAATCACCCCGCCCAAGCGTGAACATCAACAACATAGGGAGCGATGCCCCTGCATAAGCCAAAACGAGCGTGTTGACGGTAGCCGCCACATGATCCTGTCCTATGCGCATGGCAGATCGGAACAAGGCTTTGAATCCAAGCGATGGATTGGCATGATGTAACTCGAACACCGCTGAAGCCTGCGTTGTGACAAGATCGTCCAACACGCCCAGCGCGCCGATGATCATCCCGCCAAGCAGCAACCCACGCAGGTTGATCTGTGTGTCGAGCATTTGCAAAAGGAAAAGTGCGTTTTCGTCCCCGGAGCCTGTCAATTTTGTGAAGGCAACAAAGACTGCGGCAAGGGTACCCGTAATCAGCAAAACCAGCACCATGCTGATAACTGCCGCATGTGTTTTTAGATTCCAGCCATAGGTAAGGTAAAGCGTCACGCCAAGAAGAATGATCGAACCAACAATGCTCACACGCAACGGATCATCACCAGACAGGATACGAGGAATAATGTAACCGATGATCACCATCAGACTGAATGCCATGCTCAACAGCGACCGGAATCCCTTCCAGCGGCTGATAAAAAGAATGGCCAGGGCAAATATTGCGGTCAGCCATAACAATGGACTCGACCGGACAAAATCAACAAAGTAAACGATCAACACCCCGTCCGGGCGTGTGCCAATGGTTACAAGGATGGAATCACCCGCCTCGAGATATACAGCACTTGAAAGAACCTGCCTCTTGCCATAATCCATTTCCATGACTATGCCCTGATATTCCCCCTCCAGCAACTCCACCCGGGCAACCTGGTAACGCTGGGTCACACCACCAAGGTCAATTTCGCCGTCTTCGATGATTTCTGCTACACGTGCCCGCCTGGTTTCTGAGCCAAATACTGACATGGAGGCATTTGGCAGGTTTACTGGTTTGAATAGGAAGAGGAACAAAACGATTATGAAAAGGGATAGGATGCCTGTCCGGGCGAGGTTGGATAATTTCATGTTTCCAGTATACCCTGTCCAATCAACAAAAATGGGACACACAGTGTGTGTCCCATCAAACGACGACCAGGGCCAAATCGAGCTTTATCCCATGAATTCGTTCACTGCGGCAACGATCGTTTCGAGGTCTGATGCACTGAGACCTGCATGTACAGGCAACGACAAAACATCAGCGGCGGCTTTTTCCGTTTCAGGGAGGCTGTCCTTATATCCCAATTCACCAGTATAGAAGGTTTGTTTATGAATGGGCACCGGATAATACACCTCGGATCCCACGCCCCGCTCCTGCAGGTGAGTCCGCAATGCATCACGCTTCCCATCCGGGACCCGGATCGTGTACTGATGAAAGACATGGGTCTGCCCCTCTGGTATGAACGGTGTTACAACGCTCCTCAAGTTTTCACTCAGGAACCTGGCATTTGATTGCCGCTGTTCATTGAACTTATCCAGCTTTTTCAACTGAGCAAGACCGATCGCAGCATGAATATCAGTCATGCGGAAGTTGAAGCCGAGTTCATCATGATAGTAACGAACCCGCATTCCATGCTGACGGATCACGCGGCACTTTTCATCTATGACCGGGTCATTGGTGGTGATCATGCCACCTTCGCCAGATGTCATGTTTTTGGTTGGGTATAAAGAAAACGTGCCGGTACCAAACGAACCGGCCTTTTTTCCTTTATATAAAGCGCCGTGACTCTGACAGGCATCCTCGATGACCACCAAACCATGTTTCCTGGCAAAACTCATGATCGGATCCATGTCGCAGGCCAACCCGTAGAGATGAACCGGCAGGATCGCCTTTGTCCGAGATGTAATGACAGATTCGATCCGGGACACATCCATATTGAATGTGCGCGGGTCAATATCCACAAAGACCGGCCGTGCACCGGCATATAGAATACTGTTCGCTGATGCAATGAAGGTGAAGGCCGAGGTAATGACTTCATCCCCGTTGCTTATGCCGTGTGCCAGCATCGCAACGTGCAACGCTGTTGTGCCGGAGGAGGTGGCAATGGCGTGGTTCACAGCGCACATTTGTGCAAAGCCCTCTTCAAATGCTTTGACACGGGGACCCTGCGCAAGAATGCCGGAATCCAGTACATCCATGACCGCTTTTTTTTCATCTTCCCCAATCTGGGGTTTTGCCATATGAATCATTTTATTTTCTCCCAATCTTGAATTGAAATTTCCATCGAACGACCGCATTTTAGGCATTTGACAGTTACGGCTTGATCGTTTTGAAAATTTTTCTCCGTGATTTCACCGCAGGCGCACACAAACCCGTGCAAGCGTGCCGGGTTGCCATATACCAACCCATATGCAGGGACATCTGTAGTAACAACACTGCCTGACCCCACCATTGCCCATTCACCAATGACTATGCCGCATCGGATGGTGGAATTTGCTCCGAGCGCCGCACCGCGTTTGACCAGTGTTTCACTCAACACCCAATCATCCGCGGCTTTGAGCGAACTGTCCGGGTTGACAGCACGCGGGTGCATGTCATTCGTGAAACAGACATGAGGCCCGACAAAGACCCCGTCTTCGATGGTCAGGCCGTGATAGACCGACACGTAATTCTGGATCTTTACATTGTTCCCGATTGAAACCCCTGCATCCACGTACACGCCCTTTCCAATGATGCAGTTCTCACCAATAGATGCCCCTTCACGGACCTGGGCATGATGCCAGACGCTTGACCCGTCTCCAATCCTTGCCTTCTCCGACACCTCGGCTGTGGGATGAATTCGAACACCCATGGATATTATTCCTTTCATAAAAAGCAGGAGTGACCTCCCGCATGAATTCAAATTCCAACTAATCAGCAAACAGGGAACGGATGTGAAGCCGGTGCAGAACAAGCCGGGCCTGGAAATTGAGATGTGACATGATGGTTTTGAGCAACTTCGCTTTCGATACACCGAACATCCTGCGGTGAAGCACCGCCGGGAATTCGTCCACCTGGTAGTCCTTCAGCATGGCTTTCACCATCAGCTCCGTACCGCCTAAAAAGTCGTCTGCGGCGAAGGAAATCTGGTCAATCACCTCCCTGCGGTAAGCGCGGTACAAAGCGGTATAGGTATGCACCTTCCAATTCAACAAAATACGATAAAGCAGTGACGAGCCGCGGCTGAGGAAAATCCGATACCCCGGCACACCGACCACCGCCCCTTTCGGGTGATAGGGTGAAGCTGTGACAATCGCCACCTTGCCTTTGAGATGTTCGAGCATGGAGGGGATGGTTGAAAAATGATAGGTACCGTCACTATCCGTAGTCACAACAATATCCCCGGTAACCACCCCGAACCCGGTACGCATCGCCGCACCAAGACCGCGATTAACATCATGTTTTTCAAACTTTATCGCGATGGATGGATGATCGTACGAACCAAAGGCCACTTTCAGCGCATTATATGTATTATCCTTACTGCCGTCATCAACAAACACAACTTCGATGAAGTCGATCTGTCCGCCATCCAAACGGTCCCCCAGAAGTTTTTCCATTACAGGGAAGAATTCCGTTCCCAGTTTTTGAATGTTATCTTCTTCATTAAAACAGGGTACAACAACCGAAAGTTTCATGTCTTAATATTGACCCTTTTTGACTCTAAAATCTTATTCCGCAACAGTAATACATATCGAAGTGCATTGTAGCCGTCTTCCGCTGTAACCTGGGGCGTCTTGGATTCGGAAACACAAGTGACAAAGTCCTGTAGTTCCAGGAATAACGGTTCCATGGTGGGAACAACAATGCGTTCGATCAGACTTTCCTGTCGATATTTATGGCTGTTCTTTTGGTTGACATAATCACCCAGTGTACGCCGATGGACTTCTATGGTCTTATGCAAAAGGTCTGCTTCAATATAAGCTTCCCGCGTTGTGACTGCTATCGAACGAATCTTTTGTTCGGTCACACGCGAAGCTGTAAGAGTTAATAACTGTTCAGGCTCATATCGCAAGACCGCCAGTCCATGATCGATCGTGTTTGTAAATACGGAAAACCCATAGGCATCCACGGAAACAGGCTCGGTATCGAACATATCCACCACCAGGCCAATATCGTGGATCATCAGGTCCAGGACGACATCCACATCAACATTGCTTCCCTGGAATGGACTCAGGCGGTTAAAGTTCATTGCCAGAACTTCCATGCCTTCCACGACCTTTCGGAGTTCGCTGAATGCCGGGTTATATTTTTCGATATGCCCCACCTGGACAACCGCCTTGCTCCTTGATGCCGCTTCCTTCAAAGCCTCAGCCTGCTCCAGCGTTTCTGTGAACGGTTTCTCCACCATGACGTGGATTCCCTGCTCCAGGCACCGTTTAACGATCTCAAAATGATCGGGGGTGGGTGTACAGACACTCACCGCGTCAACGTTCTCGAGCAGGGAATCCACATTCCTGAAAAATGAGACCTCGTGCCTTCTGGCAATATCCCTTCCCAGGTCGGCGTTGGCATCGCAAATGCCAACAAACTTTACATGCCTCAAATTCGAGTACACACGACAGTGACTCTGTCCCATTCTACCGGTGCCAATGACACCAATCCTGACCGGATCCATAATTTATTTCTCCATTATTTGCCATGCCAAATATTGCAACGGCATCCAAAACACTCATGCGATGCAAGTCAGATTTTATCACTCCAGACCATGATGTTTACAAACAACTTCGTAAGCGCCCACTAAATTACCCGTCAAAAAAGCCTTCCAAACCGGATGCAGGTATCAGACCAATATCGCATCCAGAAAGAAGGCTTATAACACACGAAATATACATTCAGATCAATTATTGGAAATCCAATCGAACTTTCCCCAGAATATCCGCAATCTTTTCGCCTGCCCTGCCATCCCCAAAGATGGGAGGCTGCTCGGCAGGAGGGGTGAATTTCTTCCATTCGCCCACGATTCTTTCCACTTCAACCCCGACGAGTTTGTTCCATCCCACCTGGACGGTCTCCGTCCATTCGGTTTCGTCGCGCAAGGTGATGCAAGGTTTACGCATGAAATATGCCTCGCGCTGAACACCGCCAGAGTCGGTAGCGATGATACGCGCATTCTCCTCCAAAACCATCATGTCAAAGTAGCCCACTGGTTCTATCAAGCGGACATTGTCCGCAAACTGAGCGTCCAGTTTTTGCAACGCGCCGCGTGTTCGCGGATGGACCGGGAATACAACCGTCTCGCCAACCTGACTTAAGGCTTTTACGATATTTGCCAGTCGCTTGGGATTGTCCGTGTTGGCGGCGCGATGCACAGTAACAAGGCCGTAGGAGCCAGGAGCAAGCCCGAGCGTGGAAAGAGCCGTGGATTTTTGCCGGGCAAGAGTCCGGTTGGACAGGTTCGTATCCAGCATGACGTCACCCACCCAGTAGACATCCTTAGTAATGCCTTCATCCGCAAGTTGCCTGACGGCGGTCTGGCTGACACAGAAAAATACGGATGAAAGTTTATCAGCCACAAGGCGATTGACCTCCTCAGGCATTCGGCGGTCGAAACTGCGCTCACCCGCTTCGATATGGGCTGTGGGAATGTGCAGTTTACTGGCGGCCAATGCACCCGCCAAAGTGGAATTGGTGTCGCCGCGCACGATCACACAATCGGGCTTTTCCTTGAGGAGGAGTTCCTCGAAGCGAACCAGTATCTCGGCGGTCTGGCTCGCATGGGACCCGGAACCCACTTCGAGGTTGTAATCAGGCGACGGGATGCCAAGCTCATCGAAGAAGGTTTGCGACATTAAGTAGTCGTAATGTTGCCCAGTGTGGACAAGGGCCTCCTGATGATGCTTTCGCAGGGCGGTACTGACCGGGGTTGCCTGAATAAATTCCGGGCGTGCGCCAACAACTGAAACAAACTTCATGTAATAAGCAGGATCAAACGGCTCGCTCCGCTTCCTTGAAGTAAGCCACTGTCCTTTCCAATCCTTCCTCAAGAGATAAAGTCGGCGACCAGCCTAATTCTTTTTTGGCCTTCGCCGCATCGAGATAAATATGACGGGTCTCGCCAACTTTTGCAGGACCAAATAAAGCCGCTTGCGGGAATTTTGTAATTTTTGCCAGGATATTGAATATGTCAGTGATGGAGGTCGGGCGTCCCCAGCCAATGTTATAGATGCCGGGTTGATGATCAACTGTCACGGCAAGGAAATTTGCATACGCACAATCACCGACATAAACAAAATCACGGGATTGTTCGCCGTCACCATTGATTGTTACAGGCTCGCCTGCCAGCATCTTTCCGCTAAAGATCGCCACCACACCAGCCTCTCCATTTGGATCCTGCCGGGGGCCATACACATTGGCGTAGCGAAGCACGGTGTACTTCAAGCCATAGTTGACGCGATACATGAAGAGGTAATGTTCAATCGTATGTTTGCTGGCCCCATACGGACAGATTGGATGGATTGGGTGCGCTTCGTCGCATGGAACATACTCCGGCTCTCCATACACAGCCCCGCCGCTCGAGATATGGACGAAGTGTTTGACTCCAAACTCCCTGGCGCACTCGACCAGGTTGATGGACCCAAGGATGTTGACATCCGCATCGAACAACGGCCGGGCGACCGAACGGCGCACATCCACCTGGGCGGCATGATGACTGATGTAATCCGGTCTTTCTGCTTCGAAAATACTGCGAACTTCAGGACTGCGAATGTCCATTTTATAAAACCTGGCTCGCGGATTGATATTGGACTCGCGCCCGGTGGAAAGGTCGTCAAGGATCACCACCTCATGACCCTTTTCGAGAAACAAGTCCACGACATGCGAACCAATGAAGCCGGCCCCGCCGGTCACCAATACTTTTGCCATATGTATTTGATTTCCTTTGCAAGAAGTTGTTATTCTCAAAACCCGCACATCATTATGAAAACACGGGACGTAAAACAATGATACCAGAATCAAAACAACTTATTATGCAGGATATATCCAATTCAAGGCCCCGTGGCATTAATTAGGATGGCAATTGTGACCCCTCAGGGTTTCGACAATCTTCTTTGATCAATCAGATGACCAACCCCCAAGGTCAGAATACCTCCCAATATGCCGGTCAAGTGATATGGCAGATAATTCATCACATTCACCGATGGCCCCGCAACCATTTTCAGATAAAAATATGGCACCCAAGCCCCTATTCCAGCCCAGATCAACCCATGCCCAAGAATGCGCCACAAATTTCTTTTTGCAGGTTGCAACATCATCTCCCTGCGGGCAAATGAACGCAGACGCGACCCGCCAATCACGCCGGCCAGATGAAATGGCAGATACCAAAACAACGACGGTTTCTCTCCCGCGATCCGCAAGAGGATAAACGGCACCCAGGTCAGCACGCCACACCAGATCAATACAGTTCCCCAACGATAACGCGCCAAAGCCGCGCGGGTGGCTTTCCCTCCAGCTGTCATGCGTGAAACGCCTTTTCTGCCGCCGCAATTGTCGCATCGATCACATCGTCCGTATGCATGATCGAAACGAATCCCGCCTCAAACTGCGAAGGCGCGAGATACACCCCATTTCCCAGCATCTTCTGGAAAAACTTCCCAAAGCGAACTTTATCCGCCGTCTTGACCGTGTTCCAATCAACTGGTTTTGTTTCACTAAAGAAAGTCGTGAACATCGTGCCGACTCGCGTTTGCTGGATGGGAACTCCCGCGCGTTTTGCGGCGGATGAAATGCCCGCTTCCAATTTGGCCGCGGTTTGATCCAGTTCCTCCCAGCATTCATCTCTCCGAATCAGACTCAACGCCGCGATTCCCGCGCTCATCGCCAGCGGATTACCCGCCAGCGTCCCCGCCTGATACATCGGTCCCGCGGGTGCAACGAGTTGCATGATTTCCTTCCTCCCGCCATACGCACCGACGGGGAGCCCCCCACCGATGACTTTGCCCAGCGTGGTCAAATCGGGTTTAATGTTATACAACGTCTGCGCGCCGCCCCTGTGGACGCGGAAGCCCGTCATCACCTCGTCAAAGATCAAAATAGCGCCTTCGCGTTCGGTGATGGCACGCAAGCCTTCCAGAAATCCGGGCTGTGGCGGGACAACGCCCATATTTCCCGCAACAGGTTCGACGATAATCGCCGCGATCTGTTCAGGGTATTTCTTGAACAGGGTTTCCACCGATTCCAAATTATTGAAATCCGCAACCAGTGTATCCTTGACTGTGTTCGCTGGCACGCCCGGTGAATCAGGCAGACCCAAAGTCGCGACTCCCGAACCCGCCTGCACCAGCAACAAGTCGGCGTGACCGTGATAACAGCCATCGAATTTGATGATCTTGTCGCGTTTGGTATATGCACGCGCAAGACGCAGCGCGGACATGGTCGCTTCGGTGCCTGAATTGACGAAACGGATCATCTCGATGCTGGGCATGAAATCCATCACGCTTTTGGCGAGATCAATTTCCAGCGGGCTGGGCGCGCCATAGGATGTGCCTTTCACCGCGGCTTGTTGAATTGCTTCGATCACTTTCGGATGCGCATGTCCCGTGATGAGCGGTCCCCACGAAAGGACGTAGTCAATGTAACGATTGCCATCCACATCATAGAGATATGCCCCTTCGCCGCGTTCGATGAAGAGTGGCTGTCCGCCCACAGCGCGAAAGGCGCGCACGGGCGAGTCCACGCCGCCAGGGAGAAGGGTCTGTGCTTGTTGAAAGAGGGAGATGGATTTAGTGATGTTCATGAGTACTCCATATATCATTCGTCATTGCCAGGAGGGCGACAGCCCGACGAAGCAATCCCCAGCCAGCTATAGATTGCTTGGCTCGGTTTCTATACGTGGCGCCTTGCGCCACTATTCGACCTTCGCTCGCAATGACGGGTTGTTTAAGAATTTTTCCGCCGCCAATTCACCCGAACGAATGCAATCGGGGATACCAATTCCGCGATAGCCGTTGCCAGCCAGTGCGAGACCAGGGTGTTTTTCGAGCGCGGCGTCAATATGCTTGAGAATGTCGGGATGGCCGAGATTGTATTGCGGCATGGCTTTATCCCACATGAAGACGCGTTGCAGGAGCGGCTCGGCAGTGATACCTGAAGTTAATTTCACTTCTTCTTTGGCAAGCGCCAGCAAATCGTCTTCATTCCACGGAATATCCTGTCCAGCGCGGCCGACGAAGACACGGATGAGAGCATAGTCTTCGGGTGCGCGGTGCGGGAACTTGGTGGATGTCCATGTGCCTGCGAGGGCTTTGCGTCCTTCACGGCGTGGAATAACATAACCGTATCCATCAAGTTCGCGGGGCAGGTCGCTTTGCCGATAGGCGAGGGTGACGGTGGCGGTCGAGGCGTAGGGAATGCTTTTTAACACAGAAGCAAGTTCGGGGTCGAATGAGGCGAGCAGGGTCCCGCTTACGTGGGCGGGGGTGGCGAGGATGATTCCATTGGTGGTCAGCATTTCATCAGTGTCAAGTGTCAAGTTCCAGGTGTCAGGTGCCGGGCGGTGAATGGACATCGCGCGAGTATTGAGGCGAAGAGCAACGTTGTTTGATTTTAGATTTTCGATCAGTGCTTCGACAATTTCGGCAAGGCCCGTGGTGGGCGTAAGAAATGCAGATCGCGAGCCTTGCACGGCTTTGCCATTCGATTGTTTCCGCATTTGAAGCGCGCCGCGTGCGAGACTTCCATATTTGATTTCGAGATCGCGCAAATAAGGGAACGTGGACGCAAGCGAAAGTTGGTCGCCATCGCCGGCGTAGATACCAGACATGAGCGGCTCGATTAAATTCTCATACGCTTCGCGCCCGAGCCGACGACTGACAAACGTACCGAGACTTTCATCGCCGTTGACGTTTTTCGCAGGAATGATGAAGTCAAGTCCCATGCGGGCTTTGCCAAGCCATGACACAAGACGCGACTTGAGAATGGCTTGGACGTTGGTGGGAATCATCATCGCGAGACCGTCAGGCAACGGCTGGAGTTCATTGCGATGCAAAACATAAGTATTTTTCTTGTGCGGATTCGTGCCGTGCAATCGTTCACCGAGACCAAGTTCCCTGCACAATGCAACCGCGTAAGGTTTGGTGGCGAGGAAGGTATCGGGTCCACCTTCGATGATGAAGTGACCGCCGTCGAAAGGAACGCGGTCGGTGGTGATCTTGCCGCCCCAGCGATTCGATGATTCGATCAGGGTGATTTGAACGTCGGGCGCACTCTTCCTTGCATGATACGCGGCAGAAAGCCCCGCGATACCGCCGCCAACAATGACGATGCGTTTTATAACCAACCCGCCTCCTTTGTCTTTTCACGAATCAACCCTGCCAGTCCCGCGATCATTTCGGGCGCGGTATTGAGCATTTCGATGCGCTCAAGGTGGACATTCAGCGATTTGGCGAGGTTCTGATACACGATGTTAATATCGTACAGGATTTCAACGTGTTCGCAGACGAATCCAATTGGGCAGAGCAAAATGTGTTTTTTGCCTTCCGAAGCAAGACGTTTGATGACCTCTCCTGCATCGGGTCCGAGCCAGGGGATGGTGGAAATTGCGGCGGATTGATATGCAAACTCATGCGGCTGGGTGTCGAGGCGCTTCATCAAAGCGGACACTGTCTCGCGTAGTTGCACGGGGTACGGGTCATTCCATTCCATGATTTTTTCCGGCAGACTATGCGCGGTAAAAATTACAGGGACATCGGCACGCACCTCCATGGGAAAACGCTCCAGCGCAGCGCGTATACGACGAACCAGTGCGTCGATGTAACCAGGTTGCAGATGCCAGTTTTCGATCCGCGAGAATGCAATGGATGAACTGGCATCCTCGATTTTTTGAAAATACGCACCAATGCTCATGCGCGAATAATGCGGCGCCATGACAAGCCCGACTGCCTGTTCGATACCCTGATTGCGCATTTCATTTAGCGCATCTTTGATATAGGGATGCCAGTGACGCATTCCGACGAAGGCCTTGAAATCCTTGCCTGAAGCGTTCAAAGCGGATTCAAGCGCATCTGCCTGCGCCTGCGTCTGTTTGAGGATGGGCGAACGCCCACCGATCTCTCGATATCGTTCGCGCACTTCGTGGATGATTTCCGGAGAAGTGGGACGATATCCGCGCACATCCAGCAGATAGGGTTCGACTTCATCAAGATTGCCGGGGCCACCATATGCCATTACCAATAAACCAATCATAGATGAGGAGCTTTCCATTTCCTGATAACTTCTTCGAGGGGCAGTTTGACTTTATTCGCGTTGAAGGGAAACCAACCCAGTTCCGCGCGGACAGCTTGTTCCTTGAGTTCGGTGCTGCCCCACACGAAGGTCGCGCCAATGACGCCGACGATGACTGAAAGCCAGTCGTTGTAAATGAAGAGGGAGCTGATGATGATAAGGAACCCGGTTCCCATCATGTAGGGCCAGCACAAATAGCCAAAATATCGTTCGCCGCGAATGACAAGCGGGAAGCCAAGCCCGATGATAATAAAAGTGACGATACCGATGAGGATGCCAAAGGTGTTCATAAAAGGATGAATTATGAGGGATGAATGTTTTGAATTGGCAAGCCGGTTGGCTCGCGCTTCAATAAGTCTTGTGTGGTCGCACAAGAATTAGGTTCATTCAGAATCCTGGCATGGCGGGGATTATTCGGATTGGCGGGCGCATGTCCGTGTTTGATGCGTTTTTCCTGACGATACAGTTCGAATGCGTCCCAAAGCAGGGTGATACCGAGGATTCCCAAAACCGTAGACAGTGGACGGTGGATGATGGTCAGTGAGCCGTATTCAGCAAGCAGTCCGAGCGTGATGGCAATGGTCATTGGAATCTGGATGTTCCGCGACTCCGCTTCCACTTTGCGGACGGCGACGTGTCCAATCCAGATTGCAAGGAAGGCAGTGAGGGCAGCGGTGAAACCGAGAATGTTCATACCCTCACCCTGTGCCCTCTCCCACAAGGAGAGGGGAATATTCATGCACCATATCCACCACGGCTTTGACGTTATCAACAGGCGTGTGTTGCAAAATGCCATGCCCGAGGTTGAAGATGTGACCGGGACGTCCGTTTGCGCGCCTCAAAATGTCGTGTACGCGTTTTTTGATTTCAGGCAAAGGCGCAAAGAGCAGGGTGGGATCAAGATTCCCCTGAACGGCAATATCGTTTCCGAGCAGAGACCAGCCGTCGTCAAGCGGGATGCGCCAGTCGAGTCCGATCACATCCCCGCCTGCGCGTTTCATCAATGGCAAAAGAGTCGTTGTATTGGTGCCAAAATGAATCACAGGCACATTTTTCTTTTTTGCGGCTTGCAAAACTTTATGCGAATACGGCAGGACAAACGTTTCGTAATCCTGCGGACTGAGCGTACCGACCCACGAGTCAAAGACCTGCACAGCCTGCGCGCCCGCGTGGATTTGTGCCACGAGGTAATCGCTCAACACAACGGACAGTTTTTCCATCAGCGCATGCCAGGCCTGTGGATCGGAATACATCATCGTTTTGGTTTTGAGGAACTCGCGTGACGATCCGCCTTCGACGATGTAAGAGGCAACCGTGAACGGCGCACCGCAAAAGCCGATGAGCGGAACATTCTTCAATTCACCACGCAGAATCCCGATCGCATCCATGACGTAGCCCAAATCTGTTTCAGAATTTACAGGACGCAGATTTTTTACGTCCTCCATCGTGCGGACGGGGTTCTGCAAAATGGGTCCCTCCCCTTTGGCAAATTCAAGGCCAACACCGAGCGGAATGGCGGGGAGCAAAATGTCGGCAAAGAGAATCGCCGCATCCACGCCGAGGGCTTTGACGGGTTGAAGCGTCACTTCGGCGGCGATTTCGGGATGATGGCAGATTTCGATCAGCGAATATTTTTCGCGGATGGCACGGTATTCCGCCATGTAACGTCCTGCCTGGCGCATGAACCAGACAGGAGTGACATCAGCAGGTTTTCGCTGACAGGCTTGTAAAAAACGGCTCGTCATTTCCATAGGGCAAGAGTCTCTTCGGCGAGATGATAGATGGCAGTATGAAGGGGCGTGTCACGCAAAGTGTAACGGCGCGCTTCTGTGTCACGCAATTCATGGACCAGATCGGAGAAACGGGTCAAATCATCGGTTTCATAGACCACCACGAATTCCTGGTTTTGCAATCCGAATGAATATAGAAGCAACTGGCTGATATCTTCGTATTGTTTGCCAATGCGGATGTGTTCGTTCATCATGCCCTGACGCGACTCGCGGCTCATTAGATACCATTCGGTGGTTTTTGAAAACGGGTAAATGACGAGGTAGGGCTTACGCTCGTCGGCAAACGGATCAACTTCCTGCCTGGAGCGCGCCTTCGAATATTGTGACGGGCGAGTAAAGCCCCAGAGTGAATCCTTCTCTTCGAGCAGGCGGCGATACGGCGTCAATACCTTGGCGAATTTTTCAAAGAAGACAGCCGCATCCTGATTGTCCTTCACCGTTAGCGCAGACCAGACAATCAAATCCACATCATGCTCTGTGCCTTGAAAGACATCCGTTTTGGTAGCAGAAGTGCGTAATGCAGACAGCCATTTCCCATGGAATTCCCCGCGTTCATCCGCACTCAGAGACCAGTAGGCATCCTTAAAGGAAAATAGCGAGAAGTGGTTGAACGTGCGCTGGGATTGTTCGGTCATGTCTGTGATCATTTATGCGCCTTGCGGAATATATAAACAGGCCGGATCGGATTCAAGATAATCTCCCGTGACGCCATACGCGCGCCCGCGCTGACCGCCACACACGTCGCGGTATTCGCAAACGCCACAGCGTCCCTTGAGTTTTTCAGGGCTGCGCAGATCGGTGAACAGTTGCGAGTGACGATAAACATCCACCACATCATCCGTGCGGACGTTGCCCGCCGTGATCGGTAAAAATCCCGAAGGTTGAATCTCGCCGATGTGTGAAATGAACAAAAAGCCGTTGCCATCGTTGACGCCGCGCGTGGGACGATTCAGACCATCCATATACTGGAAGCCCGCGCCCTGGAATGTTACAGGTTTATCAGTGCCCTGTTCGAGGCGTTTGCGCTCGATCGCTACGCGGCGATACATCGGTGCGGCAGTGGATTTGATATCGAACGGCGCGGTCTTTGAAAGGTCATAGAGCCAGTTGAAAATGCGCTCGTGTTCTTCGGCGGAAATCATCTTCTCCGCCAGCGCGCGCCCCGTCGGCACAAGGAAGAACACCGACCATTGCACCGCGCCCACCTCCTGAATGAAAGGCACCATCTCTTGCAGGCGTTGATAATTGTGTTTGGAAACAGTGGTGTTAACCTGCACGCTCAATCCAGCCGCGTGCGCGTTCCGCAAAATGTCCATTGTGCGCTGCCATGAACCGTCCACCTGCCTGAATTCGTCATGCGTCGCCGCATCGGGCGCATCCAGACTCAAAGCAATGCGGCGAATGCCCGCATCGCGCGCCTGCTTGAGTCGCTCAATGGTGGGCAGGGCGGTGGCCGTGGGGGTCAGCGAACAGCGCAAACCTTTTTGCGTGGCATAAGAAATCAATTCAAACAGATCACGACGCATCATTGGGTCGCCGCCCGTGAAAATAAGAATGGGCGAGCCGAAATCAGTCAGACGATCAATAAGTTTTTGGGCTTCATCCGTATTGAGTTCGTGCGGATCGCGCGTGTGCTGGGCATCAGCGCGGCAATGCACACAGGCAAAAGCACAAGCGCGTGTCACCTCCCAGGCAATCGTAAATGGGGCCAGATTGAAATCAGCATGTATCATACGTTCATTGTGCAATGATCGTTCAGCCGCGGCGCGCTCATTCAAGTTGGGGGATACAGTTGTCATCTAAGTCTCCAATCCATTACTTCAACCATTTCGCCGCATCCACGGCATGATACGTGATAATCAAATCCGCGCCTGCGCGCTTGATCGCGGTCAGCGTTTCGAGCGCGGCTTTGGCTTCATCAATCCATCCATTTTGCGCGGCGGCTTTGATCATCGCATACTCGCCACTGACGTTGTATGCCGCCATCGGTAATTCGGGGAAGGCGTCCTTCACAACACGGATCACATCAAGATATGCCAGCGCGGGTTTCACCATCAACATGTCTGCGCCTTCTTCCACATCCAGCGCGGCTTCGCGCAGTGCTTCACTCACATTGGCAGGATCCATTTGATGAGACTTTCGATCGCCAAATTTCGGCGCACCTTCCGCCGCGTCACGGAACGGCCCATAAAACGACGACGCATATTTCACAGCATAAGACAGGATCGGGAGATTTTCGTACCCTGCAAAATCCAACCCCTCCCGAATTGCCGTCACCATTCCATCCATCATGCCGCTTGGCGCCACAATATCCGCGCCACATTCGGCGTGTGAGACCGCGACCTTCGCCAGCACATCCAGTGTCGGGTCGTTCAACACATATCCCTCAGGCAGGCCCACATGAAAATGTTCGCCCGTATTCAAAATCCCGCAATGCCCATGATCGGTATATTCGCACAAACATACATCTGTCACCACAACCATCTCTGGGATTTCCCTTTTGATCGCGCGAATCGCCTGCTGGACAATTCCATCTTCCGAAAAGTTTTCCAGCCCAATCGGATCCTTCGCTGTGGGGATTCCAAACAGGATGACAGCATTCACTCCCAAACTTGCGGCTGTCTCCACCTCACGGACACTTTCCTCCACTGACAGTTGATGCACACCCGGCATCGAACGGATCTCGCTTCGACCCTTCCCGTGCCGTATGAACAATGGATATATAAAATCACGCGCGTTGATTTCCGTCTCGCGCACCATCGCGCGCAAGGCAGGAGTCGCTCGCAAACGACGAGGGCGATTGACGATCAATGATGCCTTGCGGCCTTCCATCAGCGCTGAACGGTTTTCGATTTCAAATAAAGTCATAAGACCTCCAATTCTTTAATGACTGCTATCAACCCATCTGTTGTGTATTCCTTCGCAATGATCAAATTCGGCAGACCCTCCTCCATCGCGGCCCGTTCTGTAATTGGTCCAATACAGGCAAACCTGGGGCTGTTCGGCAGATTTAACGGATCAAGACCATTTTGTTTTGCGATAGCGATAAAATTTTGCACAGTGGATGGGCTGGTCAACGTAATGACATCCACGCCTGACTTCAACGCAGAGAGACCGTCTGGGTCAACCTGCGCGGGCAGGGTTTTATACACGGAAATTTCATGAGCAATCCCACCCGCTTTGGAAATCGCTTCGGGCAGGTCCTTGCGCGCGATCTCTGCACGGGGGAGCAAAATCCACTTGTCTTTCAAATCTCCCATCTTAGGCAACATCGCTTCGGGGATAAATTCATCAGGTACAAGGTCGGGTTCGATGTTGTGTTTGCGTAATGCCTCTGCAGTTTTTGAACCCACGGCGGCAACCCTCACCCCTTCTCCCTCATCCCGATTCTCTCTCCCGGCGGGGGAGGGGCGCAGGGATGAGGGAGAAAACACCATATCCACTGCATTGACCGATGTAAACACAATCCATGCGTAGCAATTCAATTGTTGTAACGCGCGTTCGAGCGCCGTATTGTTTTCAATTGGACGGATTTCGATCACAGGAAAAAAGATCGGCTCAAAACCAGCCGCTCTTAAAGCGTTGGCAAAGGATTCAGATTGGGCGCGGGGACGGGTGATCAATATTTTCATGGTGATCAGTTTTCAGCAACCAGTCTGAGAATTTCATCCGCGCCCTGCGCGATGGCTCGTTGCGCGAGTGTATTTCCAAGTCCAAGCGCGTCTGTACCCTCACCAGTGACTTTTACAACCTTCTTTCCATCTTCTGAAGTCACCAAACCAGTCAACCTGATATCTGGCGCTCGATGCCTGGCGCCCGCCTCCGCATACGCCGCCACTGGCACGGAACATCCTCCGCCAAGTCCGTTGAGGAAAGCGCGTTCGGCTGTGACCGCTTTTCGCGTAGGGTCATCCTCCAACGCGGTGAGCAGGTTGAGGGTGGTTGTATCGTCCGCACGGCATTGCACGGCAAGTGCGCCCTGTCCGGGGGCGGGGAGCATTACATCCAGCGGCAGCCATTCTGTCACATTATTTTCCAAACCTAAACGGGTCAAACCCGCACCTGCCAGGATGATGGCATCAAATTGACCCTCCATGGCTTTGCGCAGACGTGTGTCCACGTTACCGCGCAGGGATTGGATGCGAAGGTCCGGGCGCAGAGAAAGTGCCTGGGCGGAGCGGCGCAGGCTTGAGGTCCCGACGGAAGCGCCATTGGGAAGCGTGGCAATGGTGTATCCATTGGCAGAAATCAACGCGTCGCGCACTTCCGCGCGCGCAGGGATACATCCAATGGTTAATCCGGCAGGATTTTCAACTGGCAGATCTTTGAGCGAATGGACCGCACAATGAACGGCTCCGCTCAATAATTCGGACTCGAGTTCCTGCGTGAACAATCCCTTGCCACCAATCTCAGGCAATGGTTTATCGAGAATTTTGTCACCCTGCGTGGTGATGATCTTTTCTTCGCACCCAAGATCGGGATGAATCTTTCTTAAAGCATCGATGATGTAATTGGTTTGCCAGCGGGCAAGTTTGGATGGTCGTGTTGCGAAAATCAGTTTCATTGTTCCACTAATCCGCTGCCGTTGAAATGGGGCATGCTTCACCGGAAAAACCGCATAAGCCTGATTTGTGTTTTAGTCCGAACAATGTGCGGGCAACGGCTGCATATTCAGGCGCATGCGGACAAGCCGCCTCAGCGCGTAGACGTTGGGTGGGCGCATCCAGAATTTTTTTCACCAGCGCCTGAGTCATAGCTTCAATGCGGTCCCGTTCCGCATCGGTGAGATCGGGCATTCGATTTAGACTCTTTTTCAAGACGCTTTGGCGAATGGACTCAGCTTGTTGGCGCATGTCGGCAATGATCGGAATCATCTCAAGCGATTTCATGTAATCTTCAAATGCCAAAACTTCTTCCTCAACAATGGATTTGACCTGCGGGACTTCCGCCATACGTTCAGCAAGGGAGTTTTCCAGTTTATCGTTCAAACTGTCCATGTCGTAAAGCCGCACATGAGGGATGTCTGTTATATCAGGATCGATGTCGCGGGGCACGGCAATATCGATCATTACAAGCGGACGCTCAGCGCGTATGTTCATCGCCTCTTTAACCATTTCTCGCGTGACAAGCGTATGCGGCGCGCCTGTGGATGCAATCAATATGTCCGCGGAGGCAAGAGCGGCGCCGATATTCTCGAAGGTGGTGGCTTGTGCGTCCCAGCGCTGAACGAGGGACCGGGCACGTTCCAGCGTACGATTGACGACCAGAATACGGTTCACACCGCGCTTACGCAACGCTTCCACAGCCAGTTCCGCCATTTCACCTGCACCCAAAATAACGATCTGAGCCTCTGAAATATTATGAAGAGCCCGTTCTGACAGGGACGCGGCAAGAGAGGAGACCGAGGCAGGGTTGCGGCTGATGGCCGTCTCTGTGCGAACGCGCTTGCCCGCATGGATCGCGGACTGGAAGAGGCGGTTCAACATGGGACCTGCCGCATTCTGTCCGCGTGCCAGTTCCAGCGCCCTTGTCACCTGTCCCAATATTTGCGGTTCACCCACAACGAGAGAATCCAATCCGGCGGCTACTTCATACAAATGACGAACTGTGTCTGTATTCTTCAGGCGATACAGATGCGGCCGGAATTCTTCGGCAGGCACACCGCGCGTATCTGACAAAAAAGCCTCCAACTCGTCAAAAGACAGAACGCTGGAGGCAGAATAGATTTCTATGCGATTGCATGTTGAGAGTATCACCATCTCCGAAAGTGGTGAGGATACTTTTCCACATGTGAGACGGGCAAGCGAGGCACGAATCTGATCTTCGTTAAAATTGAGTCGTTCACGAAGTTGAATGGGGGCAGATGTGTGGTTCAGTCCGAGAGCGATGATATGCATTACAGGCCGCCAAGTGTTTTACTTTTGCATCACTATAACAATAAATTTCATGATCGCATATTGAGGATTAATAGGTTAAAGATTAGTAAACAATGAAATCAATTAAGAGATTGCTCATTTCTAAAACGAATATCACTACCTCGTGAATGATATTCGTCACAT
>DATIUT010000349.1:0-10650 GCA_035466615.1 Anaerolineales bacterium | reverse complement strand
CCACCATTTCAATAATGCCATCCTTGAGCAATGCGATCGGCTTCACATTCAAAACGGATGCCAGCGCGGCTGAGAGGGTGCCGACACGTCCGCTTCGGCGGGCATACTCCAGTGTATCGAGAGTGAGAATGATCTGGACTTTACTGCGAATAGATTCGAGATGGCGAACAATTTCATCCACACTCTTGCCGGCGCGTTCCATCTGGCGGGCGGTGCGGCACATAAAGCCCGTTCCCATCGTGCCGCCCAGCGTGTCCACCGGAACAACCTTGAACTTGTCTTTAACTTCATCCACCGCGGCAACAGCCGAGGCATAAGTTCCGGAGAGTTTGCTGGTGATATGGATCGAGAGGATCGTGTCGCCCGGCTGCGCAATCTTTTTATAGTATTCCACAAACTGGTGGGGCGATGGCTGGGATGTCTTTGGAAAAGGTGAATTTTTTTCATCCACCAATTTGTAAAATTCGTCGAGGGACAACTCCACATCCTGCAGATATGTTTTTTCCCCAAAATGAACATTGATCGGAATTCTGTTGATTTCAAATTCCCTGTACCACTCAACAGGCATATCCACAGCGCCGTCGGTCACAATTCTTAACATGGCTCACTCTCCTTCAAGATTAATATTTTGGTCGCCCAATTGGTCGCGAAGTGCAAGCAACGTCCGATGGTAGAGACTTTTCACAGCGCCCTCACTGCGTCCCATGACCGCGCCAATCTCCGCATTTGACATATTCTCGACAAATTTGAGAATGAGGAGATTTTGTCGTTCGGAGGGCAGGCGTCGGATGAGTTTGAGAAGCGCATCCTGCTCCTGCGAGCGGATGAGGTTTTTTTCGGGATGGTCACCTTTGGTTGGCAGAATCGGCAGGTCATCCAGTGGAATTTCCTGTTTGCGACTGCGATCCCGATGCCAGTTGGCAACCAGATTGTGCGCAATGCGGTACAACCATGCCGAAAATGGAACACCGCGATCTGTGTAGGTGTGAATGTGATTCATCGCCCGCTGGAAGACGCGGGCCGTGAGATCCTCTGCATCGTGCAGATTGCCCGTCCGGTAGTATACGTAGTTGAAGATTCGATCCACATATCGCTCATAGAGTTGACCAAAAGCATCACGGTCGCCCTGTGAAGCGAGCGACAGTACTTCCTCTTCGTTGAATTCGATCTCCTGCACTCGCTGGTCCTACCGGCAGGGTTAAAAGAAATAACCCCGACGGATTTTAGAAGTTTCACCCAGTATAACATGGGCAAAACAACAAGGATGGGATGCGCGACATCCCATCCTTGTTGTTTACTTTGGCGGCGGCACTGCAGTTGCGATGCGGGGCTTGGTATTTCAATGTCGCCGCCCGATTTGCCTCAACACAACGACTGCATTTTACCGGGCGGAAGGCTACTGCACGATAAAGGTGGTCGTACCAGAACCGGGGAGATAGCCGGTCTTGGTTGCGGTGGATGTAACAGTATAAGTGCCTCTACCGCCACGGCCAGCATTGACCTTATAGGTCAAAGTCACAACCCCACTTGTATTCGTTGTGCCGCTACCCGTGTATGTTGTGCCATTCGCTGTTTTAAGGGTCAAAGTGACAGACGCGCTGGAAACAGGCAGTCCGGTGGCAGAGTCCTTCACGGTGGTTGTAATGATGACTGTTTCGCCGTTAACATAGGTGGCTTTATTGGTGGCTACAGTCACAGCCAGTTGCGGGGTGTTGACCAGTTTATCCACGGCGGTTTTTGCCTGTACCAAACCAAAGCCATAGGACGTATCGCGTCCAGCCGCGCCAAGATCAAAGGCTGTGGAGGTCAACACATCACGGATGGCTGCATTGGAGGCGTTCGGGTTGGCGGACCAAACCAAAGCCGCCACTGCTGAAACGTGCGGGGTGGCCATGGAAGTGCCGTCATAGTATTCATAGTTGCTGACGGGCCAGAAATACTGGCTGTCCACTGTGGCGGTAAGGCCAAGTTTATTGGCAACCAGGAACTGGCCGTCTTCCATGCTGATGCTGATTGCCACAATCGCGGATGAGTTGCCTGTACCTAATGTGCCGAAGAAATTCCCGCTCACATTGTTGTAGATGATCGCCGCAACGCCGCCGCTGCTCTGTACATTCTGCACCTTGGTGTTGAAATCCACCGTGCCACGCTGACAAAGCACGACCTTGCCGCTCCATGAGCCTGTCGAATCACACAAGCCGCCGTTCACCAACGCGCCAGAGGCTGTGCCGCGGCCGGAGAATTCAATGTGATTAGCGGTGTACGTAACATTATCCACAGTCACTGAACTTACATCGCTGTATGGAATTGTGGACAATACACCCACGCCGGGAGCCGCAAGTTCAACCTGGTCGTTCTTTTGGGAGAAGGAGGCAACCGTCATGGAAGAATCAATGGCGGCAACCGAAACGACGGAACTATAAGAGGCAGGATAGGAATAACTGGTCGTGCCGTCATTTCCAGCCGCGGCAATGGAGAGGATTCCCTGATTGTACAGGGATGAAAATCCGCTGTTCTCAGTCACACTGGACTGTGAACCGCCGAGGCTCATGCTGATGATATTGGCGCCCGCGCTGGCGCAACGATTGGCGGCGTCAATCAGGGTGGAGGCGTATGCCCAGGCACCGTCATCGCCAAAGACGCGCACAATGTAAAGATTGACCGTGCCGGGTGTAACGCCCACCACGCCCAAGGCATTGTTCATTGCCGCAATCGTACCGGCAACATGCGTTCCATGTCCGAGTCCGTCTGAAGCCCATCCGCCTGCGATGGTTGTATAACCGCCCACGACGTTCACACCCTGGAAATCCTCGTGGCCCGTGTAAAGGCCGGAGTCGATGATGCATATTGTGCGGTTGGAACCGGTCGAAGCACCGCTGTCAACAACGCCATCGCGATTGGCATCCCAAACATCGCGCGCCTGGACCATGTCAATACCATAGGGAACTGTCTGCCCTGATTGGGCGGCGACAGTTTCCGGTGACGACTGCACAACGCCGATTGGGAAGCGTTGGGGATCTTCCTCCACCAGAAGGACATTCGCGTTGTTCTTGAGCGCTTCAGCCGCCGCCGAAGGCAATGACACAGCAAATGCGTTCAGGTTGTCGAACGTATAATGGAATTGCGCGCCGGCGGCTTGCAGAGTCTTTTCCACCGGGGCTTTGCCGTTCGGCCCGTACTGCACCATCACGCGCACTGCGTCATTCCCAAGCGAATACGCCGGGCTGACACCCACTGCGCCAAAGGCAAACGCCAAAAGCAACATAACACTGCATACAGTTGTCAAACGTTTCATGACCTCTTGCTCCTTTTATTTGATTGTAGATTGAATTGCACGAGACGGAAGGGAATGAATAACGGTGTGTTTTACGTGCCTCCTTGAAGAAATTTTTGTTCGTTTGCAGGAACAACATCACAACAAAGGTCCACAAACAAAAAGACAGTGTAGTTGCCCCTTGAGCACACTATCTTTCAAACCATCGGACTCATTTATTCCACAAAAGAACAAATGCAATGAAATTGTAATGATCCCAACAACTTTGTCAACATACAAACCTGCAAGTTTCGGCAGTCTCCACAAAATTACTGCATACTCCTGCCGCGCCACCTCGCGGTGCTGAAACACCACCTCATCAGGGAAGACTTTTGCAGGTAAATCTCATCCATGAATTTTTAGCGCATCCCGGGAAAATGCGATTTTGCATCTGAAACATTTGTGCTAAAATAGACATCCCTGAAGGAGTCCCATGTCATCCAATAGCATCCGCGTGGTTGGTGCACGCGTCCATAATTTGAAGAACATCACTGTTGAGATCCCGCGTGACAAGTTCGTGGTCATCACGGGTTTGTCGGGGTCGGGTAAATCGTCGCTGGCGTTCGATACGATCTTTGCAGAAGGTCAACGCAGGTATGTTGAGTCACTCTCGGCGTACGCGCGTCAGTTCATCGGGCAGATGGATAAGCCTGATGTAGATTACATTGACGGTCTCTCCCCAGCCGTGTCCATTGACCAGAAGTCTACGAGTCACAATCCTCGCTCCACCGTCGGCACTGTGACCGAGATCTACGATTACATGCGTCTGCTGTTTGCGCGGACGGGTATTCCACACTGCCCCGTTTGTGGGCGCGAGGTGGTCAAACAATCGGCGCAGGAGATCGTGGACCAGATCCAAAACCTGCCGGAGGGCACGCGCATCCTGGTGCTTTCACCGTTGGTGCGTGGACGCAAAGGCACATATCAAGCCGTGTTCGAGGAGATCCGTAAGGCAGGCTTTACCCGCGCCCGCGTGGACGGAACGGTCCATTCGCTCGATGATGAGATTGAACTCGATCGCTACAAACAGCACACCATCGAAGCGGTCGTGGATCGTCTCGTTATTTCCAACGAGGGCACGAGGGATGATAAAAAAGCAGCGCTTACCCGCCTGACCGATTCGGTTGAAACCGCCCTCAAGTTTGGAGAAGGCTATCTCGCCATTAACCTTGTAGACTCAAAGGAAGACATTCAATACTCTGAACATCTCGCCTGCCCGGAACACGGAACGACCATCCAGGAAGTGGAACCGCGCACGTTTTCCTTCAACACACCGCAGGGTGCATGTCCGGACTGTCAGGGACTTGGTTCGAAACTGGAAATGGACCCGGATCGCATCCTCCCTGACCGCGACCTGTCCCTGAACGAAGGAGCGATCGCCAGCATGGAGTGGAGCGGGCCGAAAATGGAAGGCGGCTATTACTGGCAAAGTCTGATCAATGCTTCGAAGGCGTTCAAAATTGACCTGGATAAACCCGTAAAGGATCTATCCAAAGAACATCTGGACATCGTCCTGTATGGCACAGGTGACAAACAGATCCAGATGACCTATCAAAATGCCAATGGAAATGAGTTCAGGTTCACGCGCGCATTCGAGGGCGTGATCACAAACCTGGAACGCCGCTACAAGGAAACAAACTCGGAATACATCCGCGAGAAGATCTCGGAGTTCATGTCCGACCGTCCATGCCCATCGTGTGGAGGCAAGAGATTGAATCCCGCCGCGCTGGCAGTCACTGTGGACGATGTCAACATCGTCGAAGCGAACTCGTGGCATGTGCTTCAAACACTGGAATGGGTGAAGAAACTATCGAGCAAGAATTCACCGCTCACTTCCAAGCAAAAGAAGATCGCCGAACGCGTGCTGAAGGAAATCCACGAACGGCTGACATTCCTCGTCAATGTTGGCCTGGATTATCTGACCCTCAACCGTTCTGCTGTGACGTTATCAGGCGGCGAGGCACAGCGCATCCGGCTTGCGACACAAGTCGGCTCGAGACTCGTCGGTGTATTGTATGTGCTGGACGAGCCTTCCATTGGTCTGCATCCACGTGATAATTCACGATTGTTGGATACTCTCAAAGGATTGCGCGACCTGGGCAACACAGTGTTGGTCGTCGAGCATGATGACGAAACCATCCGTGAAGCGGACTGGGTCGTTGACCTTGGTCCTGCCGCGGGCGAACATGGCGGACAGGTTATTGCGGAGGGAACACCGAAGCAGATTTTGGCGCACCCAAAGTCATTGACAGGACAATACCTATCGGGGCGCAAGCAGGTTCCGGTCCCGAAGGAGAGGCGTGAGGGGAACGGGAAGAATCTCAAGATCGTGGGCGCGTCCGCCAACAATCTCAAGAAGATTGATGTCAACATCCCGCTGGGAAAACTGGTCTGCATCACAGGCGTGAGCGGATCGGGCAAGTCCACGTTAATGAGTGATATTTTGTATAACGAACTTGCCGCGCAGTTGATGGGTGCGCGCACGCAATCAGGTGAACATGAGACGATTGAGGGGGTGGAGCACCTCGATAAGATTATCAATATTGACCAGTCACCCATCGGCCGCACACCGCGTTCGAACCCCGGAACGTATACAGGCTTGTTCGATGAGATCCGCAAACTATATGCGGAGTTGCCCGAAAGCAAAGTGCGCGGATACAAGCCCGGGCGCTTCTCGTTCAATGTGCACGGCGGGCGTTGTGAAGCCTGTCAGGGACAGGGCGAACTGCGGATCGAAATGCAGTTCCTGCCTGATGTGTATGTGCCATGCGATGTTTGTCATGGAAAGCGGTTCAACCGCGAAACCCTGCAGGTCATGTTCCGCGACAAGTATTCGATTGCCGACGTGTTGGATATGACTGTTGACCACGCGTTGCAGGAATTCGAGAATTATCCGCCCATGAAGAACAAGCTGGCATTATTGCAGGAGGTTGGGCTTGGATATATCCGCGTCGGGCAACCCGCAACGACACTTTCCGGCGGTGAAGCACAGCGTGTGAAACTCTCGAAGGAACTCTCACGCCGCGCTACAGGACGCACCTTGTACGTGCTGGATGAACCATCCGTCGGTCTGCACGCGGCAGATGTGCACAAGCTGATCGAAGTACTACAAAGACTTGTAGATTCAGGCAACTCGGTTCTGATCATCGAACACAACCTCGACATCATCAAAGTGGCTGACTGGATCATTGACCTCGGCCCCGAGGGCGGCGACAGGGGCGGCGAACTGCTTGCCGAAGGCACGCCCGAGCAGGTGATGAATGTAAAAGGCTCGTATACGGGGAAATATTTGAAAGAACATGTGAAGTAAATCCGTCAAACGTCGAAATCCATTCATCTTCGACGTTTGACTTCCAGTGCACAAACGCCCCATTTTTCAGGTAGAATTATTCTTACGCATGAGGTGGAACAACATTCCATTAAAACGCGTCTTAAGGAAACAAGGAAACCATTATGCTGAACCGAACACCCCCGAATAAACCGCCTAGCACGTCGAACGTGATCCAATCCTATCGAAAGAGGCGCATGCAAAGAGGTCCATTATTGTTATACGGAGCCATTGCGCTGGTTGTCATTGGCGTGATCCTGCTCGTTATCTGGTTGATGGGGCCAGGGCAACCGCTCGGCGCAATATTCGCCACAGATACGCCAACCGCCACTGTGACCTCCACACCCACGAACACTCATATACCCACACAAACGCCAACCATTACCGAAACGCCCACCTCCACATTCACGCCCACGCCGTCTGTAGAATTCCCTTATACACTTGTAGAAGGCGACACACTGGAAGGTGTTGCTGAAAAATTCAATCTTGGACCCGATGGCGTTTTATTACTCCTTGAATACAACTCTGATATCGCGGCGAACAATGGACTTTACTTTGTTGGCCAAACGATCACTGTGCCCCCCCCTGGTACACTTCTCAGCACTTCCACACCCATCCCATCGAATCTTCCACGCGGCACAAGGATCGACTACAAGGTCCTGCCCGGTGACACCCTGGCAGGGATTGCCGCCAAATTCAACAGCAGGGAAGAGGATATCATTACAGCGAACGACATCGAAGATGCAAACGCCCTCTTTGTCGGGCAGGCGCTCAAAGTCCCTGTCAACCTTGTGACGCCCACTGCGACACTTCCTCCCACATCCACGCCTGTCACACCCACCGTAGCCGGACAGCCGACCCAGGCACCTGCTCCAACAACCACAGGCGGTGGAACAACGGCATGTGTCCCAACAAAGAATGAAACTTTCGTGACAGAATTGTTGACGCTCATCAACAAAGCCCGCACCGATAATGGACTCCCCGCCCTGATCGCGAACCAGAAACTGGCCGCCGCGGCAAATGCCCACGCGACAGATATGCTCTGCAACAATTACCTCAGCCCGATCAGTTTGGACGGTTCCACCGCGCAGAAACGTGTTGCCGCGCAGGGATATTCGGCTTCCGTGGTGGCAGAGAACCTCTATGCACTGCACCCCGCCTTTGGCATGAGTCCCCAGGTCGCTTTCAACTGGTGGAACAAGAACACAGCCTACCGTGAAAACATGCTGAACCCCGATGTGACCGAAATCGGTATCGCGTATGTCTCCGATGAAGACACCCTCTTCGGCGCCTACTTCGTGGTGACATTCGCCAAACCATAATTTTTCTGGACAAATCAAGAAGCCTCATGTAAAATAGCGCTCTTGCGGCGGCACAAAACCGCCATTCAATAAGAAAGGTAAGAAATTTCGGAGGAAGACCTTGGCTAACATTCAGTCTCAGATCAAACGAAACAAGCAGAACGAAAAGCGCCGCCTGCGTAATCGCGTCGCCCGCGGTACTGCCCGTAGTGCTGTAATCAAGGCGCGCACGGCTTTGGAAGCGAACGCGCCTGAAACCAAAGAAGCGGTCATGAAGGCGATCAGCGAACTCGATAAAGCCGCGGAGCAAGGCGTGATCCACAAGAACAACGCCGCGCGACGCAAAAGCCGCCTGATGAAGAAACTTGCTTCTCTCAAGTCGGAATAAGCAACAACACTGACCAAGCAAACTGCGGGAGTCACATGACTCCCGCTTTTGTTACCATGAATCACACAATCATTTTCATTAACGGTACATCCAGTTCGGGCAAGACTACATTGGTCAAGGCTTTGCAAAAACGGCTGACCGCTCCATTCCTCGACATGGGCATTGACCGCTTCATCTGGATGTTACCCTCCCGTTATCTTGACCGCCCACTTTGGGATGATGTTCTCGGCAAAGCGGTTCACCCCGGACCTCAGGGCTTGATCCTGTTTTCGGGTATGCATCACGCGATAGCCGCCGCGGCAAAACGCGGCAACAGTATCGTCGCGGACCATGTCTTTGTGGAAAAAGCCTGGGTGGACGAATGTGCCGGCCTGTTTGCTGACATGAACGCGTATCTCATTGGCTTGTTCTGTCCGCTGGAGATTCTCGAACGACGCGAAAGAGACCGAAAAGACCGTACCCTCGGTCAAGCCTGCGAACAATTTGATGTGATTCACAAATACGTGGTCTATGATCTGGAGTTGGACACATCCAAATTGACAACAGACGAGTGTGCCGTAAAAGTGATCGAACGGCTAAAGGCGCCGCCGGAAGCATTTAAACAATTACGCTGATATATCATGCCCGAAAGGGTATAATCCAAAATCATGTTTGAAAAAGAACAACAACTCATTGAAGAAAAAATAAAAGGGTATTGCGCGGCGAATGGCATACAACTCGCCGAACTCAAATGGACACCCATCCCCTTCTCGGGCGAATGGGGCACGTCCACTTCGTTCTTCCAGACCGCGGCAAATGAAGCGCGCGCGGGCAAGGGGAACAAGGTCCCGGTACCGCAGAGGGCGCAGGAAATCGCGGAGCAGGTCAAGGGTCAGATCGGAAGCGTGGATGGAGTCAGTCATTTCGAAGCGGTCAAGGGCTATCTCAATGTCTATTACACGACATCCGATTATGCGCGGCGAACGGTGGAAGAAGTGCTTCAATCGCGTGGGGACTTTGGGCGGGGCGCTCCAAAAAATGAGCGCGTCATGGTTGAATATGCCCAGCCGAATGTGCTTCATTCCTTTCACATTGGGCATTATCGAAATACGATCCTTGGTGAAGTGCTTGCACGGCTTGCTGAGTTCGCAGGTTTTGAAACTATCCGCGCATCCTATCCAGGCGATTTGGGGCTAGGCGTCATCACTGTTCTATGGATGTATGATAAATTCTACAAAGGACAGGAACCCGAGGGTGTTCACGAGCGCGGACAGTGGTTGTTGAAGTTGTACGTGGAAGCGACTAAGTTGCTCGAGAAGAAGGATAATGAAACGCCCGAGGAGGCTGCACAACGTGAGGCATACGAAGCCGAACGACGTGATATGTATCGAAAATGGGACGCGGGCGATCAGTATGTGGTTGAGTTATGGAAGGCCACACGCGAGTGGAGTTTGGAAGAACTGCGCGAAGTATTGCACATGATGGATGTGAAGATCGATGTCTGGTTCTACGAATCGGATGTGGACAAACCATCGAAAGCCATCGTGGATGAGTTGATCGAAAAGGGAATCGCCGATGACGAACGTCCGCAAGGCGGTGCGGTGATCGTAAAGATCGACGAAAAACTTGGCTTGACCAAGGAAAAATATCGAACGAATGTCATCCTGCGCTCGGATGGTACAACGTTGTATCTGACAAAAGACCTCGCACTGGCAAAGGTCAAGTTCGAGCAATATCACGTTGACCGCTCGATCTATGTGGTGGATGTACGACAATCCCTTCATTTGCAACAGGCGTTTGCCATTTTGAAGCTGTGGGGCTTCCCACAGGCAGAGAAATGCTATCACCTTGGATACGGATTTGTGAGCCTGCCCGAGGGAGCCATGTCTGCGCGGCGCGGGCGTGTGGTGCTATTCAAGAATGTTTATGATGAAGCGATCAAACGCGTGCTGGCCGTTGAATCGGAACGAAGCGGAAACATCCCCGAAGCAGAACGCGAGGATATAGCAAAGCAAATCGGCCTGGGCGCTCTGGCTTACTCCATGCTGTCGGTTGATAACAACAAGGATATCGTCTTCAATATGGACGAAGCCCTGTCCTTCGACGGACGGACCGGTCCGTATATTCAGAATGCGCATGTGCGCGCAAATTCCATCTTGAAGAAGGCAAACGTTCGATCTTCCAACCTGCAACCTGCAACTTTCAACTACGAACTTACCAAGCATGAGATTGAGTTGATCGAACAGATCTCACGCTTCCCGAACGCAGTGGAACAGGCGGCCAATGAGTATCGTCCGCTGGTGATGGCGCAGTATGCGTATGACCTGGCGAACGCGTTCCA
>DATIUT010000348.1:0-2141 GCA_035466615.1 Anaerolineales bacterium | reverse complement strand
AAAGGTGCAGGTGCAACAGGGACAACACGCCGCGGTATCGGTCCTGTATTCGCGGACAAGGTCAGCTACAACGGTATCCGCTGGACGGACTTTACAAGCGACGCCTTTGAAAAACGTTTGTCAGTGCAATTGGAATTGAAGAACAAAATTATTGTTGCCCTGGGCGGAGAGACGTTAAAATACGAAGAGGTGCGCGACACGTATCGTGCATATTATTTAAAGTTAAAGCCCTACATCAAGGAATTGTTCTCGCTCGTGCAGGATGGTCTGAAAACGGACAAAAACTTCCTGCTCGAACAGGCAATGGGAACATTTCTGGATACCGATTGGGGCACCTACCCGTTCGTGACCGCCTCTACGACGATTCCCTCCGCCGCCTCGGCTGGACTTGGAATCCCACCGCGATATATCACGAACGTCGTTGGCGTAACCAAAGCCTACACCACGCGCGTCGGTGCAGGTCCGTTACCCACAGAGATACATGATCGACACAACGTAGCGTATGAGCAGTTTGGCGAAGTCGCCGCCACGACCGGACGCATTCGCCGCGTTGGCTGGCTGGATTTGGAGATCGTGAAGACAGCGGTCCAATTGAGCGGCGTGACCGAACTATGTCTTACGAAACTGGATGTATTGAGCGGATTGGAAGAATTAAAAGTCTGTGTTGGTTATAAGTTGAATGACGACCCTGTCCGCTATGCCGATGTGGACGCGTACGGCCTGGATAAGGTTGAATGTATGTATCAAACTGTCTCCGGCTGGAAGAAAGACATCAGCAAGGCAAGGTCGTTCGAAGAGTTGCCCCTCAATGCACAAAATTATGTGAGGATGATCGAAGACGCGTCAGGAGTCCCTGTGAAGTGGATTGGTGTAGGTCCCGAGCGGGACGCGACGATTAGAAGATAATGCTATACTTTGAGATATAAATTTACTTGGAGGCAGATATGAACTTCATCGCATGGGTCATCTTCGGCGCATTGGCAGGCTGGATCGCCAGCATCCTCACTGGAAAAAATCGCAAGATGGGCGCGGTTGCCAATATCGTGATCGGCATGTTCGGCGCGTTTGTCGGCGCAGGAATCATGAACACGCTTGGCATCCCTGTGCCACAGGGCTTCAGTCTTATGGGCTTTCTGATTGCTGTGGGAGGTTCAATTGCCTTGATCATCGCAACAAGTCTGATTCGCTGATAATTTCCCCTCAACAGTCAAAAAGGGCGATGCGACACGACGCATGGCTCTTTTGATTTAATCATGCGTGTGTATAATCAATTCATGTCCAAACTTCTCATCCTCTCCTACAACACAGACGAATACATCAAGCTCATCCGGGGCGCGAATTTACCAAACCTGGAGATTGTCACCGACCCGGCAGAATGTGACATTGTTCTTGGTGAACCAAGGAAAATTCGGGATGCACTTCCAGGTCTCCCCCTCTTGAAATGGGCTCAATCCATTTATGCTGGAGTTGAGCCTTTGGTTGACCCTGCCCAACGCCGCGATTACATCCTTACCAATGCACGCGGTGTATTTGGCGAGTTGATGTCCGAGTACGTGTTTGGTTACATTCTGACACACGAAAAGAAAATCTTTGAGCGATATCAGTCTCAACAATCCAGAAAATGGGACCGCTTCGAATCGGGTGTATTGCGCGGCAAGACAATCGGTCTACTTGGAGTGGGTTCAATCGGAGCGCACTTGGCAGGAACAGCAAAGCATTTCGGGATGAAGATATGGGGGTATACAAAATCAAGTGAGACCAGTAAACAAGTGGACAAATATTTTCACGGGGATGAATTGTTGAATTTCGCAAAGGGTCTCGATTACCTTGTTGTGGTACTCCCAAAAACTGATGACACGAACAACATTGTAAACATAGAAATGCTCAACGCCCTGCCGCCTCATGCAGTCATTATTAATGTCGGGCGCGGCAACGCGGTGGATGGATCTGCCCTGGTGGACGCGTTGCATAATAATCAAATCGCCGCTGCAGTGCTGGATGTGACGGACCCTGAACCATTGCCGGATGAACATCCCTTTTGGACGACGCCTAATTTGTTGTTGACGTTTCACACGTCCGCGATAAGTTACCCTGAAGATATGGCAAAGTTATTTATCGAGAATTATCTTCTTTATATCGCA
>DATIUT010000347.1:0-20936 GCA_035466615.1 Anaerolineales bacterium | reverse complement strand
GAAAGTGAGGCGAAGGCCGCCGCCAGGACCATCATCGTGGAGAGACGATGCGTGAGCAGATATGCCGTCGCTGCGGGTGCGACGGTGGCGTGGGGCAACTGCAAAAGAATATGGTTGTCATAGGCATAACTATGCGGACTGTTGGCATCACGCCAATCCAGGGTTTGTGTAGTCATGGAATGCCCTGCACACTCCTGGCATTGGTAGCGTTTCGGACGATAACGCAAATATGTCTGTTGTCCCAACACTGGCAAATGCCGAATGGTCACCCAATCATCTTGCCCATGCAGTTTGGTGATCCACTTTCCGCATTTGCAGCAATGTGTCCCATATTTCACTCTTTCGGTTGTGATGACAATTTCACAGCGTTCATTGGCTGCGGTTTGTAAGACGTCTGGAATCCCCGGAAGAATGGTGATTTAATCTTGACGCATTGTTTGATTCTCAGGATGATTTCTCCTAATTTTAGCCTTTTTCACCCCCACATCTTTGGGGGATCACGGCAACCCGCAAGGAGCCGCTTTGATTATTAGTCGGTTATTTATCCTGAACCTCTGGCAGCACCAGCGGAATATCCAAAAATGGATGCTTCACCACCTGTACCGGCAGGCAGTACGCTTCGGCGATCAGTTCGGGCTGTAAAACTTCCTTCGGTTTTCCCATTGTTCTGATATTCCCAGCGACCATGAGGGCGATGCGGTCCGCGTAATGGGCGGCGAGGTTGAGGTCATGTAACGCGACCAACACGGCGAGGTTGTCCTTGTGTGCGAGTTCTCCCACCAATTCCAACAGACTGACTTGATATTGCAAATCCAGGTGTGCGGTGGGTTCATCGAGCAACAATATCGGCGTGGACTGACATAAGGCACGCGCCAGCAGAACGCGTTGCTGTTCCCCGCCGGAGAGTTCGCCCACGCGCCGCTCTGCAAATGGCAATGCACTCACACGTTGTAATGATTGGCGCGCAATTTCTTCATCCTTTTCCGAAACCTGACCTAAAAATCCAAGATAGGGTGTCCGCCCAAGTAAAACCGTTTCCCAAACCGTATATGCAGGCGGCATGGACACAGCCTGTGGAACCGTCGCAATGTATTTTGCGCGTTGCATTGGTGAAAGCGATGCAAAGTCGTCGCCATTCGTGCGGACTTGACCGGTATATGGAACGACCCCGCTCACGGCACGGATCAGAGTTGATTTGCCCGCGCCGTTTGGACCGATCAGCGCGAGGACTTCTCCGCCTTGCACGTTGAGGGAAATATCATGCAGGATTTGGCGGAAACCGTAAGACACGGAGAGGGATTGTATTTTCAACATAATATTTCTTGCAGGGGCGGACGGCCATCCATCCCTGCACTTTAATCACCAAAATCCTTGATTCTTCGAACGTCTCAACACCCATAGGAAGAACGGAGCGCCAGCGAGAGCAGTGATGATGCCGACCGGAATCTCCTGCGGTGAGATAAGGACGCGTGCAATAATATCGGATGCAAGCAACGCGGTGGCGCCGCCGAGAATGCTGAGGGGAAGTAAACGTTTGTAATCGGGACCAAACCAAAGTCGAATGAGATGCGGGACGATGAGCCCGATAAAGCCAATGATGCCGGAAAAGGCTACAGCGGAGGCTGTCGTCAACGAGGAGGCGATCAAAAGAATCCGTTTTGCGCGTGTGACGTTGAGTCCGAGTTGCTGGGCCTGGTCGTCGCCGAACTGTAAAAGGTTGAGTGTGTGACCGCTAAAGAGCAAAATGCCGATGCCGATGAGGAGATAAGGAAGCATGGCAAGGATGGCGGTCCAGTTGTTTTGTGTGGCGCCGCCAAGGAGCCAGCCGAGCGCGCGGCGGACTTCGCTGGTGGAGCGGATCATGAGAAACGATGTGAGCGATGTGGCAAACGATGAAAAGGCGACACCCGCGAGGATGAGGTTGGTCGTGGGGATGGTTTGACCGACGCGTGCGAGGGAATAAACAATGAAGACAGTGAGGAGCGCGGCGAGGAATGCGGCCATCGGAATTGCCATGAGACCCCAGAACGAATACGGCCATTCCACCGACATGGCAATGACCGCGCCCAACCCCGCGCCTGATGCGATGCCAATGAGGAACGGATCAGCCAGCGGGTTGCGGAACAAGCCCTGGTAGGTTGCGCCGCTTCCGCCCAACGCCGCGCCTGTTAATGCGATAAGAACCGTGCGCGGCAGACGGATCTTCCACAGGATGGATGTGGACGTTTCGGTACCATACCCGAGGATGACATCCCATAATTCCTTGGGAGAAATGAATACAGAACCGATCGCAAGGCTGAGGAGCAGGGCGAGGAAAAGGAGGAGGATAGAGGAAAAGTAGGGTTTACGGTGCATACCATCATCCCTAACCCCTCTCCCTTTTGGGGAGAGGGGAATACAGGATGGAATTATTCAAACAATTCTGGGCGCAGGAGTTTTGCGAGTTGTTCCAACCCGTCCACCAGGCGAGGACCGGGGCGGCTGACAAGATTGTCGTCGAAGGGGAAGATGTTGTTGCTTTTTACAGCTTCAATCGATTCCCAGCCGGGGCGCGCCACGACAGATTCAGGTGTCACACCCCACATCGAGTCGCCAAGGATGATGACGGTGGGATTGGCGGTCACAACCTGCTCAAGGCTGAGTTGCGGATACGGGTCGCTGGCGATATTGCCGACGTTGTGTCCGCCGGCGCGTTCGATGAGCAGGTCGCCGAATGTGCCGGGTCCATACGTCCACGGTTTGGCCGGGTCGGTCGCGTCGATCTCATAGAAGACGGCGATGCGCGAGGAAAGCGGCGCGATCTTCTCATCCACTGCGGCAACGCGGGCTTTGAGCGAGTCAACCAGTTCAGTCGCGTCATGACCTGTGAGGCTTGCAGCTGTTTCGAGATTCGTGTACATCTCTTCGAACGTGGTCGGGTTGCGCAGGTAATACACGGTCAGGCCGAGGTCCTCGAGTTGTTTGATGAGTTCAGGTGTGTTGATCTCTGCGGCAAGGACAAGGTCGGGTTCGAGCGCGACGATGGCTTCCACGTTGTATTCACCGAATGATCCGCCGATACTTTCGATGGCCTTGGCTTCTTCGGGATAATCAGAAAATTCATCGCGTCCAACGACCTGTGAACCTGCACCGACCGCGAACAAAATTTCCGTGTTGGAGGGCGCGAGCGAAACGATTCGTTGGGGAGTCCCTTCAAGGGTTATTTCACGCCCCGCGTCGTCGGTGTAGGTCATGGCAGGGACTTCCGTCGGCGCTTCTGTGGGGGCAACAGTTTCAGTAGCGACAACTTCAGTTGGAACGGATTCAACCGTCGGGGTGGCTTGAGGCGCACAGGCTGTCAGGAGCGCGATCAATAAGGTGAGTAGTAGGGTTTTGCGAAACATCTTTTCTCCATTCATATGGTTTTGTCATTGTGAGGAACGTTCGTTGCGATCAAGCAATCTCCTTGTCAAATTGGGATTGCTTCGCCTCACAATGACATGGTATTGGAAGAATCAAAATCCCCAGCATGGGCTGGGGAGGTTGGAGAGGCAATCCGATCTAGCCGTCCTCCACCTCCTTTCCGCGAGAGTGTGGTGAACCGACCAGGGCGGGCGACCTGACTTCATTAGCTGTCAGCTTCGAACGATCAGCAATCAGCCATGAGGCTAAAAGCTAAGCGCTATTTGCTAAACGCCAAATTCACAGTTGCGCGACAGTGCTGGAATTACACCAGCTTCGCCGCTGACTGGCCGTATTTAATTGTTACCATTGTATGACGCGGAAGCAGTAACGTCAATGCCCGCGTGCCGTGTGCGAGCGAAAAGCAGGAAAGTGATGACAATCGTCACTACATTCAACGTGATGTTCCCATCGCGCCCGTATATTGCAATGGCAAGCGTTGGAATGAGATAACAAAGGATCACAACGACATTTTGCACGACTCCATATTTTTTATCCAGAAGAATTGCAAATGGGATAAGCAATAAAACGAAGTCATAGTTGAAAAGATACGGGCTGACAAGCAGTGTGGAAACCAACGCCAGGTTCAGCAACAAGGCCGGCTCTTTGGAGAACCTTGAGCGAGCCTGAAAGATCAATGCAGAAAGGATGATCAGCAATGTCAGTGCAACAAGGGCCGCTGTCAGAAGCGTGCCATCAAAGAACCATCGTGAAAACAAAACGGGCAGGCTCGTGCAGTTCGAGCACAACGCGCCCGTGCTTTCGCTCCCATAATTGACGGATGTGATCCCCAGCAACATTTGTGGATAACGAATATGCCATGCCGGGTCAGCCAGAAAGCCAATGAAAAAGAGAAAGACTCCCGCCAGAAGGATGGAACGCGTCGCGCGTCGTCCGAAATCGCTTCTGCCTGCGATCAGCCGCCACAACGCTGACAACAATATCAGAGCGCCAATGTGAGGCTTATATGTGACCAGGACCGAGCCAAGTGTGACGAGCGCGACATTTTCCTTCCGCAGGGCATACACGAGCATGGAGCCGCCCAGCAGAACCGGGAACACGTTCTGCCCGACTGACAACGCTCCGATCACCGGGATGAAAAACAAGCCAAGCGGAAAAGCGGTCAGGCGTAAACGCCCATTCCACCCATCTGTGAGGAACCAGATGGATAGGAACACCAACACAAGATTGATCTCGAACCATAACAAGGCAGCCTGCTGGATGGGAAGCAATCCCAGATAGAACGTGCTCAACGCATACCACGGCGGATATGGAAAGGGAGCCAGGAAAAACTTCTCAACAGGGACGCCCAGCGCCTCTGCCGCGACAGCCTTTACCGCGGGAATATCATAAATGGGCGCGCCGCGCATGAGAGCGACGCTGGCGGTGTAAACGGCGTTGAAATCGGAATTGGTTGGCAGCGAATGGGGGACACGAAGCGCCACCAGGATCATGATGATGATCAGCAGGAAGGAGGAAAGGAGAAAAAGGATGGGGCGTTTCATGATTATTTCGTCACTCTGCGAATTAAACCGCGAAAACGTAACCAGTGGAATGGGTAAAGCAGGTACCAATATAAAAATCCCGGCAGTCCGCGCGGGGAGAAGAAGATGGTTTGGACGATACAATCCTGTTCCATACACTGTTCGATCCATAGTTCGCCGAAGATGGAATGATGATTCTCCCTCACCCCTGGTCCCTTATCATCCCCGAAGGGGGCGCTCATCAGGTGAGGAGGGCGCGCTCCTTTTCGCGGGGAATTTTTATGGAGAATAAAACACCCCTCATGTTTCAGGGACTTGGTCTTCGATGCGCCATTCTCCCATACGCGTTCGATGTGATCGGGATGTGTGAAGTTGAGCGCCTTCTGCGTTGCGAAATCAAAGTCAACCAGCTTGACTTCTGGGAATACCTTCAGAGCTTCAGGATGTTTGACCACACTGTCTGCTGACAAGCCATCAATCAACGCGTAGGCAATGGGATAGGGGACGGGAGTCATTAATCCCACACCGAATGCCATGAGCCAAAGAGGAATGCCGGGCAGCAGGAACATTCTGCGCTTGAGTCCGCGTGCGCGGGCATAACGGAGCATCAAGTCTTTGTAGGTTGTGACCTCGAGTCCGCCAATCTCGAAGACGCCGCCGCGCCCGTCCGGATTGGTCAACGCCGCGATGAGATAGTCAATGACGTTTTGGATGGCAATCGGCTGGGACTTGTTCTTCATCCACATGGGGCCGGGCGCAATGGGAAATAACTCAGTCATGAAGCGTATCATTTCGAACGAAATGCTCCCGGACCCTGCGATGACGCCCGCGCGAAATTCCGTGACGGGGACTTTGCCTTTGCGTAAGACTTTTCCCGTCTCGATGCGTGAACGCATATGTGGCGCGATGTGTCCTTCAGGGTCGGCGAGTCCGCCGAGGTAAATGATGTGTTCGATCCCTGCTTGTTCTGCGGCGAATGCGAATGCATGAGCGGCGTCCAGTTCGAGGGATGTGTATCCATGTCCGTGAGACATGTTGTGGATCAGGTAATAGGCGGTGTGAACGCCTTCGAGCGCATTGGCAAGTGTTGAAGGGGAGGTGACGTCAGCCTGGACAATGTGTACTTTGTTGAACCAGCTTCGGCCTTTGAGTCGAAGCGGATCGCGGGCGAGGGCACGGACCCGGTAACCCGAATCCAGCAAGCGGGGAATCAATCTGCTTGCGATGTAGCCGGTCGCACCGGTGACGAGGATGAGATTATTTTTCATGAAAGATGCCATTCGACTTCACTGTGTTCAGAGTAAACGATCAATGAGAATGGTTTAAGACGTGCGCGCGGGAGGCGAGACGGCTCGTGAGGCCGGCGAAGATGAATTTGTGAAAAGGCCACATGGCATACCAGTACATAACACCCCAGAAGCCGCGAGGGGCGAAATAAGCCGTGGCGGTAAAGAGCGTTTTATTTTCTTGCCTGCCCCCTTGTTGGGAATTGTCCCCATCAGAAGGATGAGTGGATTGAAATTCAAGCCAGGCTTTGCCCGGCACTTTCATTTCCGCGCGCAAACGGAGTAATTGATTTTGTTCCACCGCTTCCACGCGCCAGAAATCCAGCGACTCGCCCACACGAATTTCATCGGGGTGGCGGCGGCCGCGCCGTAAACCGACGCCGCCAATGGCTTTGTCCATCCAGCCGCGTAATGCCCAGGCCCAATCCCAGTACATCCAGCCGCGCGCGCCGCCGATGCCCATGTAGGCCCGAAAAACAAATTCAGGCTTAAGGTCAAGAAAAACCTGATGCCGCTCAATGAACATGCCTTCTTCCACTTTTAATTCATACGGCTTTACATCCCCCACCGCGGTGACCAGTGCATCCGCCCAGCTTGTTTCAACATCATCACGTTGGATGCGGCCGAGCGCAAGGCGGACAGCGGTTTGGAAGTCAATCGGCTTGATCTGCGGGAACAACTTCTTCGCCGCTTCATCCCTGACGATGAGATTGGCACGCAAGCCTTCGATCAACGGCAACACAAGGCGCCAATGGATCGGCGTGACCATGTGCACCCAATATGCCGAAAGGCGCGGGACATTGAAAGGAAATCGGAGGAGATACCGTTTGAGGTCGCGTTCCTTTGCATATTCGAGCAACATCTCTGCATAGGTGAGGCGGGTCGGTCCGCCGATTTCGATAAGTCTGCCGATGGATTCAGGAGTATCGAGAGCATCAATGAGATATGACAATGCATCTCGTATCGCGATTGGTTGCGCCTGTGAGAAGAACCATGCAGGGCAAAGAAGAAGAGGCTCGCGTTCACCGAGATAGCGGACCATCTCAAATAAAACAGAACCTGAACCGACGATCATGCCTGCGCGAAACTCCGTGACAGGAACACCGCCATAGCGGAGGATATACCCTGTTTCGTGCCTCGCCCGCAGATACGGGGACAGATCCGATGTTGGGTCAACGAGTTCGCCGAGGTAAATGATGCGTTCCACGTTCATCTGTTCAGCGGCATGGGCAAAGTTACGAGCAACGGTCAAGTCGCGTTCGGCACTGTCCCTTCCACCCTGTTTGCCATGGATGAGATAGTAGGCAACTGAAACGCCCCTCATGGCTTCGTTCTGTGTCCCTTCGGTGAGCGCGTCGCCAGTGATGACTTCGACTTTGCCCAGCCACGGACGTCCATGCAGGCGCGCGGGGTCACGGACGAGGACGCGCACACGGTAGCCTGCTTCCAGCAGGCGCGGCACAAGCCGTCCGCCGACATAGCCGGTTGCGCCAGTGACGAGGATGAGTTTGGAATCTGTCATAACAATGTCCGTCATTGCGAGGGTGCGGGTGCCCAAGGCGATCTCCTCATAAAATTGGGAGATTACCTCGCTTCCCTTCGACTTTGCTCAGGGTCGCTCGCAATGGTGATTAAGATTGTATCCTACCCGTCTGATTCCATGCTATGATAAAAGGCATCTATGCAGGCGGCGAATCCTCCCACATCCCTGCGCGAACAACTCGCCACACAGCCCCCGCTGATGTGGTTTTCGTTTGCATTTCTCGGGGGAATCGTTTTGGGAAAGCTGGTTTCGCTATCGTTATGGATCTGGATCGTACTTGTTGTTCTTGCAATTTTTCTCTCCATTCTTGCACGTATTCTTTCTCCGCGACTCAATCTTTCCTCCTTCCTCTTTCAACCCCTTTTCTTCATTCTTTTCTTCGGACTTTTCCTCGGCGCGGCGCGCTATCAATTCTCCGTTCCCAAATTCGACGCGTTCCACATCGCTTTTTACAACGACCGCGACTATGACCTGTTGATCACAGGCATGATCGCAGAGCCGCCTGATTACCGCGACGCCTACACCAACCTGCGAATCAAAGTTCAGGCGGTGGATACAGGCGATGGCGACCTGCCCATCAGAGATGACCTGTTTGAGGAGAGTCTATTGCTCGCGCGCGTTTCGAATAACCAGCCGTTCGAATACGGCGGGAGGGTCCGCCTGCGAGGCAAATTGAAGACTCCACCCGAGAACGAGGACTTCTCCTATCGTGATTATCTCGCCGCACAGCACATTCATTCATATATGACCAGCGCTGAGGTCACTGTATTGCCGGGCAATGGCGGGAATCCAATCTTCCGCGTACTTTACTCTTTCAAGGAAAAATCGCTCGATAACATCTACCGGCTCTTTCCCGACCCTGAATCTTCATTGCTTGCGGGTATCCTGCTTGGCACGGACACCGGTCTCACCCGGGAATTGCAACAGGCTTTCAAGAACACGGGCACGGCGCATATCATCGCCATTTCGGGCTTCAACATCAGCATCATCGCGGGGATCTTCTTTGCCTTCTTCAGCCGTTTCTTCGGCGAGAGGCGCGGTACGGTCATTGCCATACTCGGCATTGTGTTATACACATTCATCGTTGGTGCAGATGCGGCAGTTGTACGCGCGGCATTCATGGGGAGCCTGGCTTTGTGGGCAAGACAGTTGGGCCGCAGGCAGATGGCGTTGAATACACTTCTCGCTGTTGCGGCGGGAATGTGTTTCCTCTTTAATCCGTTATACCTTTGGGATGTGGGTTTCCAGCTTTCTTTCTTTGCCACACTCGGACTCATCTTATATGCCACGCCATTCTCAGAATTTGCGAATAGAATCATCACAAAGTATTTTCCAGCTTCCACAGCAGAACGTGCCGCTGAACTCTTTTCTGAATTCGTTTTGCTCACACTCGCGGCACAACTGACGACCATTCCGATCATGGCTTATCACTTTCAACGCGTCTCCCTCGTTTCATTCATTGCCAATCCGTTCATCCTGCCCGCGCAACCAGCGGTGATGATCATCGGCGGGCTGGCGGTGTTGTTGAGTCTTGTCTGGTTTTTGCCTGGTCAAATCGTCGCGTGGATCGCGTGGCCCTTTGTTGTGTACACGATCCGCATGGTGGAATTGTTCGACCGCGTGCCGCATGGGACCATATTCCTTGGAGACTTCTCTATTTGGTTCGTGATCCTCTTCTACGCGGCACTTTTTTCCGTGACCTTTGGCTGGTCGAATTTCAAAGAGTGGACTCGGTCCATTGGACAGAAGGCGGGTGCGGTCGGAGTCGGAAGCGTGCTCGTCATCCTGGTCATTGGTCTGTTGCTGGTCTGGCGCGCGGCGGTCGCGATCCCTGATGGGCTATTGCACGTCACATTTTTGGATGTTGGTTCAGCGGATGGAGTCCTCATCGAGACTCCGTCAGGCAAAAACATTTTGATCAATGGCGGGGAGAGTGTAACGACACTATCCGATGAACTCGGCAGAAGGATTTCATCATTCGATAGAAAATTGGATTGGTTGATCGTTGCCGCAACAGAAGAGGAACAGGTTGCCGCATTGCCGCGCGTGCTCGAGCGTTATCCGGCCGATGCGGTATTGTGGAGCGGTAACCGGCAGGCTTCATTTTCAGCGGGCGTGTTGAACGAATATTTGAACTTGAAGGGCGTCACTGCGACGGATGCTGAAAAGGATCAGATGCTCGATCTTGGTGATGGTGCGACATTGACCATGCTGACAGCCGGCCCGCGCGGCTCGGTATTGTTGCTCGAGTATCAGAACTTTCGTGCATTACTGCCGGTCGGTATGAGTTTTGAGGCGTTGGATGAATTGGGATATGGCGAGGATATTGGACCTGTGAGCATCCTTGCACTGGCCGATTCAGGCTATGCCGCGTCGAATCCTGAAGAGTGGATCGTGAATCTAAATCCCGAACTGGTGGTGCTCAGCGTGGATGCCGCCGACCCGGATGGCATGCCCGATGGTGAAGTTCTTGAAATCGTGAAGGATTATGCGTTGCTGCGCACCGACCAGAATGGATGGATCGAGATCGCAACCAATGGTGCTCAGATGTGGGTGAATGTGGAACGAACGATGACAGTCGAGCCAACAGAGTCTCCATAAGCATTGCACCGCCTGGTCTTTCAAGGACAAAAACCATGCATGGTAATTTTCGGAGGAGAGCGGATATGAGTGAATTGACCATCACCACATCTCAAATTCAGGGGGATGTATCCGTGGCTGTTTTGCACATTAAAGGGCACCTTCATGGTTCCACTGAAAAAGAATTGCTTGACCGTGCCCGCCAGGCGCACGAGGATGGGGCAAGGCATATCCTGCTCGACCTCTCTGAATTGGATGTGCTCTCCGGTGCAGGCCTGCGCGCGGTCCAAAACATCTTTAAATTGTTTACACCTCAAAGTGATGTGGAGTTGATGCGCCAGCACGGTGATGAACCTTATAAATCCCCCTACCTGAAAATTGTCTGCCCGAACCCACAGATCTACTATATCTTTAATGTTGCGGGGTTTTTGCAAAACATTCTGGTCTACAACAACCTGGAGGAAGCAACCAGTTCATTTTCTGGTTAGGGTATTCAGCGCCGTTATGAATGCTTCTACCATCTTTCCGGTATTGATCTCTTCCTTCACGATGCGATACGACTCTCCCCCCATCCTTCGCAGACGCGCTGCATCCGATAGCGCGTCTTTCATTGTTGCGACCAGCGCCTCGAAATCATCCGGCGGAACCTGCCACCCGTTCCCTTTGCGGACGAGGTCATCCTGTGTGCCGTCTCCCTGCGCGACAATGATGGGAAGCCCGTAACTCATCGCCTCCTGCACGGCGAGTCCGCCGGTTCCAGGCAGGACAAAGAGGTCTGCTTCTGCGAAATAAGGCTGTAACTCCACTCCATGCTTTGCCCCGATGAACTCCGCACTTGGATGGGTTTCCTTCGCAAGCGATTCGAGCGCGGCGCGTTCCGGTCCGTCACCGACTATGACGAGTCTCACATTTTGTATTTCGGCGCAGGCACGCAGTAAATAATCAACCCGTTTCCTTGCTTGTAACCTGCCAACGAACAGGATATTTGGCCGAGAGTCAAAAGACGAAGGCCGGGATGGTAATGGATGGGATGGCGCTGGTGCAATAGAATTATGCGCGACAAAAATCTTCTCGCGCGGAAAGCCTGGTTCAGCATATTCATCCGCCCCGCGTCGACTGTAAGAGATCATCGCGTCAAATTGGCGGATAAAAGATAACCTTCGTTGTTTTCTCAATCCAGTCCATCCTTCGCTCCCTCCCCATTTTCGGGGAAAACGGAGGGGACTGAGGAGAGGCGCGCCCAATCCCCAACCGATGACCGGTTTGTTCTGCTTATGCATCCACTTCACAGCAGATGACGTGGAAAGACAACGCGGGTTGGCCTCCATGATTAGAACATCAGGATTCCATTCCCTGAGCCAGTCCATTAATCCTTGCTGGTAACACAGATAAAAACCTCCGCCAAACAAATGGATGTTCTTCCCCGGCTTGTAACGTGCGACCTGTAACTTGTCCGCCACTGTGATCCCCTCCCCAGCACGCGGCAAACCTGTGAACAGGCTCATCCCTCCGTCACAGGCGGAGGCGAGCAGGTCGAAGAACGGAGCGCGATAATTGGGGAGTACGCGTTGTTGCAACGCGAGTTTGCCGGGGAATTTATCCATCATTCAATAAAACCTTGATATATTCGTCAACCATCTTGTCCGACCCCAGATTCTCTTCGGCCTGTTCCCGCGCCGCTTTTCGAAATTTATCGTTGTCCTGTAAAACTTCATCTGCCGCATCTGCAAGCGCTTGAATGTTCGGTTGTTCCAATTTCCATTGGTTTGCCCCATACGGCGCCAGCCGACCTGCATTTCCCTGCACGAGTTCGGACAGCGAACCCGTATCGAAACCAATGACAGGCAGTCCGCATGCCAAAGCCTCGATCACCGAGTTGGGGCACGGCGGGTTTACCTCCGCGGAAAATAGAAGGTGTGATGAACGCATCAACCACGGGATGTGTTCGCGCTTGACTGTATCCATGAAATTGATGCGAAATGTATTCTGATGTTTCAATCTTTTTTTGGTATGCGCGTCCACCTGCCCCACGATGCTCAGTTCGATTTTGGATTTTCGCGAAAGTTGCTTCGCGAGTTCCACTGCGGAGAATAATCCCGAATTCAAACCGCCGGCCATGCTCCCTTCCACAATCAGCAGGCGATAGTGCATGGATGGACGTTCGTGCAATCCTTCCGGCGTATATTGCTTCAGATCAACCCCATTGATGGTCACCGACGACGGAACGCGTGCAGGCCGATACCAATCGTCCCACCAGCGTTTGATGAATTGGCTCTGGTAAATGACCTTGTCTGCCAGGCGTGAACGAATAAAGGAAAGGTTCGCGTTTCCATAAATGGCGCGCGCGGTGTATCGCAACCCCGCCCAACGGACCCGGTGCACCCAGTTGATCCCATCGAGGCGTTGCACGATCCTCTGTCCGCGTGAACGCGCTTTCCACAACGGGAGCAGGCGCCGGGTCCCCGCGAGAACGAGGATGGCATCCGAAAGTTCGGAGACATCGTGAGTCACGTCCACGCCGCGGGCGCGCAGACCATCTTCGAACTTGATGCGAAAGGATGCAACTCCTGAGAATCCATCCACGCGGGGCACAATGCAAATTCGAGGCATGGGTTAATTATACGCGTTGAACGTCATTGCGAAGAACTGGCGAGCGCAGCAATCCCAACGGCGCCTTTGGGATTGCTGCGCTCGCAATGAAGAATAATCTGTGGTTAAATTGAGGCGGAGGCAATGATGACCGAACCTGATCCTGAGTTTGTTGCATTTTTGAGGGAATATCCCACATATCCAACGACCCATATTATTGATGATTTGCGCGCGGCGGAGTATGCGCGGCTTGATCTGGGTGGACACATCTATCTTGATTACACAGGCGGAGGCTTGTATGCTGATTCGCAATTGCGACGTCATCACAGCCTCCTTGCCGAGCATGTCTTTGGCAACCCGCATTCGAGCAATCCCACTTCGCAAGCCGCCACACAACTTGTTGAACATGCGCGCGAATATGTTCTGAATTTTTTCAATGCTGACCCCGATGAATACATCGCGGTCTTTACGTCGAATGCGAGCGGCGCGTTGAAGTTGATCGGTGAGTCGTATCCGTTTGCGAATGGGCGCTATCTTTTGATCTTCGACAACCACAACTCGGTGAACGGGATTCGGGAATTCGCGCACGCGCGCGGTGCGAACGTCGCTTACATCCCGGTTGCCCTGCCTGACATGCGTGTTGACACTTCACAACTGGACCGTGAGCTGGCTCAACCTTCGAAGAAAGGACACAACCTTTTCGCCTATCCTGCCCAATCGAACTTCTCCTCTGTAAAGCATCCGCTTGAATGGATAGAGAAAGCGCATGGACACGGCTGGGATGTTCTGCTCGATGCCGCCGCGTTCGTTCCCACCAGCCCATTGGACCTGGGCAGGGTCAAGCCTGATTTTGTTCCGATCTCCTTTTATAAGATGTTTGGCTATCCAACGGGCATTGGCGCATTGATCGTGCGCAAGGATGCACTGGGAAAATTACACCGCCCATGGTTCGCGGGCGGTACCATCACGGTTGCATCCGTTCAGGGCGACAAATACTACATGGCAGACGGCGCGGCCGCGTTCGAGGATGGCACCATAGATTATCTCAATATCCCCGCCATTGAGATTGGCTTAAAGCATATTGAATCTATCGGTTATGATGTGATCCATGAACGCGTCCATTGCCTGACCGGCTGGTTGTTGAGCAAACTTGTTGAAATGAAACACAGCACCGGCGTCTCGTTGGCGCGTGTTTATGGACCAACCCGAATGGATGGAAGAGGCGGGGCTGTTACTGTCAACTTTTACGATAAGGATAACAACGCCATTGATCATCGTTCCATTGAAGAACAGGCCAACAAAGTCAATATTTCCCTGCGAACGGGTTGCTTTTGCAACCCCGGCGCGGGGGAGGTGGCACTCGGTATTTCGCGCGTGGAACTGGATGTTTGCTTCACCCAGCCGGGCCACGAAGACCGTCTGACCATAGATGATTTCCGCCTGTGCATAGATGGGAAATCCAGCGGGGCGGTGCGCATTTCGATTGGAATCGTCACGAATTTCAAAGATGTCCAAGGTTTTCTGGCATTTGCAAGGGGTTTGTTGTCATAAAACATCGATTCCGACACAAATTTCCTTGACTCAAAACTTTTTTTGCGTATAATTCTCCTGTTGGATGAAATTAGAAGATTAAACACTGCAAGCGCTTGAGAAAAACTCTCGAAGCGCTTGCCTTTGTTTGTCTCTTGAACAGGACGGCTATACGCCTGTCCGTGGACTTACCGAACGTTATTTTCTAAGGAGAGGTTCCAGTGGAAACCAAAGGATTGACCGCACTCCGCATCAGCCTCGCATCGCCCGCAACCATCATGTCGTGGTCTTATGGCGAGGTTCTCAAGCCCGAAACCATCAACTATCGCCGTCTGCGCCCTGAAAAGGATGGCTTGTTCTGTGAAGCCATTTTCGGTCCCCAAAGGGACTGGCAGTGCTATTGTGGTAAATACAAAAACCCCCGTTATAAAGGAATCATCTGTGACAAGTGCGGCGTCGAAGTGACCCGCTCGTCCGTGCGCCGCGAACGCATGGGACATATAGCATTGGCTACCCCTGTTGCCCACATCTGGTACACCCGCCGCATCCCCTCCTATTTGGGCATGTTGCTGGACATTTCCCGCCGCAATCTGGACCGTGTGCTGTACTTTGCGCAATACATTGTGACCTACGTTGACGAGGAGGCCCGCAACAAAGCACTCAAACGTCTCGAGGACGAGATCTCCGTTTCGGAGCGCGAGCAGGCGGCAGAGATCAATTCAAAGATCGCCGAGATCAAGACAAATCGTGACCATACCATCAGCGAGATCAACCAGAAGCGCACCAACCTTGAGCAGAACTATGATGAAGTCATCGCTGAAAAACTTGACCCGGTTATCAAGGAAGGTCAGAAACTGGAAAAAATGCTCCAGGATCAAATGGGCGAACACGCCAAAAAGACAATCGTCTTTGAATTGACCAATGAAAAGATCCTTGATGCAGGTGATAAGGTCACGGCGAAGCACATTTCCCAGGTACAGAAAATCGTCCAAAAGAAACTCGAATCACTTGAAAACGATTTGAAAGACCAAAGCGCCAAGGAAATTGAAGACCTTAAAATGGACGCTGGCCGCATTAAGGCAGATGCGGACATGCAGATGGATGCGCTGCGCTCCCAGTTGGAAGAACAGACTTCCGTTTCCTCCAACCAGTCTTCCCGTCAGCGCGACGAACTTTTGGAACTGCGTCCCTTCACCTTCATCAGTGAGATCCGTTACCGCGAACTCAAACAACGCTGGGGACAGGTCTTCCGTGCAGACATGGGCGCCGAAGCTTTCTATGACATTCTCGAACGTCTTGATCTTGATAAATTGGCGGAAGAACTCTGGCACGAGGTAAAAACCACAAAGTCCAAGCAGAAGCGAAAGAAAGCCACGACCCGCTTAAAAGTTGTGGAAGCCTTCCGCCGCTCAGGCAACCGTCCCGAGTGGATGATCCTGACCGTTCTCCCGGTCATCCCGCCCGACCTGCGCCCGATGGTGCAGTTGGATGGCGGCCGCTTTGCCACATCGGACCTCAACGATCTGTACCGCCGCGTCATCAACCGCAACAATCGCCTGAAGAGATTGCTGGAACTCGGTGCGCCGGATGTCATCATCCGCAACGAGAAGCGCATGTTGCAGGAGGCGGTCGACAGCCTCATCGACAACTCACAGCGCGGCAAGGCGCTTTCACGCCGTGGCCGTCGCGAACTCAAGTCCCTGAGCGATATGCTCAAAGGTAAAAAAGGACGCTTCCGCCGCAACCTGCTTGGCAAGCGCGTGGATTATTCGGGCCGCTCCGTGATCGTGGTGGGTCCGCAGTTGAAATTGAATCAGTGTGGTCTGCCCAAAAGCATGGCGCTTGAGTTGTATCGCCCGTTCGTGATCGCACGCCTTGTGCAGAATGGATATGCCGCCAACGTGAAGGGCGCGCGTCGTTTGATCGAGCGTAACCGTCCCGAGGTTTGGGAGGCGTTGGAAGGAGTGATTGGCGAGCGTCCCGTTTTGTTGAACCGTGCGCCGACCCTGCACCGTCTGGGCATCCAGGCGTTCGAGCCGATCCTGATCGAAGGTTCCGCCATTCAGTTGCACCCGCTCGTCACCACCGCTTTTAACGCAGACTTCGACGGCGACCAAATGGCTGTCCATGTCCCGCTTTCACAAAAGGCAGTGCAGGAAGCACGCAATCTCATGCTTGCCTCCCGCAACCTGCTCAAACCTGCGGACGGCGAACCGATCATTTCCCCATCCAAGGACATGGTACTCGGTGTGTACTATCTGACCATGGCACAAAAGGCGGCCCACAAAGGCGATGGACGCGCCTTCTCTGATTTCGATGAAGTCGAAATGGCATACGCGCTGGATCAGGTGGAAGTTCACTCCGAGATCAAATTGCGTGCAAAGACCTGGTACGACGAAAAAGGTGACCGTCTGCCCGAATCAGAAACACGCGTGATTGACACGACCGTCGGGCGCGTCCTCTTCAACCGGGTTCTCCCCGAAGAGGTTCAATTCGTCAACGAAAAATTGGAAAAAGGCGGCGTGAAGGATTTGATCGCCGATGTATATGAACTTTGCGGGCAGGAAAAGACCACTGATGTTGCCGACAAGATCAAGACCATCGGTTTTGAATATGCCATGAAGTCCGGCACCACGCTGGCGGTTGCCGACATTTCCATCCCGCCGGAACGCAAGGTCATCATCGACGAAGCACTCAAGCAGGTGGAACTGGTGCAACGCGATTTCCGCCGCGGTCTGTTGACCGAACAGGAAAAGAACGAGCGCGAGATCGAGGTCTGGCAGCAGACCACAGACAAAGTTGCGGATGCCGTGAAGAAACACATGGATCCCGATGGCAATCTCTCCACAATGGCAACCTCCGGTGCGACCAAGGGTGGTTTCTCCACTATTTCGCAACTGGCAGGTATGCGCGGTCTTATGGCTGACCCCTCCGGACGCATCATCCCGATGCCGATCCGTTCGAACTTCCGTGAAGGTCTCACAGCGCAGGAATACTTCATTTCCACGCACGGCGCGCGCAAAGGTCTTGCAGATACAGCCCTCCGCACAGCGGATGCCGGCTACCTTACCCGCCGCCTGGTAGATATTGCGCAGGACATCATCATCAACGAACATGATTGTTTCACAACCGATGGTGTAATGATCCGCAGAAAAGATGATGTGGCTGGGCAGGCAATGAGCAGCCGCCTGTACAGCCGCGTGCTGGCTGAAAATGTGATCGACCCGGGTACGGGCGAAGTCATTGGCGAGACCGGCGATATCATCAACTATGAAATGGCCCGCAAGATTGCGGCCTCAGGCATTGCCGAGGTCAAGGTCCGTTCGCCGCTGACATGCGAATTACAGCATGGCATTTGTTCCAAATGTTACGGCATCGACCTGGGACGCGGCACCATGGTGGATCTCGGTTCTGCGGTCGGTATCGTCGCCGCGCAATCCATCGGCGAGCCTGGCACGCAGTTGACCCTCCGTACGTTCCACACAGGTGGTGTTGCCGCCGGCGGCGCTGACATTACAACCGGTCTCCCGCGCGTGGAGGAACTCTTCGAAGCACGTAAACAACCGAAGGGTGAAGCCATCATCGCAGAGATCAGCGGTACCCTGCATATAGACCAGTCTGAAAAGTATGCCGACCTGCGTGAAGTCATGATCGAGAACAGCCAGCTTGTCAGCGATGAGTACACCATTCCCGGGGAATGGAAGATCGAAGTCAAAGATGAAGCGGAGGCAAAAGCCGGTGATGTGCTGGCAACCTTGGACGACGCGAAGATCGTTGCCCAGCATGGCGGGCGTATCCGGGTGGAGAAAAAGGAACGGAAGGTCGTCGTATCCTATGACCAGAAGGAATCCGTTACTTACGAGATCCCGACCACATCCCGCCTTTTGGTGAAGAATAATGACAAGGTGGAGGCAGGTCAGCCTCTTACTGAAGGTTCGCTCAACCCGCACCGCGTGTTGAAGATCCAGGGACGTGAAGCCTGCCAAATGTACCTGATGACCGAAGTGCAGAGGGTGTATCGCTCGCAGGGTCAGAACATCCATGACAAGCACTTTGAGACCATCATCCGCAAGATGCTGAGCAAGGTGCAGGTCACACGCCCCGGCGATGCCAAATATCTGCCCGGCGATGTTGTGGATCGCCTCGAGATCCGCAAGATCAATGAACAATTGCTGTCGGAAGGCAGGCAACCCGCCCGCTTCTCCGAAGTACTGCTCGGCGTGACGAAAGCCTCGCTCAGCACGGATTCGTTCCTCTCTGCATCCTCCTTCCAGCATACCATCAAGGTGCTGGCAGGCGCGGCCATCGGTTCGACCACCGACCCGCTCATCGGTCTGAAGGAGAATGTGATCATCGGCAAGTTGATCCCCGCCGGAACGGGCTTCATTCACGGACGCTTTACTGCTGAAACAGAGGAAGGCTCGGAAGATGATGCTGAACAGCCTTCCCAACTCCCGGATGCGGAAGCAGGTGACTGAGCCGGGGTCGTTGTGTAATACAAAGAATATACAGCAAGACTCACCCTCGAAAACTGCTTCGGGGGTGAGTTTCTTTTTATAATGGTGAGGATGCCGCGCTCCAACAAACCACAGGGACAGCCCACCCGCGGGAAGACCGCCGCGAACCGGCTTCGCCGTGTCGATAACTTCATCCTGCTCTATGAGCCATCGCTCCTCACGCGGACCGACAGCCTGTTCGCCGATGCAACGTTTGTTGATCTTGGTTACGGCTTCGACCCGCGCACCACGCTTGAGTCGGCGGAGCGGTTCCGGCGCGTGAACCCGGACCTGAAAATACTTGGCGTTGAGATCGACAAGGGGAGGGTTGAAGCAGCACTGCCTTATGCAGATGAAAAGACCTTCTTTCGTCTGGGTGGATTCAACCTGCCATTGAGAGAGAACGAGCATGTGCGCTTGATCCGTGCGTTCAATGTTCTGCGTCAATACGAGGAAAAGGATTTTGATCCCGCTTATAAAACGCTTGCCCAATATGTCCTCCCCGGCGGGTTGATGATCGAAGGCACGTCGAATCCGTCTGGGAGTATTTGGGCGGCGAATCTTGTGAGGAGGTTGGAGGATGAAGCATGGGGGATGGAAGCGCTTGTGTTCAGTACCAACTTCCGGCTTGGGTTTGAACCGGCTGAATTCCAGACCATCCTGCCAAAGAATCTGATCCACCACGTCACGACGGGTGAACCGATCCATGATTTCTTCGAAGCGTGGAAAGGTTCTGCCGCAGAAACGTCCTCCTTGAAGACTTATGGGGCAAGGCAATGGTTCATATCCGCGGCGGAACGCCTGTCCGCAAGAGGATATGAGATTGCACTCCAGCATAAATGGCTTTCAAAAGGATATCTGGTCTTGAGACCCGGTTGAAAAACAACTTTGGTATTATGATTGAGAATTGAACAAAAGGAGAATCATGTTGAAGCGACATCCCATCCTTATATCCGTGGTCGTTTTGCTGACCGTATCTCTTGCATGTAGTCAATCCACCCCGCTGGCGCCGTCAGATCCAAACGCGCTCAACACCTCCATTGCGCAGACCATTGCCGCCCGCCAGACAGAAGCCGCCTTGAACAATCCCGCAACAGCGACCTTCACCAGTACGCCCGAAACGCCAACCCTAACCCTTGAACCGACCCTGTCTGCAACTCCGGACTTCACACCCACTTCGGAAACACCCATGATCAGCGTTTCTCAAGATACAAATTGCCGTGTGGGCCCCGGCTCGGTGTATGAAAAGGTGGGGATGTTGCTCGTAGGCGAAACAGCTGAAGTTGTCGGGCGCGAACCGAAAGGGGAATATTGGTACATCCGCAATCCGGATGAAGGTGCTGAGTACTGCTGGGTGTGGGGGGAATACGCCACAGTTACCGGGAATATCCTGCCGTTGTTATATATGTCCCCGCCTCCTCCGCCCGTTACGAGTTTCACTTTGTCCTTTGCCGGGCTGGAAAAGTGCACCACCACCTGGTGGGTGGACTTAAAATTGGTGAATTCGAGCGGTGTTCTGTTCAAATCCGTCTCCATTTCTTTGAGCGACGCGGATACCCTTACCGTCACTTCACAGGACGCGAACGGTTTCATGAACAAAGACGGTTGCGGCACATCCAACACGGCGAATACACTGGTTGCCGGCGGGACGGTTACAGTCAGTTCGCCTCCCTTTGGATATAACCCATCCGGGCATACCCTCACTGCCAGGGTTACAGCCTGCACAGATGCCGACCTGACGGGTACCTGTGTGAAGCAGGAACTTACTTTCAAGCCTTAATACCACCCCAAAACATTGAGGTGTTCAAACCTGCCCCGGACGATACCGTCCGGGGCAGGTTTTTATTCTTCGTCAGGAGGTTGAAGACTCACAGTATCACTGAAGATCGAGACGGGAAGACTCAAAGGGAACATACTTTGGACACTTGGCGTCCATAAAAACAGGATTATGATTGTTATTAACCAAAGGAGAAATATGTCCAAGGTC